>CANGKD010000024.1 GCA_947454495.1 Actinomycetota bacterium
GCGTCACCACCCCGTCGAGCGATGGGTACACCCGGAAGAGTTCATCGAACTTAAGCAAGAGGCCGAAGAAATCGGATTCTTGGGCGTTCTTTCCGGCCCGCTCGTGCGCAGCTCGTACCGAGCTGGACGTCTCTACGCACAGTCGATGGTGGCCAAGGGTCGAGAAATTCCGGATGATCTCCGACACCTTGCCGAGGCGGAATTGGGATTCTCCCAGGCCGTCTAAAGCTACCAACGTCGCTGACCTGCAAACTGCCCGCGTGCGCTCGCATTGCACGGTAATCTGAACGGCATGGCGAAAGAAAAGACCCCCAAACCGAAGCGCGAAAACCGACTGAAGCAGGTCTGGCAGGTCTATCGCATGACCGCCCGGGGCGACAAGACCGTCACGCCGCTCCTCGTGCTTCTCCTTGTTGGTCCTGTCGCGGTGGCCATTGCCGTCACAACCCTCTTGAGTCAGCCCTGGTTCATCGTTTTGCTGTGGAGCGTTGTCGCACTGATGACGGGCGTCCTGGCGGGTCTCATCGTTCTGGGCCGCAAGGCCGAATTCGTTGCCTATTCGCAAATTGAGGGCCAGCCCGGTGCCGTCGGAGCCATGATTCGTTCGTCGCTCCGTCGTGGCTGGATCGGAAACGAAGAGCCCATCGCTGTGAACCGCAAGAGCATGGATGCGATTTATCGGGTCGTTGGGCGGGGCGGTCTTGTGCTGCTCGCCGAAGGTCCCGCGGCTCGCACGCGCGCAATGGCCGACGACGAAAAGCGCAAACTAGCCCGCGTCTTGCCGAACGTGCCGATCACCGTCATTTCGGTCGGCACCGATGAAGGTCAGGTGCGGTTGCACCGACTCTCATGGGCACTCTCCAAAGTTAAGCGAGTGCTCACCCGGAACGAAGTTCAGGTCGTCAATGCACGCGTCGCCTCACTCGGGACGAACGTTCCCATTCCCAAGGGCATTGACCCCGGTCGCATGCGCATGTCCCACCGTCGCTAACCGGCGACTAAATCGTCGACGTTATCTCGCGCGCAGCAAAACGGTTCCCGCGATTTTGTCGTGAAAACCACGCTGATCTGAATCCCAGACAATCGCGGGAATGACCAGAATGAGCAGGATGCTGCGCACGATGGGGCGCCAAACGCCGACCCAGCCGCCGCGCAACGGGGCAACGTAGCAGCCCAGGAGTCGGTGCCCGACACTCCCGCCCATGACGATCATCCCGAGAATCTGCAACAGTGCAAAGACTCCCAAAACAATCAGGGACTGCATCTGCATGTCGGCGACGAGTTTCGCGTCGGGAACACTCGCGCTCGTCACGGGACCCCGGATGAGCGTGACCAGGAGAAGCGCAAGCCACCAATCGATGAGCAGCGCGACGATGCGACGTCCGGGTCGGGCCACGGAACCAGCCCCAGTGCGTGGAAGTCCCAACCGCTCGCCGGGGAACGAACTCGGGGCGGGAGAAGAGCCGCTTTTCTGGAAGGCCACGACAAGAAGTCTAGGCGTCGGTAAACCGGGCCCCGACCGCCTGTAACATGGTGGAAACATTGGTGATACCCCGCTGTCACGGCGTGTCTCTAGCGTTATTTCCGGCAGCACCCTCGCTGTCGAAAGCCCCACTCACATCGGAGCACATTAGCTATGTTCAAAGACTCTTCCGAGGTCCTGAAGTTCATCAAGGACAACGATGTCAAGTTCCTTGACATTCGCTTCACGGACCTTCCTGGCGTGCAGCAGCACTTCAACATTCCGGCCGAGACGGTTGACGAGGAATTCTTCTCGGTCGGCCAGCTCTTCGACGGCTCGTCTATCCGCGGCTTCGCGTCGATTCACGAATCAGACATGCAGCTCATCCCGGACCCCACGACGGCATATCTTGACCCGTACCGCACCGAGAAGACGCTGGTCATGATCTTCGACATCTACAACCCGCGCAACGGTGAGATCTACGGTCGTGACCCTCGCCAGGTTGCCAAGAAGGCAGAGAAATACCTTGCGTCGACCGGCATCGCCGATACCGCGTTCTTTGCCCCCGAAGCAGAGTTCTTCATTTTTGACGACGTGCGCTACGGCGTGAATCAGCACAGCTCGTTCTACAGCGTTGACTCGGAAGAGGGCGCCTGGAACACGGGTCGTGAAGAAGAGGGCGGAAACCTCGCCAACAAGACTCCATACAAGGGTGGCTACTTCCCCGTGAGCCCCGTTGACAAGCTCGCCGACCTCCGCGATGACATCTGCCTTAAATTGGCGGATGCCGGTCTGCACGTTGAGCGTAGCCACCACGAGGTCGGCACCGCTGGTCAGTGCGAGATTAACTATCGCTTCGACACGATGGTTCACGCGGCCGACGACATTCTCAAGTTCAAGTACATCGTCAAGAACACCGCCAACGAGTGGGGCAAGACCGCAACGTTCATGCCGAAGCCCCTTTTCGGTGACAACGGTTCCGGCATGCACACCCACCAGTCACTCTGGAACGAAGGCAAGCCCCTGTTCTACGACGAGAACGGCTACGGCGGACTCTCCGACATCGCTCGTTGGTACATCGGTGGACTCTTGAAGCACGCACCCGCCGTTATTGCCTTCACGAACCCGTCGGTGAACTCGTTCCACCGACTCGTTCCTGGCTTCGAGGCGCCCGTCAACCTGGTCTACTCGGCGGGTAACCGTTCGGCCGCAATCCGCATCCCGATCACGGGCACCAACCCCAAGGCAAAGCGCATCGAGTTCCGTGCACCTGATGCGGCCAGCAACCCGTACCTGGCGTTTGCCGCACAGATGATGGCCGGACTCGACGGAATCAAGAACCGCATCGAGCCCCACGAGCCTGTCGACAAGGACCTGTACGAGTTGCCCCCCGAGGAGGCGAAGAACATTCCTCAGGTTCCCGGTTCGCTCGACGAGGCACTCATCGCACTCGAGAACGACCACGAGTTCCTGTTGGCCGGTGGCGTGTTCACCAAGGACCTCATCGAGACGTGGATCGCGTACAAGCGTGAGAACGAGATTAAGCCCCTCGCTCAGCGTCCGCACCCGTTTGAGTACGAGCTCTACTACGGCGTCTAGTCACGACTCCACTGTTGGATGGCCGTTCCCCGTGATGGGGGACGGCCATCCGTCATTTCTGCCTCTGGACTAGGCCTCGAAAAACAACCGCTCAAACGCGGTTCTGGCACGTCGGGTCGCGCTGAGGTAGTCCTCCTCGAGGATCGCGGCGCTATGCGCTGGGTATCCCATCAACCGGGCAACGCCGTCGAGGTCGAACCGGTCAATAGGGAGCATGTCCGAGGTTGGACTCCCCCACAGTGTCAGCGCGCTCCGAATTCGCGAAGCCAAATACCACGCAGCCATGAGCACGTCGGCGTCGGATTGTGAGACGAGCCCGATTTCGACTGCGGCCCGCATGGCGGCACGCGTCGATGTGGTCTTTAATTCGGGATGCGCGTGGGCGTGCTGGAGCTGCAACATCTGTACGAGCCACTCCACATCCGAGAGCGACCCGCGACCGAGTTTGAGGTGCCGAGTCGGATTCGCACCCTGGGGCAATCGTTCCTTCTCGACGCGCGCCTTGATGCGACGGATCTCCCGAAGGTCGTCAACGGACATAGAAGCGGGGTATCGCACCGGCTCGATCACCGCCGTAAAGTCGGCGAGCAGAGCATCGTTTCCCACCGCCGGGCGTGCCCGCAAAAGAGCCTGGGCTTCCCACGACAGCGACCAACGCTGGTAATAGGCCGCATACGATTCCAACGATCGAACGGTGACCCCGTTCTTTCCTTCGGGGCGGAGATCAGTGTCGAGATCAAATGGCACACGATGGTCTTCCAGAATTTCCTTGATTCGGGACACGATGCGTTCGGCTCGACGTGTGGCGTCGTTTCCCGAAATGGCAGGAGTGTCACGGTAGACGAACATCACGTCCGCGTCGCTGCCAAAGCCCGTCTCTTCACCCCCAAAACGCCCCATGGCGACGATGGCGATTTCGGGGTTGCGAGGCTCGTCGCGGACCGCAAGTTGCAAAGCTCCATCTAGGGTCGCTTCCATGATTGCGCTGAGCCCGAAGCTCGTCGTCGCGTCATCGTTGACACCCAGAATTGAGCCCATGGCCACGCGCAGAATCTCGCGGTGGCGAATCGACTGGAGTGCTTTTCTTGCCTCTTTGGCGCCGTCTTCACCGATGTGGCGTTCGACTATGGATTCGATTTCGGTGCCCAACATCGTGCGACTGCGCGGTGTCAGGTCGGCGTCGTCATCAAGCCAGGCAACGGCCTCTGGAATGCGCTCCACGAGATCAGCGATGTATCTCGACCCGCTCAAAATGGTCATCAAGCGAGATGCCGCTCCGGATGAATCTCTCAGCATTCGCAGGTACCACGGCGATTCACCGAGTTGTTCGCTCAATCGCCGAAACGTGAGTAGTCCCGAGTCCGGGCTCGGCCCTTCCGCCAGCCATTTGAGTAAAACGGGGAGAAGAGCGCGTTGAATGTCCGCCCGTCGTCGCAACCCCGACGTCAACGCGGCGATGTGAGTGAGTGCCGTGCGCGGGTCGCGAAACCCAATGGCTGCAAGTCGTGATTCGGCCTGTTCGCTCGTGATCACGAGAGCTTCATCGGGCAACGTTGCGACGGCAGCGAGCAAGGGACGATAGAACAGTCGCTCGTGCAGATCTCTCACTTCGAGTTTTACGCGTTGCCACGCCTCGAGTAGTTCCTCACCAGTGGAGGCCACCCGCGAGCCGCGGGCAACGGCGCGAACGGCATCTTCATCGCGGGGCATAAGGTGTGTGCGAGTGAGGTCCCGCAATTGGATGCGATGCTCGAGAGTGCGCAAGAGCCGGTAATTCTGGGCAAACGAGGCCGCCTCGGGACGTCCCACGTATCCCTTGCTCGCCAACGCCGCGAGTGATTCGAGAGTGCCGCGCGTACGCACACTTTCGTCGGTCTGCCCGTGCACAAGTTGCAGAAGCTGGACCGTGAATTCGACGTCGCGCAACCCGCCCGGTCCGAGTTTGATTTGCACCTCAACCTCGTCGGCGGGAATGTGAGCGGTCACCCGTTCACGCATCGCCTGAACCTGTTCGACAAATTCGGGTCGACTCGCGCTTCGCCACACAAAAGGGGCGAGCGTGTCGACGTAGCGACGTCCGAGGTCGGGGTCGCCCGCAACGGGCCGAGCCTTGAGCAGCGCCTGAAACTCCCAGTTTTTTGCCCACCGGTCGTAATAGGCGAGGTGGCTTTCCAGGGTGCGCACGAGTGCACCGGCCTTGCCTTCGGGGCGAAGATTTGCATCGACCTCCCACAGCCCGGGTTCGGTTCCTGCCTCAAACACAATGCGCATGACATGTTGAGCAAGTTTCGTGGCAATCGTGAGCGCGCGCTCGGTCGACAGTGATTCCTCACTGGCGCTCTCCGCGACAAAGATGACGTCGACATCACTGATGTAGTTCAACTCGCGCGCGCCACACTTACCCATTCCGATGATGGCAAAACGAACCTGCGCGATGTCCTCAGCCGTTGTCGAGCCATCGACCACATCGGCACGCGCGACGGCCAAGGCTGCTTCCAGCGTGGCATCAGCCAGGCTGGCCAAGGTCGATGACACTTCCTGCACCACGGCGGTCGGGTCTGGTGCGGCAAAGTCGAACGACGCAATGCGGGCGAGCTCCTCGCGATAGCGCATCCGGAGTGACGTGCGACCGCGTTCGCCGTTGAGGCGCGCCACGCCCGCGCGTGCCGAAACGGAATCGAGCAGCGACGCGCGCAGGGCATCCGCCGACGGTAATTCGCTTTCATCAGACAGAATGGCCATCGCGCCAGGGTGTCGCTGTAGGAATGCTGCTAGTCCAGACGAACCGCCGAGGATTCTCAGCAAACGAACGAACGCTTTGGGAGAGACCAGCAGGCGCAAAAGCTGCTCGTGTGCGGACCCCGTGCGACAGAGTCGTTCGAGTTCGATGACCGCGCGATCGGGATCGGCGACGTCGACGATGGCATCCAACAAGTCGTTCACCGGCACACCGTAGTCACGGCTTATTTCTTCAACGAGCGACCGAGAATCGGAGAGGTGCGCAAACCCCGCCTTCGCCAGGTCAGTCAGCGATGGGCTGGTCACAAGCGCCGACCGGGGTTAGAGCGACTGCAAGTTGTTGCGGAGCTCAAAGGGCGTCACCTGCTGGCGGTAAGCCGCCCATTCCTGGCGCTTGTTCAGCAGGAAGTAGTCGAAAACCTTCTCGCCCAACGTCTCGGCAACGAGCTCGGATTGCTCCATGAGTTCAATTGCATCGGCGAGGCTCGGTGGCAATGCCCGGTACCCGAGCGCGCGACGTTCCATGTCGGTGAGATCCCACACGTTGTCCTCAGCCTCGGCTGGCAGTTCAAGATCTTGCTCAATGCCGCGCATGCCGGCCGCAAGAAGTAGCGCGTAAGCCAAGTACGGGTTAGCGGCCGAGTCGATTGCGCGATACTCGACGCGACTCGACTGACCTTTGCCGGGCTTGTATACGGGCACGCGCACGAGAGCCGAGCGGTTATTGTGACCCCACGTCGCGTAACTCGGTGGTTCTCCCCCACCCCACAGACGCTTGTACGAATTGACGAATTGGTTCGTTACCGCGGTGATTTCCGGCGCGTAGTGCAGAAGTCCAGCGATGAAGGAACGCCCGGTTTTCGAGAGTTGATACTTACCGCTGGCGTCATAGAACGCATTCGTATCGCCTTCGAAGAGCGACATATGCGTATGCATACCCGACCCCGGGTGTTCGGCGAAGGGTTTGGGCATGAACGTCGCGTAAACGCCGTGTTCCATGGCGACCTCTTTGATTACCGTGCGGAACGTCATGATGTTGTCGGCAGTAGTCAATGCGTCTGCATATCGAAGATCAATCTCATTCTGACCGGGTCCGACTTCGTGGTGACTGAATTCGACCGAAATGCCGATGTCTTCGAGCATGCGCACCGAGCGACGACGGAAGTCATGCGCCACTCCTCCGGGAACGTTATCGAAATAACCCGCTTGGTCGATGGGTTGAGCTCCCCCGTTCTCCCAATCGCTGTTATTCAGGAGATAAAACTCAATTTCGGGATGCGTGTAAAACGTGAATCCCTTTTCTGACGCCTTGGCGAGGGTGCGCTTGAGCACGTGACGTGGGTCAGAAACGGCGGGCAGCCCGTCGGGCGTCGTGATGTCGCAAAACATGCGAGCCGTCGGATCGACGTCGCCTCGCCACGGCAAAATTTGAAACGATGACGGATCAGGATGCGCGAGCATGTCTGCCTCGTAGAGTCGCGTGAGTCCCTCAATCGCGGAGCCGTCGAACCCCACGCCCTCGGCAAATGCGCCCTCTACTTCGGCGGGCGCAACAGCGACGTTCTTCAACGTGCCCAGCACATCGGTGAACCACAGGCGCACAAACTTCACGCTGCGTTCTTCAATGGTTCGAAGAACGAAATCCTGCTGCTTGTCCATGCTCGCCTCAGCCTTTCTTGCCGTCGAGACTAGGCTAATGCGTATGCCGAACTTGCGGGTCGCGCTCGCGCAGACCAATCCACGATTGGGCGATTTTCGGGGCAATTTAGCGCACATTCTGACAAACGTCAGGCACGCACATGACCGGGGCGCCGACCTCGTAGTCTTCGGCGAAATGGCGTTATCGGGGTATCCCATTGAGGATCTCGCCGTACGACCAGAGTTTCTCGAACACGCGCGCGTTGCGCTGGAGCACCTTGCGTCAGAAATCGACGCGGCGGGAGCTGGTGAGATTCCGGTTATCGTTGGGTTTCCTCACGGCCCCGTCGGGACGCCCGCGTCGGAGCACGCGACGACGCCGTCTGCCATCGCCCACAATTCGGCGGCCGTGCTGTTTCGAGGACGCGTGGTGGGCATTTACAACAAGCATCACCTCCCCAATTACGGCGTGTTTGACGAGTACCGAAACTTCATTCCTGGGTCGGCACATCTTCTCGTGCGTGTGCGCGACATCGACGTTGCCGTGCTCATCTGCGAAGACGTCTGGCGCGACGGTGGAGTGTGTGACGGCCTCGCCGTCATTAAACCGGGGCTCGTGGTTGTGCTCAACGGCTCCCCATTTGAGCAAGACAAGGACGACGTGCGCCTTCCTCTTGTCACACGACGAGCGGCCGCTGTTGACGCTCCGTTTGCCTACCTCAATCTCGTGGGCGGTCAAGACGATCTCGTTTTCGACGGCGATAGTTTCGTCGTCGACCAGAGTGGTGCGGTGCTCGCTCGCGCAAAGAGCTTTGAGCCCGACATCCTGTTCTGCGACCTCGAGCTCCCCGCGCACGTCGACCGCAGCGTGCTGACCGGCGACCACACGGTCGTCGAGTGTGGTCACGGAAATCCCGCATCCCCGACAATCACGGTGACGACGCACCAATCACCACACGACGAGCTCGCTCGAGTGTGGTCGGCACTCGTTCTCGGCCTTCGTGACTACGTCGAGAAGAACGGTTTTCCCTCGGTGATTCTCGGGCTGTCCGGCGGCATCGACTCAGCCGTGTGTGCAGCTTTAGCCGTCGATGCCCTCGGCTCCGACCGAGTCGTTGGAGTCTCGATGCCGAGCCAGTGGTCGAGTGAACACTCGAAATCAGATGCACACGATGCGGCTCAACGACTCGGCATCGACTTGCTCGAAGAGGCGATTGCCGACGTCGTTGGTCCCGTGGAATCACAGTTGCGACTGACCGGCGTCGCTGCAGAAAATCTCCAAGCGCGTATGCGCGGAGTGATTTTGATGGGACTGTCCAACATGTGTGGTCACCTAGTGCTCACCACCGGCAATAAGACCGAGATTGCCGTCGGCTACTCCACGATTTACGGCGACTCGGTTGGCGGTTTCGCTCCGATTCGGGATGTTCCAAAGACGATGGTGTGGGAATTAGCTCGCTGGCGGAATGCCGAGGCGAACGCGCGCGGTGAAACTCCTCCGATTCCCGAGAATTCCATCACGAAACCGCCCTCGGCTGAACTTCGCCCCGGTCAAGTTGACCAAGATTCGTTGCCACCGTATGACCAATTGGATGCTCTGCTCGACGCGTACATCACGAGACGACTGGGGCGAGACGAAGTCATTGCCCTGGGTTTCTCGGCAGAGACCGTTGACCGCATTATTGCTCTCGTTGACCGCGCGGAATGGAAACGCCGTCAGGGTGCCATTGGCCCCAAGATCAGTGGCATGGCGTTTGGGCGTGACCGTCGCCTGCCCGTCACTTTCTATCGGTCGTAGACTCGACGCATGAGCGCCCCGACGCCGTCCGATCAGGCACGTAAAAGAGTCCGCACTCGACACTTTGCGCAGGCAAAGGCGTCGGGACACAAAATCACGGGTCTCACGAGTTACGACACGTTGACGGCGAAGATTTTTGACGACGCCGGTATCGATTTTCTCCTCGTCGGTGACTCCGCAGGAAACACTGTGTTTGGCTACGACTCCACGCTTCCCGTCACGGTCGACGAGCTCATTCCATTGGCACGTGCCGTGGCAACGGCGGTCACGCGAGCATTCGTCATCGCCGACCTTCCATTCGGTTCCTATGAGGAAGGCCCAGAACAGGCCCTTCGTACCGCTATGCGCTTCATGAAGGAAACTCACGCTCATGCCGTCAAACTCGAGGGCGGAGTCCGGAGCGAATCGATGATTCGACGCATCGTCGACTCGGGGATTCCTGTCATGGGCCATGTCGGTTTCACCCCGCAGAGTGAGCATGGTCTGGGCGGAATGCTGGTGCAGGGCCGCGGCAACGACGGAGAACGTGTCATCGAGGATGCGCGAGCCGTCGAGCGAGCCGGAGCCTTCGCCGTGGTGCTCGAGATGGTGCCTGCCGAGCTTGCACGCACGATTACGAGCGAGTTGCGCATCCCGACAATCAGTGTCGGCGCCGGACCACACACAGACGGCCAGCTCATGGTCTGGACGGACTTCGCCGGGCTTGCAACGGGCCGAATGCCTACCTTCGTCAAACAGTATGCAAACCTCGCGCACGTGCTCGGTGCGGCCACCCGCACCTTCCGAGATGAGGTGCAAAACGGCACGTATCCCGGCCCGGAGCACTCGTACACCGAGGACACGGCCCGAGCGGCGCGCGACTAGCTGTTAGGCGTTGTCGGCCTCGTCGGCGGCCCATTTTTCGCTGTTGGCACGAAGCGTTTCGAGGGCATGCTCAGCAGCCTCTCGCGTGTCGAACGGCCCCACCCGGTCTACCGACGGGGACTCGAAGCCGAACTCAACCTCGCCCGTCTTCATGTTGTACCAGTAACTCTCTTCCGCAACACCGCTCATAGACTGGATTCTATGCCCAAGGACGCTTCTGGTTTGCTCATTCCCGGCGTTCTCGCGCCACCTCGCCCCGTGCGCCCAGACATCGCCCGCCCGGAATACGTCGGCAAACCCGCCCCGGCAAGTTACGCCGGCACCAATATCTACTCCGCAGATGAAATTGAGCAGATTCGACATGCGGGCAACATTTCATCACGAGCGCTCGACGCAATTGGGGATGCCATCGCACCGGGCATGACGACCGATGAGATCGATGCCCTGGCTCACGAGGTCGTGACGTCGTACGGAGCTTACCCATCCACTCTGGGCTACCGCGGATTTCCCAAGTCATGCTGCACGTCGGTCAATGAAGTGATTTGTCACGGAATTCCCGACAACACGGTGCTCGACGAGGGCGATATCGTCAACGTCGACATCACGTCTTACTGGCACGGCTTTCACGGTGATATGAACCGGATGTTCACGGTCGGTCAGGTTTCTGACGTGGCGCAAAACCTCATCGACCATACGCGCGAGGCGCTCAATCGGGGAATCAAAGCGGTGGCACCGGGAAGACAGGTCAACGTGATTGGTCGAGCCATTCAGAGCTATGCCGAACGGCTCGGGTACGGCGTCGTGCGTGACTTCACGGGGCACGGCGTCGGCACCCACTTTCACAGCGGGCTCATCATTCCGCATTACGACTCGTCGCCGCTGTATGACGATGTGATGGAACCCGGAATGGTGTTCACGATCGAACCCATGCTGACGCTCGGAACGTACGAATGGAGCATGTGGGACGACGGTTGGACCGTGGTGACAAAAGACCACGCGCTCACGGCACAGTTTGAACACACTGTCGTCGTTACGGAGCGTGGCGCCGATATTCTTACCTTGACTCTCCCCACTCTCTAAAGGAACTTCATGAGCCGTCTCAGCATCGGAATCGACATCGGTGGAACCGGTATCAAAGGCGGGCTTGTCGACGTGGCGTCGGGTGAATTTGTTGGCGAACGGATACGCATTCTTACGCCCGAAGGCGGGGAACCCGAAGATATTGCCACCGTGACCCGAGACATTGTCGAGCAGTTGGGTGCGCCATCAAACACCCCCATTGGAGTTGCTTTTCCTTCCGCGATTCGCCACGGCGTCACGATGCTGGCGGCGAACATCTCACAGCGGTGGATTGGCTTTGAAGCAGAGAAGTTCTTCGAAGAACAACTGGGCCGCGAAATTCTCTTCATCAACGATGCGGATGCGGCGGGTTTTGCCGAAGTCAAATTCGGGGCCGCCAAAGACCGAGATGGGCTCGTCATCATGACGACGCTCGGCACCGGAATCGGGAGCGCGTTCATTTACGACGGCGTGCTCATCCCCAACACCGAGCTGGGTCACCTTGAAATCGACGGATATGACGCAGAAACACGTGCCTCGGCGGTTGTGCGCGAGCGAGAGGGCATCTCCTACGCCGACTGGGCCGTGCGACTGCAGCGCTACTACTCGCATGTCGAGATGTTGTTTTCGCCAGATCTTTTTCTCGTCGGTGGTGGGGTCTCGAAGAGTCATGACCAATTCTTGCCGCTGTTGAATCTGCGCACGCCGATCATTCCGGCAACGTTGCTCAATCGCGCGGGAATTCTTGGCGCAGCGGCGCTCGCCGACGGCCCACGTCACCACTAACGAGTTTCCAACGACGGGGGTGCGAATGGGCCAGCTGATACGCCGGGTTCTGTTCGGGCCTGAATCAGGCCGTCGACGACCATCTATCTCGGCGACACGTCACCGTGTCGCTCTAGCGGTCTACCCGAAAGCTCGGGCGAGCAGCCCTCGAACGCTTTCTGTCTGACCTTGCTCCGGGCGAGGTTTACCTGGCCGAAACGATTGCTCGTTCCGCCGGTGGTCTCTTACACCACCGTTTCACCCTTACCGCCCGATTTCTCGGGAGGCGGTTTACTTTCTGTTGCACTTTCTCGCGGGTTACCCCGGGTGGGTGTTACCCACCGCCCTGCTCTGTGGAGCCCGGACGTTCCTCGTCACGCGTGACGCGTGCCGCGATCGCCTTGCCGACCCATTCGCGAGTCTGAGTTTACGCGCTCGGCCGGCCATGGGACGCGTGGAGACTAATTTGCGGGTAGAACGAATGATTCCTTGAGGTCCATCGATCGATTCGCCACCGCATCCGCCCGAGCATTATCTAATCGAGGCACCCATACAAACGACACTGTTCGGTGCGCGATCACGGCCCGGGCTTCGGCTGCCAAGACCGCCATGTCAGGATGTTTGATTTTCCATCTTCCCGACATCTGCTCAACGACGAGCTTCGAATCCATTCGAACGAGAATTGTCACATCGTCGGAACTGTGCTCCACGGCGAACTTCAGACCGGCAACCATGCCGGAGTATTCGGCAACGTTGTTCGTCGCATGCCCCACGTAAACACCAATTTGAGCGAGAACCAGGCCCGTCGATTCATCGATGACGACTGCGCCGCCCGCCGCGATACCGGGATTACCGCGCGAACCGCCATCCGCCTCGACAATCAACTGAGGCATTACAGTCCCGACTCTTCCGTGCGAACAAGAATGCAATTGCTGTCTGGGCACAGAATCACGTCGTCGGGGTCGGCCGTTCGAATCTTCGAAAGGTCCGTTTCGCTCAATGCCACTCCGCTGCCTCCCGAGATCCCACGGGTGAGCAACGCAGCACCTATGCCATACCGATCCCTCTGACGTTCATAGAGTTCGATGAGGTCGGCAGGGATTCGAGCGACGAGTTCCGCACGTGACGTGGCAAGTTCCGCACGCTCGCGCGCAATCTCATCCACTCGTGTTTGGGTCGCGCGTTGCGCGTCGTCAATTTCCGCCTGCAACGACGCGCGTGCCGACGTGAGTTCCAAGAGCGCCGCTTGTGCGTCCTCGAGACGCTGCATCACCTCGAGTTCCATCTCCTCAAGATTCGACCGACGCACGGTGAGGCTAGCGAGTTCGGCCTCAATGGCTTGCGCATCCTTGGCACTCGACGTGTGGTTCTCACGCTCGAGATCACGTGCGATTCTGTCCGCCACGACGGCCACGTCCGCTTCGATGCGCTCAATCTCTTTTTGTAGATCTTCGACGGCACCCTGACGTGCAATAAAGTCGGCTGCACTCTCGGTGAGTCGAGCACGCAGCGCAGCCGTTGTCTCTCGTTCGGGCAGATGGTCGCTTGCATACGCAAGCTGACGATCGTGAGTATCCGACTTCTGCAGATCGAGTAGAAGTCGCTGGTGTTCTGGTGAAGCCTTCATGATGAGCCCTCAGTGGTTCTGTTGCGCCCGAAAGACTCGAGCGTGGGTCGGGATTACTGTACGACGAGAAAATCCCACGGGTCGGTTCGCACGTCACTGACGGAAACGGTGAGCGTGGGGATTTTCTCCCGTAGCTGTGCAGCTGCCGTTTCAAGCCAGAGCCATTCGCTGGCCCAATGCGAAACATCGATGAGCGCAGGGCCGGCTTCAAGCTTGGCCCATTCCCGAAACTCCGACGCAGGATGATGCCGCAGGTCGCTGGTGATGAACACATCCGCGTTGCGAACCTCCGGTTCGCCGAGCAGGCTGTCTCCCGCTCCCCCGCAGAGGGCCACACGGCTCACCAGCTGCTCGAACTCACCGGACACTCGAATGCCCTGTGCCGTCGCGGGAAGCAGTGTGGCAAGCGTTCGAGCGAGCACACCGACGGGCGTAGGCTGCGCAAGATTCCCGACACGACCAATTCCACTCGAGGGCGACGATCCGTGCACGATGGGCGCCACAGATGTCAGCTTCAGGGCGGACGCGATGGAGTCCGAAACGCCGGATTCCACGACGTCCGCATTCGTATGGGCGGCGAGCAGGCCCATTCGGTTCTGGATGAGCCGCGCAATGCAGGCACCCTTGTAGGTTTCCTCGGCAACCGTTGTTACGCCTCGCAAAAGCAACGGGTGGTGAGCAATGAGAAAGTCAGCGCCCGAGGCCTCCGCGTCGTCAATGACGGTCGGCGTCACGTCAACACAGAGACGGACGTGTGAGATCGTCGCGCCGCGGCCACCCACCACGAGGCCCACAGAATCCCAGGGCTCGGCGCCACTTTCTGGCCACAGTTGTTCTACAACAACGCAGAGATCGCCGATGGTGGTCACTTTTCCGAATACCCCATGAGCTCATCAAAGCTTGAGGTCGCCCGGGGTGCGAGCATCCCCGCATCGGCGCTCGGTGCCATCATCGGTTCGGGTTCCGCCTGTTTCGCTTCGTCGAACACATCAAGCTCAACGTTGGCTTCCGACTCCACCCCCGCCTCGGCCTCTGCCGTGACCTTAGCCTGAGCCTCTTCCGTGACCTTAGCCTGAGACTCTTCCGTCACCTTAGTCTCGGCCTTTGCCGTCACCTTCGCGTGACGCTTCCGTTCTTTCTCAGCAGCCTTGGCGGCGCGCCGTTGCTCACGGGCACTCGGCGCCGCGACCTCCGACTCGACCATGCCGAGCATTTCGTGCTGAGTCGCGTCTTCTGCTGTCGCCAGTTGCGCCCGACGAGATTTTTCGGCGAGGACAACAACCTCAAAGGGCGCCTCAATCAGGCGCGCATCCACGATGGCCGGTGTGGGTACAGACGTGTCTCTCACAGTCGTACCTTACCGAGAAGTGGGCCCTACCGGGCTCGAACCGATGACATCCACGGTGTAAACGTGGCGCTCTACCAACTGAGCTAAAGGCCCTCTTGTCAGGAGACAAGACTACAGACTGAATTAGACCAGCGCGGTCAATGCCTCGCGGTAAGCGGCAAACTCTCGAGCCTGTCCCGGCGCGGTAACGAAACTGGCCGCAACGTGGCCATCTTTGTTGATGACGATGGTCGCGCGGTTGGCAAATCCTTGCTCTTCAACGAAAACGCCGAAGTCAGCAGCAACCTTGCCGTGCGGCCAAAAGTCGGCGAGCAAGTTGAAGTCGTAGTTCTGGCTCTCAGCAAACGCGCGTTGAGTGTAGAACGAGTCGACCGAGATTCCGAAGAGCTCGACATTACTGTCAGCAAAGATGCCCAAGTTGTCACGAATTTCACACAGTTCACCCGTGCAAATTCCGCTGAAGGCGAGGGGGAAAAACACGAGAACGACGGGTTTGACTCCACGGAATGAGGAGAGGGTGACCGATTCGCCGAACTGATTCTTGAGGGTGAAGTCGGGTGCGAGAGTGCCAGCTTGGATCATGCGTATTCTGCCTTTCGTGACGAACGTGAGGTAAGCATATTCGTTCAGTAGTGTTAACCCGTCGCCCTCTCGAACGCACCTGGCAACACCCTGCCTCCAGCAGTGGGCGCGCGGACATGATCTGTCCGCACAGAGAAGAAAGTGCAGCGCGTGACCGTTAACGACCAAGACCCGTATTCCGTCACCAACATTGACACCGACCCCAGCGAAACCGCAGAGTGGCTCGAGTCGTTGGATGGCGTCGTCGAGAATTCCGGACACGAACGTGGCCGCAACGTGATGCTGAGCCTGTTGCGTCGCTCGAAAGAATTGCATCTTGGTGTGCCGATGGTGCCGACCACGGACTTCATCAACACGATCGCTCCCGGAGACGAACCTGCCTTCCCCGGCGACGAAGAGATTGAACGTCGCTACCGCGCCTGGATTCGCTGGAACGCAGCCATGCTCGTGCATCGTGCGCAACGTCCAGGCATCTCCGTCGGTGGGCACATCAGCACCTACGCCTCGTCGTCGTCGCTCTACGAAGTCGGCTTTAACCACTTTTTCCGTGGCCAGGATCACCCTGGCGGCGGCGACCAGATTTTCTACCAGGGTCATGCATCTCCCGGAGCCTATGCTCGGGCATTCCTCGAGGGTCGCCTCAGCGAGTCTCAGCTTGACGGATTCCGTCAAGAAAAATCGCACGCCGGCGGTGGACTCTCCTCGTACCCCCACCCTCGACTCATGCCAGAGTTCTGGCAGTTTCCCACCGTGTCGATGGGTCTCGGCCCAATCAACGCGATTTACCAGGCGCAACTCAATCGCTATCTGACCAACCGCGGCATCAAGGATGCGTCCGACCAGCAGGTGTGGGCGTTCTTGGGTGACGGCGAAATGGATGAGGTCGAGAGTCGCGGTCAGTTACAGGTGGCGGCCAACGAAGGCCTCGACAACCTGAACTTTGTCATCAACTGCAACCTGCAACGCCTCGACGGACCAGTGCGCGGCAACGGCAAGATCATCCAGGAACTCGAAAGCTTCTTCCGTGGTGCAGGCTGGAACGTCATCAAGGTCATTTGGGGTCGGGAATGGGATGACCTACTCGAACGCGACGACGAGGGCGCGCTACGCACGCTGATGAACGTCACGCCAGACGGTGACTTTCAGACATACAAGACCGAAGACGGTGCGTTCGTGCGCGAGAACTTCTTCGCCCGCGATCCACGCGCCCTGAAACTTGTCGAGAACTACTCGGATGACGAAATCTGGGGTCTGCGCCGCGGTGGACACGACTACCGCAAGGTGTACGCCGCGTTCAAGGCCGCGTCGGAACACAAGGGTCAGCCGACCGTCATCCTCGCCCACACCATCAAGGGCTATGGGCTCGGCAAGCACTTCGAGGGTCGCAACGCAACGCACCAGATGAAAAAACTCAAGCTCGAAGACCTCAAGCAGGTGCGCGACTTCTTGAAGATTCCGATCACGGATGCGGCACTCGAGGCAGACCCGTACCTGCCGCCCTACTTCAAGCCCGGTGACGATGATCCGCACATTCAGTACCTGCACGAACGCCGTCGCGAACTGGGCGGTTATGTGCCGGAGCGCCGCTCGAAGTACACCCACATCAACGTTCCCGATGAGAGCTCTTATGCGATCGCCGCCAAGGGCTCCGGTACTCAAGAGATTGCCACGACGATGGCGTTTGTGCGCCTTCTCAAGGATCTGATCCGCGACAAGGAATTTGGTCCTCGGATTGTGCCGATCATTCCCGACGAAGCGCGAACCTTCGGAATGGATGCCTTCTTCCCGAACGCCAAGATCTACAACCCCAACGGTCAGCACTACATTTCGGTTGACCGCGACCTGCTGTTGGCCTACAAAGAAGACCCCACGGGGACCATCATTCACGTCGGCATCAATGAGGCCGGCGCACTCGCTGCATTTACGGCCGTCGGTTCGTCGTACTCAACCCAGGGCGAATTGCTCATTCCGGTGTACGTCTTCTACTCGATGTTTGGATTCCAGCGCACGGGGGATGCATTCTGGCTCGCGGGCGACCAAATGGTTCGCGGATTCGTCATTGGTGCGACGGCCGGTCGAACCACACTTACCGGTGAAGGATTGCAACACGCGGACGGACACTCGCCGCTCATCGCCTTCACCAACCCCGCAGTCGTTTCCTATGATCCGGCCTACGGTTACGAGATCGGCCACATCGTTCGCTCGGGAATTGACCGCATGTATGGCGGAGATCACCCGGACCCCAACGTCATGTACTACCTCACGGTCTACAACGAGCCCATCGTGCAACCGGCTGAGCCGGAAAACCTCGACATCGAGGGCGTTGTCAAGGGCATGTACTTGCTCAATGAATCGTCAGCGAGTGGCCACAAGGCGCAAATTCTTGCGTCGGGAGTCGCAGTTCCGTGGGCCCTGGAGGCCCAGTCGCTCCTCGCGCAAGACTGGGGAATCTCAGCCGACGTGTGGTCTGTCACGTCATGGTCTGAGCTTCGACGCGATGGCATCAACTCACAGTCGGCAAACCTTCTCGACCCGACGAATGAGCCTCGCGTTCCCTACGTCACGCGCAAGCTCGCAAACACGGCAGGGCCCATCGTGGCGGTCTCCGACTACAACCACCTCGTGCCGGGAATGATTCGCGAATTTGTTCCGGGTTCATTTGCCACGCTCGGAGCAGACGGTTTTGGGTTCTCCGACACGCGAGCAGCGGCACGACGTCACTTCTTGATCGACGGACCATCCATCGTCGTTCGCACGTTGCTCTCGCTCGCCGAGCAGGGCATCGTCGAACGTGCCACCATTCGCGAGGCAATCGACAAGTACCGACTCTTCGACGTCACGGCGGGAACCACGGGTTCCGCTGGCGGCGAGAGCTAGACCAAACGGAAGGTGTGCGGATGATCGTCGTTGTCTGCCCGGGTCAAGGTTCGCAAACACCCGGTTTTCTTGAACCGTGGATTGCTGACTCCGGGAGCAAAGCGCTACTTGAGTCACTCTCGGAGTCTGCCGGAGTGGATCTCGTCAAACACGGCACCGTCAGCGACGCCGACACGATTCGCGACACGCAAATCGCTCAACCGCTCATCGTCGCCGCGGGAATATTGACGCTCGATGCGTTGGCAGACACCGATCACTTGTCCAAGGCCACAGGAATTGCCGGCCACTCCGTCGGTGAGTTCACGGCCGCAGCGGGCGCTGGCGTGCTCGACGCTCACGACGCGGTGCGCTTGGTGGGTCTTCGCGGTCGCGCCATGGCAGAGGCTGCCGCTGAGATTGCAACGGGCATGAGCGCCGTCATTGGTGGTGACGAGTCAGATGTTTCACGCCGACTCGATGAGCTCGGTCTCTTCGCGGCCAA
>CANGKD010000025.1 GCA_947454495.1 Actinomycetota bacterium
ACCACGGGTGCGACCCTCACGGAGATGGCTCGAGCCCTGCACGAAGCGGGTGCGTCGGTGCTCGGCGCGGTGGTCTTGGCTCACGCGGTGCGACGCTGGCCGGGTCGCGACACGCGAGTCTGTGAAAGTGGTCAGAACTCGTGACAGAAAAGACCGACAGGACTAGGTTTCATGCAAGGAGGCGTGAAAGAAACCGCCTACACGTCAGTGGGTGGCACGCCGATACGCGGAGGAGGCCACTCAATATGAAGCTCAACATCGTCGCCCGTCACATTCAGGTCACCGATCGTTTTCACAACTACGTGTCCGAGAAACTCGACAAGGTCGAGCTGCTCTCGGACAAGGCCCTCGAGCTCGACGTGACAATCAGTCGCCATCACGGTGGCAAAGGTTTGATTGGCGGTGATCGCGTCGAACTTACACTCGTCGGTCGCGGTCCGATTGTTCGAGCGGAATCCGACGGTGAAGACAAGTACGCCGCGTTTGATCTTGCGCTGGGGCGATTGCTCGAGCGATTGCGCCGAGCCAAAGACAAGCGCAAGGTGCATCGCGGGGGCGGACACCACCTCACGTCGTTGCACGAGGCATCGGCCGATGGATTCGCGGGGCTCGACGTCACCCCCGCATCAACGCAAGCCCTCGGCATCGACACGGGCGAGCACGAGAATCCGCACGATGACGAGGACTACTCGCCGATTCTGATTCGGCAAAAGGTATTCGAGGCATCACCGATGACGTTGGATGATGCTCTTTACAACATGGAGGCCGTTGGGCACGACTTTTACCTCTACATCGATTCTGAGACGGGTCGTCCGAGCGTCGTCTATCGCCGCAAAGGCTGGCACTACGGCGTCATTGGCATCGACGAGGTGGCGGCGGTCGAGAAGGCGAGCTGAGCGTCGTCGATTCAGGTTCCTATCCGCCCAAACGGGTAGCATGGAGGGCGGTTCGCGCAAGTGGCGCGGACCGCCCTCCGGCTTCATTCCTGCCGGTGACATTCCCGTTTAGGAGATCAGGCACGTGGCCAACATTCTCGACAAAGTCCTCCGCATCGGCGAGGGCCGCACGCTTCGCAAGCTGGAAAGCTTCGCCCGCGCCATCAACGCTCTCGAAGAGGGCTTCACGCACCTGACCGACGAGGAACTTCGCGGTGAAACCGCAGAATTCCGGGAGCGCTTCGCCGAGGGTGAGACGCTCGATCACATGCTCCCCGAGGCCTTCGCGGCCGTTCGAGAGGCGGCACGTCGCACCATCGGACTGCGTCACTTTGACGTTCAGCTCATGGGTGGTGCCGCTCTCCACCTCGGCAACATCGCTGAAATGAAGACCGGTGAAGGTAAGACGCTCGTCGCCACGCTCGCGGCCTATCTCAACGCCATCGCCGGTCGCGGCGTGCACGTCATCACGGTCAACGATTACCTCGCGAGCTACCAGGGTGAGCTCATGGGGCGCGTGTATCGCGCACTGGGCATGACCACGGGTGTGATTCTGACCGGGCAAACCCCGCAACAGCGTCGCGAGCAGTACATGGCCGACATCACCTACGGCACGAACAACGAGTTCGGCTTCGACTACCTGCGCGACAACATGGCCTGGCAGTCGGCGGAGCGCGTTCAGCGCGGGCACTACTTCGCCATCGTCGACGAGGTCGACTCGATCCTTATCGACGAGGCGCGCACCCCGCTCATCATCTCGGGTCCGTCGTCGGGCGAGGCCAACCGCTGGTTCAGCGAGTTTGCCAACATCTCGAAGACGCTCATTGAGGGCGAAGACTACGAGGTCGACGAGAAGAAGCGCACGGTTGGTGTGCTCGAGCCGGGCATCCAGAAGGTCGAAGACTACCTCGGCATCGACAACCTGTACGAGTCGGCCAACACACCCCTCATCTCGTTCTTGAACAACTCGATCAAGGCGATGGCGCTGTTCAAGCGCGACAAGGACTACGTCGTCATGAACGGCGAGGTGCTCATCGTCGACGAGCACACGGGCCGTATTCTCGCCGGCCGTCGCTACAACGAGGGCATCCACCAGGCGATTGAGGCGAAAGAGGGCGTCGAGGTCAAGGCCGAAAACCAGACCCTCGCCACCGTCACGCTGCAGAACTACTTCCGCATGTACGAGAAGCTCTCGGGCATGACCGGTACGGCCGAAACCGAAGCCGGCGAGTTCATGAGCACATACAAGATCGGTGTCGTTCCGATTCCGACGAACCGTCCGATGATTCGTAAAGACAACTCCGACGTCGTGTACAAGAACGAGGTCGTCAAGTTCGAGATGGTCGCGCGCGATATCGCCGAGCGCCACGCCAAGGGTCAGCCCGTGCTCGTCGGAACCACGAGCGTCGAAAAGAGCGAGTACCTCTCGAAGTTGCTCGCCAAGCAGGGCATCCGTCACGAGGTGCTCAACGCCAAGAACCACGCACGCGAGGCCGCAATCGTGGCGCAGGCTGGTCGTTTTGGCGCCGTGACTGTTGCCACAAACATGGCCGGTCGAGGCACTGACATCATGCTCGGTGGCAACGCCGAGTTCCTCGCGGTGGCCGAGTTGGCCGCCACCGGACTCAACCCGGCCGAGACTCCCGAAGAATATGAAGCCGCGTGGGGCCCGACCTTTGAGAAGGTCAAAAAGCAGGTGGCGGATGAGGCGGCCCGCGTCACCGCCGTCGGTGGCCTGTACGTGCTCGGCACCGAGCGCCACGAGTCGCGCCGTATTGACAACCAGCTGCGTGGACGCGCTGGTCGTCAGGGTGACCCGGGTGAGAGCCGCTTCTACCTCTCGTTGACCGATGACCTCATGCGCCTGTTCAACTCGGGTGCTGCCGAGGCCATCATGTCGCGCAGTAACATTCCCGACGACACGGCCATCGAATCGGCTCTCGTCAGCCGTGCAATTCGCTCGGCGCAGTCGCAGGTAGAGGCACGCAACGCCGAGATTCGCAAGAACGTGCTCAAGTACGACGACGTGCTCAACCGTCAACGCGAAGCCATCTACGCCGACCGCGCCCACATTCTCGAGGGCGACGATCTGCGCGACCGCATTCAGATCTTCTTGACCGACGTCATCAACGACGTCATCAACGAGCACGCCGGTGTCGGCAATGGGGATGACTGGGACTTCGACGCCCTCTGGACCGAGCTCAAAACCATCTTCCCGATTTCCATCACAATCGATGAGGTCATCGCCGAGGCCGGCGCCAAGGGTCGCGTCAACCGCGACTTCGTCGCCCGCGAGGTGCTCTCCGATGCGCGCATTGCGTATGACCGTCGCGAGCAAATGATGGGCGAGGCAGCGATGCGCGAGCTCGAGCGTCGCGTGGTGTTGTCGGTTGTCGACCGCCGCTGGCGCGACCACCTCTACGAGATGGACTACCTCAAAGACGGCATCGGTCTGCGCGCCATGGCACAGCGCGACCCGCTGATCGAGTACCAGCGCGAAGGTTTCGCGCTGTACCAGGGCATGATGCAGTCGATCAAGTCAGAATCGGTTGGTTTCTTGTTCAACCTCGAAGTCGAGGTGCAGCAGGCTCCGGGTGACCCCGCTCACCCGAGCGTGGCCGCTAAGGGTCTTGCCCGTGACGAGGCCACGTCGAACCTCAGCTACTCGGCGCCCAGCGCCGACGGCAGCGTCGAGGTGCGCAACCAGCGTGGCCAGGTTGAGGCGGCTGCCACTCGTGCGGCTCAGCGTCAGCAGGAGCGCGCCGCTGCGGCGGCGACCGGTCAACCTGCCCCCACGCAGGCCGCTCCGGCGACCGGCGCACGCGGTGCGTTCGGCCAGCCGACCACGGCCGACGCTCCCGTCAATCGGGCTCAACGTCGTGCGCAAGAAAAGGGTCGCTAGCCCTACAGCACGTGAATTGCGGTGGCACGCCACCGTCCGTCGAGCCCCTCGAGTCGAATGGCAATAGAACGGCTGCGCGCCTTGCCGTGCAGAATCACGCAGCATTCTGCGACGCCATCGGCAGGCGCACACACGGTTGTGGAACCAATCGAAAATGCTGGCCGATGCGCGGGGATTTTTTTCAATGCCCGGGCCCGACTTGCAACGTGAACGCGGGTGAGCAAGACCCGGTAAACGTCGTCAGTGACCCAGCGAGAGATTTGCTCGAGATCGCGTGCCCCCGACAATATTTCGAGCACGCAGCGGGCGAGATTTTCGGCAAGTACTTTGGGGTCGGGAAGCGACTCGGTTGAGGTGGGTTGCGGACCGAAAAAGTCTTCTTCGATGAAGTCGGCCTTGCGGGTGTTGACTCGTTGTCGTGCTGGCTCGATCGTTCCCGAGCGATGCGGAGTGGGAAATGCAGTGCTGTGAAGTGCCGACATGACGGGCTTCCTAAGGTGATTGAACTGGTGGGTAGCTGCGTCACTCGGTGTTGTCGGGGGATGTCCCGCAAATAACGCGAAGACAGATAATCACGGTCAGATAAACCAAAAGTCTATTTTCAGCACTTCTGTGGATAACTCGGGGATATTCACAGGATTCACTTCCTAGCTTTCTGACCATGCGATGGGAAAGACTTTTTCAAGACCTAGAAGATCAGCTCGAACGGGAGACCGATGCGGAACTGGAAGATCTAGCCCGTGATGAGGAACGGTTGCGAATTGCGCGACTCACGCTCGCTGACCGCTTGCATGCCCTACTGAGTGGCCCATCTTCCCTTCATGAGGTCACTGTCGCGCTATCTCTGACGACACTTGTGTGTCGAATTGTGCGTGTGGGACGCGACTGGGCTCTCGTGCAAATCACGTCGCCGGGAACGAGACGGGGAACGGCCCTTCTGCCAACGGGCGCCATGAGGTCACTCACGTGTAACGCCGTTGGCCCACGGTTGCGAGATCGTGAGCACAGCGTTCTGTCACGAACAGACTCAGGTCGCACGTCCTCACCCGCCGTGGCGGACGCCGGTGTGTCATCGGGTATTGGCATCGCATTCGTGCTTCGAGACCTCTGTCGTCGACGACGACAAGTGACGTTAGTGAGTCATGACCGCGAGTGGACGGGGACAATTGAACGGGTTGGCAAGGATCACCTTGATCTCGCGGTTCACCCTTTAGACCAACCTCGAACGAGCGACGCCGTCACGACGGTGAGTGTCATCGCTCTCGCGCACATTGAACTCATCGTTCTGGTGTGACCTCACGGCTTCGTCGGCGTGGCCGTGGGCACGGCACGACTAGAGCAGGCGACCGTCGGTGAAATCACTCACGTTGCTGAATTCCGCCTGGCGAAGTCGAAGCAGCTGTTGCTGTGCTTCATAACGATGAGCGACGAACGCCTCCAATTGAGCGGATTCGATGCGCACCGGACCACGATCTCCTACGCGAAAAGAGGCAAGTTCACCCGTCTCGATAAGTGCCGAGACGTCGGTGACGTCGACTCCGAGAATCTCCGCCACATCGACAACAGAGAGGAAGCGCGCGAGATCTGAATCCGTCATGGACTCACCCTATGCACGGTGTGAGAGCCCATCGCGTAGGTGCCACCCGGCTGTGGAAAACTCACCGGATTTTTTCAGATTGGTGTCCACGATGACACATACCCACTTCGCCTCACTCTGAGGAACGAATCTGATTGAGTACCTCACATTTAGAAAGGCCGCCCATGGTGCGACTCACTGTCCCTCGCGCGTCACGCTCTCGCCGATTCGATCCTCGATTGGTCATTGGCGTTGTCGTGGTCGTCGGTTCCATGACCGCGGGTTACCTCGTGGTGACCTCGGCTACACACAGGAGCTCGGTCTACGTCACTCGAAGTACGGTGCTTGCGGGGACTGCACTCAGTGAGACAAACCTCGAACTGGTGCCAGCAAATCTTGCCGACGCACGTGGCGCCTATCTTGCGCAAGGGTCGCTCGCCGATGGGGTTATCGCGACGCGCACCATTGGCGCGGGGGAGTTCGTGCCACTCAGCGTCGTGGGAAGTGCATCCGCAGTCACATCTACGCGCCTTGTCGTGGATGTCTCCTCCGGACTTCCGGCAGACACGACACCCGGCACGCCGGTCGATGTCTGGGCCACCCTGTCGGATCCATTTGGTGAAGTTCCCAGCTCAAGCGCAATTGTCGTGCCCGGAGCAACGTTTGTCAGAACAGTCGAGGGCGACTCAATCGCAAGCGAGACCGCGATGAGGGTCGAACTCCTCATTCCACGCGCCACGCTGCGTTCGCTTTTGGTGGCACAGGGCGATGGGGCGCACATTGTCGTGGTCCCGACGGTCAGTCAGGTGGGCTAACCGTGCGCGTGTTGTGTGCCATCGATCTGGATGAGGGCGAGCCGTTGTGCGTCGAAGCAGAAGTTGCCGGTCACACGGTCGTGCGACTCGGGGCACTGTCAGCAACCGACGTGACGGCACGCCTTCGACGCGACCCGTTTGACGTGCTTGTGATTTCGGGCCAGCCACAGTCGCTGACCCTCGACGTCGTGGATGCGTGCGATGCGCGCGGAATCGTGCTGGTTGCCGTCATTGAGAATCGAATGGCCGACGACAACGCTCGCGAGTGCGGAGTCTCGGAGAAGGTCGGTGCCTGGCAAGGCTGGAAAGACATTGAAGGCTTTGTCACGCGTGTCGAACGGGTCAACACCACGTTGACCGTAGCCGAACCCAGCGTTGAAGTAGTGGCTCCACCGCGTTCGTTTACTCCACCCGGGGTGCGGGAACGACCAACCGACACTCGACTCGAATTCGAGGAACCCACAAGCGGCCTTAAGTCTGAACCGCGTGTTGTTGTTGTGTGGGGACCGACCGGTGCGCCGGGGCGAACGACGGTAGCGCTCAATGTGGCGGCAAAGCTCGCGGAACGAGGCGTGCGCGTTGCGCTTGTTGACGCCGACACTTACGGTGGCGCCGTTGCGATCCGGCTCGGCATTTTTGACGAAGCTCCGGGAATAGCGCGCGCGTGCCGACTCGCCGGATCGGACGAACTGACAGGAAGTGAGTTGGGAAACCTTGCCCATGAGGTGCGCATCAAGGGAAATCCGCTTTACGTGGTGACGGGCATCCTCGGTTCAACCCGGTGGCCCGAGATTAGTCGCGAGCGCCTGGATCGCGTGATTGCCTGTTCGCGTGACACATTTGATGTTGTGATTCTGGATGTCGGGTTCTCGCTCGAGTCCGACGAGGAAATCTCTAGTGACATGTTGGCGCCCCGACGGAATGCCGCCACACACGCAGCCATTCGAAGCGCGACGGATGTCATTGCGGTGGCCGGCGCTGATTCGGTCGGTCTTGCACGTTTCATTCGTTTATGGTCGGACCTCACGGAAATCAATGAAGATGCGCGAATCACGGTGTGTGTCAACAACGTGGTCTGGCACCGTGACGGTGGAACAGCTCGGGAGAACATCACGTCGGCGTTCTCGCGATTTGCGGGAATTCGTGACGTCGTCTTGATTCCATCGGCAATTGATTTGGCGGCACGTGCCGATGCACGCGGACTTCCCGGTTGCCTTGTCGATCCAGGATCACCTTTCTCTCACGCACTGACGGAAGTGACGCGGCGCGTTCTTGGCGAATCTGCGCCGAGCGTGCGGGGAGGCTTCGGCGCTCACATTCGAGAGAACATCCGAGGAAAAATGCGCGGTGTTCGACTCCTAGGCTAGAGACATGTCGGTAATCGGATCCCTGCTCGAAGAGCGTGACGCCTCACCGTTCGATGTCGAGTGGCTCACCATGCTGCTGCGCGACTGGCAACTGCTGGCCGACCTCGCGGTCGCTGACGTGGTGCTGTGGGTGCCCGACGCCGAGGGCGAGTTTGTCGCCGCATCCCACGCCCGACCATCGGGTGCGGTCACCCTGTTTTACCGCGACTTCGTGGGGCAAAAGGTGCGCCAGGAGTGGCGCGGGCAGATCACGCAGGCGTTCGAGACGCGCACCGTGTCGGAATCGGCCGACCCCGCCTGGTTCGAAGAGACACCCACGCGCGTGCGAGCGGTTCCCGTGGTGCGACCGGCTCGACCGGGGAGCGACGAAACCGAGGCGAGCGCGATTGCGGTGATCTCGATTCACACCAATCTGTCGGAGAACCGGCTCCCCTCGCGTCAAGAAGTGACGTTTCACGCGTGCGCCGACGAACTGTTCGCCATGATCTCGCTCGGTAGCTTTCCGGACCTCGACGCGGCACCCGAGCCCAAGCGGGGCGCGCCGCGCGCATCCGACGGGCTTATTCGACTCGACGTCGACGGCGGTGTGCTGTTTGCGAGCCCCAACGCGTTGTCGGCGTTCAACCGCATTGGTTTTCGCGATGAGCTCGAGGGGGAGTCGCTGAGCGAAGTCACCACGCGGGTCCTTACCGGGCGCATCAACGTCGACGAGTCGTTGCCTCTCGTGGTCACCGGTCGGGCGCCGTGGCGCGCCGACATCGAGTCGGGTCGCGTCACCATCGCGTTGCGCGCGATTCCGCTGCGCCGCGGATCCGAGCGCACGGGTGCGATTGTGCTGTGTCGCGACGTGAGCGAGCTGCGAAACCAGGAGCGCGAACTCATGACGAAAGACGCGACGATTCGCGAGATTCACCACCGCGTCAAAAACAACCTGCAGACCGTGGCGTCGTTGCTACGCATTCAGGCACGCCGGTCAAAATCCGACGAGGCGAAGGATGCCCTCACTCAGGCCATGCGTCGCGTCGCGTCCATCGCCGTCGTGCACGACACCCTGTCGGAAGGGTTGAATCAGAACGTCAACTTCGACGACGTATTCGAGCGCGTGCTCGGTCTAGTTGCGGAGGTCGCCGCCATGCACGGGACCACGGCGCACCCGAGTTTTACCGGTTCGTTTGGTTCGTTACCGAGCACCTACGCGACGCCGCTCTCACTCGCCTTGACCGAACTCGTGACGAACGCGGTCGAGCACGGTCTCGCCGGGCGCGAGGGAACCGTGATCATTGAGGCGCATCGCGATGACGAGACGCTCAGTGTGACCATCACCGACAACGGCGCCGGGCTCACCAACGGAGAAGTGTCGGAGGGGCTGGGCACGCAAATCGTGCGCACGCTCATCGAAGGTGAGCTCAGCGGAACCATCGACTGGCAGTCACCGGCGAGTGGTGGCACGGTCGTGACGGTGCGCATCCCGTTGCGATTCATGAAAGAGACCGGGATTACCGCCATTGCGGTAACCCCGGTCTGAGTCGGGTCGAGCCCGACGAGAGCTTTGCGTGTGCCTACTGAGTGGGCGCGCGTCTTAGCCGGCGCGACGCGCGCGAGCGGCACGACGCTTGAGAGCGCGACGCTCGTCTTCGCTCAGGCCACCCCAGACACCAGAATCCTGGTTCGTCTCGAGGGCGTACTGCAGGCACTGCTCAGAAACCGAGCAACGACCGCACACCGACTTTGCCTTTTCGATCTGGTCAACGGCCGGTCCAGTGTTGCCGACCGGGAAGAAAAGCTCGGGGTCGACCGTCAGGCAGGCGGAACTGTCGCGCCAATCCATGGTGGTACTCCTTGTGTAGTGATGATGCGTGGGCAAAGGCCTCACAAAGCGCAAAACAAGCTGTGCTTCGAAAGCCAGATGATTCGAGAATCCGTCTCGGAACGCAAACTCAGATGAGTGCGCTTCCGCCCACGACATTGGAGGGGAAACCCGACGTGAATAATGGTGACACACGCATTACCGCTGTGTAAAGAGTTTTTTTCGAAAGGGTGCATCGTGAACGAATCAACAGGTGTCGAAAACCCTGACCAACCAGCGGCGCGGATACGCATGCCGGCGTCGATCATCGGGCTCTCCGCGGTGCTGTTTCTCGAGTCGGCGGCGCTGGCATCGGTCAGCGTCTGGTTTCTCGTGGAAATCCTCACCACTCGAGTGAACTCTGTCGGCGGCTCAATTTTGACCCTCGCGCTGGCGCTCGGGGCGACTGCGTGGGTCGCCGCCGCGGCCGTGGGTGCCCTTCGCGGCCGCACGTGGGTGCGTGGTGCGGCGTTGACCTGGCAGCTGTGCCAACTCGCCGTTGCCGTGGGTGCGTTTCAGGGCATCTTCGCACAGCCCCTTGTTGGTGTCGCGATTCTCGCGCCGACCGTGCTGGCTCTCGTGCTGCTGTTCGTGCCCTCAACGACAAACGTGTTGCGACGCGATCCGGACTAGTCGGCCGCGCTCTCGCGGGCGAAAACTACAGCCCGAGCTTCGTGCGCAAGCTGGCGACGTGACCCGTTGCCTTGACGTTGTAGAGAGCGTGAGCAAGCGTGCCGTCGGGAGCGACGACAAACGTGGAGCGAATCGCACCCATGACGGTCTTGCCGTACATATTCTTTTCGCCGTACGCGCCGTAGAGGTTGTGCACGCTGAGGCTCTCGTCGGAGAGGAGGGGGAATGTGAGGCCTTCCTGCTCCTGGAACTTCTTGAGTTTGGCGGGAGCGTCCTTGGAGATTCCGAGAACGACATAACCGGCCGCCTGGAGCGACGACAAGTTGTCACGGAAGTCGCATGCCTGAGTGGTGCATCCCGGGGTCATTGCCGCCGGGTAGAAGTAGACGATGACGGATTTGCCCGCAAAGTCCGACAGCGAGACGTTGTGGCCGTCTTGATCAAGCAGAGTAAAAGCGGGGGCGGTGTCACCCTCGACGAGTCGCACGTTTTCCATGAGCCCACTCTAGCCCGGGCGTTCTAATCGCGCTTATCGACCAACGTCGTGAGCAATCGCTGCAACGAGTCGAGACGCATGGCGCCCTTGGCATCGAGCCGGCCTGAGGTGACGGCCTCTACCATCGCGCAGTCGGGAGCTGAGGGCAGGTGAGTGCACCCGCGCGGGCACTCCTCGGCAATTTTCGCGAGGTCGCCGAACGCGTCGAGCAGGTGATCGGTATCGATGTGGCCAAGGCCGAAGGAACGCACGCCGGGAGTATCGATGATCCACCCCGTGCCCGTGCCCGTGCCCGTGCCCGTTTCGCGTACCCCGGCGCGAGCTTCGTCCGCGGGCTGCATGTAGCGCAGGCAAATGGAGCTACTTGAGGTGTGCCGCCCGCGACCGGTGACGTCGTTGACGCGCCCGACCGCGCGGTGCGCATCCGGCACCAAGGCATTGACGAGCGTCGACTTGCCGACACCAGAATGGCCGACGGCGACCGTCACGTGGTCGACGAGCAATTCGCCCAACTCGGCAAGCGGCGGGGAGTCGGAGCGACTCGTGACAACAATGAGGTCGAGGCCGGCGAAGTGGGAGAGGAACTCGCCCGGGTCAGCCAGATCGGTCTTCGTGATGCACAGAATCGGTGTCAGGCGGGCGTCGTACGCGGCGACGAGATACCGGTCGACGAGTCGCAGACGCGGTTCGGGATTCGCGGCCGCCACGACGATGAGCATCTGGTCGGCATTTGCCACGATGACGCGTTCGACCGTGTCGGTGTCGTCGGCACTTCGACGAAGGAGAGTGCTGCGTTCGTCGATGCGCACGATACGGGCCAAGCTCCCCTCGGCCCCCGATGTGTCGCCGACGAGTGCAACCCGGTCGCCCGTGACAATCGATTTGCGACCGAGCTCGCGGGCCCGAGATGCGGTGACCATGACCTCGTCATCAAGCAGAACTGTGAAGCGTCCACGGTCGACGCTCAGCACCATTCCGTGCACTGCGCTCGAGTGTTCGGGGCGAATCTTGGTGCGCGGGCGATTGCCCTTCGGGTTGGCGCGAACGCGCACCTGCGATTCGTCGAACTCGGGTTCGTCGTCGTCGCTCGCGTCGCTCCACCAACTCATGCGGTGGGGGTCTCCGGTGCGTCGGGAGTCTGCGGTGCGTCGGGAGCAGATCCGTCGGGAGCAGATCCGTCGGGAGCAGATCCGTCGGCACGCAGCCCGACGAGATCACGCCAGAGGGTCGGGAACTCGGGAAGCGTCTTGGCCGTCGTCGCGATATTTTCAATCTGCACGCCCGGAATGCGAAGTCCGATGAGCGCGCCCGCCGTCGCCATGCGGTGATCCTCGTAACTCAACCACTCGCCGCCGTGAAGGGGAGCCGGGTCGATGCGCAAACCGTCTTCGAGCTCGGTGACGCGACCGCCCAGCTTGTTGATCTCAGTTGCCAGGGCCGCAAGGCGATCGGTCTCGTGGTGGCGAATGTGCCCGATGCCCGTGATCGTGCTTGTGGAGTCGGCCAGCGCCGCGAGCGCAACGAGTGCGGGTGCGAGTTCGCCGCCGGTCGTGAGGTCAAGTTCGACGCCCGAGATACGACTGGTTCCCGTCACGGTCATGCGAGCGCCGTCGCGCACGACCGTCGCGCCGAAGCGGGGCAGCAGCGTGAGCAGGTCGTTGCCCACCTGTGTAGTCGAGGTCGGCCATCCATCTATCGTTACGGAACCACCCGCGACAAGGGCGGCCGCGAGGAACGGGGCCGCGTTCGAGAGGTCGGGCTCGATGGTGACTTCACCGCCGGCGATATCGCCTGGGTGCACAATCCATCGCCCGGGTTCGGGGGATTCGGCGTGAACGCCATGCGCACGCAAAACGTGAAGCGTCATCTCGATGTGCGGGATGCTCGGCAGTCGTTCACCGGCGTGAGTCAGGTCGAGGCCCTGCTCGAAGCGGGCTGCCGACAGCAACAGGCCAGAGACGAACTGGCTCGAACTCGACGCGTCAATCGTGAGTGCGCCCCCCGCAACGCGACCGGTGCCGTGCACCGTGAATGGCAACGCTCCGCGGCCTTCGTCGGAAATGTCGACACCGAGGGCGCGCAGTGATGAGATCGTGACCGCCATGGGGCGGCGGCGGGCGCCCGCATCCCCGTCAAACGTGGTGGGGCCCAGCGCCAGAGCAGCGACGGGCGGCAAAAAGCGCATGACCGTGCCGGCGAGTCCCACGTCGATGGTGGTTGAGCCGGTCAACTCGTTCGGCGTGACGAGCCAGTCCGCCCCAAAGAGTCCGTCGCCCGGTTGCTCGACAATGCTCGCGCCGAGCGACCGCAACGCCTCAACCATCAGCGCCGAATCGCGTGAGTGCAACGGTCGCCGAATGAGTGTGGGCGCGCTGGCCAACGCCGCCAAGACCAACTCGCGGTTGGTGAGCGATTTCGATCCGGGGAGCTGGAGGTGCGCATCCAACGCAGAATTGCACGTCGGGGCCGCCCAGAGCGCCGGTTCACCGTTCGGCACGTCGTTCGACTCGTAGGGGTCGAATTCGGGGCGGGAATACGGCGACGTCAACATTGGTTCTAAGACTATCGGTCACGAAGTTTGGAGCCATCGATGAGAGCGACTCTGCTCGAACGCACACCGCAGGCGATGCGGGGTACCACCGCGCGTGCACGTCTCGGCGTAGGCTTGGGCTCGATGACAAGTGAACTCGAGGCTCGGCGCGCGCTGTTTGTCGAACAGGCGATGCCGCTCATTGACAGCCTTTACGGTCACGCGATGAACCTCACGCGAAATCCCGCCGATGCGAACGACCTCGTTCAGGAGACGTACCTCAAGGCGTTTGGCGCATTTGATTCCTACGAGCAGGGCACAAACATCAAGGCGTGGTTGCACCGCATCTTGAAGAATACGTACATCAATCAATACCGCAAGGCGGCGAATCGCCCGTTTGAGGGTGCGCTCGAAGAACTCGAAGACTGGCAATTGGGAGACGCCGAAAGTCGCACCGCGACCTCGAGTCGATCGGCCGAAGCCGAGGCGATTGACCATCTACCCGCAAGCGCCGTCAAAGAGGCGCTGCAGTCGATTCCCGAAGAATTCCGCATGGCCGTCTTCTTGGCCGATGTGGAGGGCTACTCCTATCAGGAGATTGCCGACATCATGGAAACCCCCACCGGAACGGTGATGAGCCGCCTGCATCGCGGGCGTCGCTTGTTGCGCGAGATGTTGGGCGACTACGCCGCCGAGCAGGGCATCGGCACCACGACGAAGGGAGCGGCGTCATGACCGACTGCGGTTGCGAAAAGGCCCGCAAGGCGCTCGAGGAGTACCTCCACAACGAGCTGTGCACCGAAGAAGCCAGCGACATTCGTGAGCACATGACCAACTGTGTCGATTGTTCGGATGAGCACCATGTCGGCGTCGTGTTGACCGACGTTATTGCCCGCTCATGTGCCGAGACGGCGCCCGAAGATCTGCGCAGTCAGGTGATGTCACAACTGCGTGACATCCAGGCGCACTCTTAGAGAGTGAGAGCTCGTTCGAGAATTGCGGCGGCCTCGACGGCGTGACGCTTCGCGGAACCCGCAGCAGGTGACGCGGCTGACGGACGAGAGACGTTGCGAATCGTTCGTCCCTGCAACTGCTTTGACACCTCGAGCAGAATGAACGGCCAGGCACCCTGGTTTTCGGGTTCATCTTGGAACCACACCAGCTCGGCATTGGGGTACGACTCAATGACAGCGTTCAGTTCCGTCATGGGGGCCGGGTAGAACTGTTCCAGTCGAACGACGGCAATCTGCGGGTTCGGGTTCTTTTCCAGTTCAGCCAGAAGATCGTGGTACGGCTTCCCCGCCGTGATGACCACGCGGCGAACGGCCGAACGGTCGAGACCACGCGCGTCGTCGATCACCGGCTGGAAACCGCCCGTGGTGAAGTCTTCGACGTTGCTGGAGGCGCCACGCAGGCGAAGCATTGCCTTGGGCGTAAACACCACGAGAGGTCGACGGGGCGTCGCGTAGGCGTGCCGGCGCAGCAAGTGGAAGTACGACGCGGGCGTCGACGGGCGAGCCACGACCATGTTGTTCTCGGCACACAGTTGCAGGTATCGCTCGATGCGGGCCGACGAGTGGTCGGGTCCTTGACCTTCGTAACCGTGGGGCAACAGCAGTACGACACCGGAGTTCTGGTTCCACTTTTGCTCGGCCGACGAGACGAACTCGTCGATAACCGTCTGGGCGCCGTTGGCGAAGTCGCCGAACTGACCCTCCCAGAGAACGAGCGCGTCCTCGCGTTCAACCGAGTAGCCATACTCGAATGCCATCACGGCGTACTCGCTTAGGAGCGAGTCGTAAATGTAGAACCGCCCTTGAGAATTGCTGAGGTTCATCAATGGCAGCCACTCTTGGCCGTTCTCCCGGTCGTGGAAGACCGCGTGACGCTGCACGAAGGTGCCGCGACGCACATCCTGACCGGTCAATCGCACCGGTTTGCCGTCGAGCAAGACCGAGCCAAAGGCGAGGAGCTCACCGAAGCCCCAGTCGATGTCGCCCTGTCGACTCATTTCGGCACGCTTGGTCAGAAGCTGCTGCAACTTGGGGTGAACCGAGAAGCCCTCGGGAATGTTGTTGAACGCATCACCAATGCGGGCAATCGTGTCGGCCCCCACGGGAGGAACGACCGCGGTCTGCTCGGCAACCGGAGCACTCGTTGTCGGCGCGGCTGCGGCCTCGAGTTCGGACTGCGCGACGTGTGTCTCGGCAAAGGCCTGCTCAAGCTCCGACTGGAAGTCGCCCTGCGCCTTATCGAATTCTTCTTGGGTGATGTCACCACGACCGACCAGCGCCTCGGAATACAGGCGACGAACCGAACGCTTGGCCTCGATGAGGTTGTACATCAACGGTTGCGTCATCGAGGGGTCGTCACCTTCGTTGTGACCACGTCGGCGGTAGCACACGAGGTCGATGACCACGTCTTTCTTGAACTTCTGACGGAACTCGAACGCGAGCTGAGCAACTCGCACGACGGCTTCGGGGTCGTCTCCGTTGACGTGCCAAATGGGCGCCTGAATGGTTTTTGCGACGTCGGTCGAATAGACCGATGTGCGGGATTCGCCAGGAGGAGTGGTGAAACCAATCTGGTTATTGATCACGATGTGCACGGTGCCACCGATGCGGTAACCGCGCAGCTGAGACATCTGGAGCGACTCGTAGACGACACCCTGTCCCGCCATCGACGCATCGCCGTGGATGAGCACGGGAACGGTCGTGAACGAGGCGATGGGGAACGGGTCTTGCTTGGCGCGCACGATGCCCTGCAGCACGCCATTGACCGCCTCGAGGTGCGACGGATTCGCAGCGAGGTAAACCGGAACCTGCTTTCCCTCGGGTGAGGTGAAGAGCCCCTCGGTGCCGAGGTGATACTTCACGTCACCCGAACCCTGCACCGACTTGGGGTCAGCCGTTGTTCCCTCAAATTCGCGGAACACCTGACCGTAGGTCTTGCCCGCGATGTTGGTCAGCACGTTGAGGCGACCGCGGTGTGCCATGCCAATGGCAACGCCGTCGAGTTCGTTTTCGGACGACTCGAGCAAAATCCTGTCGAGCAGTGCGATGACCGACTCGCCACCCTCGAGGCTGAACCGCTTCTGTCCCACGTATTTGGTCTGCAGGAACGTCTCAAATGCTTCGGCTTCGTTGAGCTTTTGCAGAATTCGCATCTGCTCGTCGTGGCCGGGCTTCTGCCACGGGCGCTCCACCTTGTCTTGAATCCAGGCACGCTGCTCCGGGTCTTGAATGTGCATGTATTCGAGACCGACGGTGCGGCAGTAGGAGTCGCGCAGAATGCCGAGAATCTTGCGCAGAGGAGCGGTGCGCGTGCCTCCGATGCCGCCCGTGACGAACTCCCGGTCGAGATCCCAGAAAGAGAGTCCGTGGTTTTCGATTTCGAGGTCGGGGTGCGTGCGCTGCTGGTACTCGAGCGGATCGATGTCGGCCATCAGGTGACCGCGCACGCGGAACGCGTTGATGAGCTCTTGCACGCGCGCGCTCTTGTCGATCGCGGAACTCTTGTCGACACTCACATCGGTCGACCACTGAATGGGCTTGTACGGGATGCGCAGGTCGGCAAAAATCGCCTCGTAGAAGCCGCGCTCGCCGATGAGCAGCTCGTGCACCTTCTTCAAGAACTCACCCGAGCCGGCGCCCTGAATCACGCGGTGGTCGTAGGTGCTCGTCAGAGTGATGATTTTGCCAATGCCGAGCTTGGTCAGCGTGGCCTCGCTCGAGCCCTGGAATTCGGCCGGGTAGTCGAGTGCTCCGGCCCCGATGATGCAGCCTTGTCCCTTCATCAGACGCGGCACGGAGTGCACCGTTCCGATTCCACCGGGATTCGTCAGCGACATCGTGATGCCCTGAAAATCATCGGCTCCGAGCTTGCCGGTGCGGGCCTTGCCGACGAGGTCTTCATAGGCCACGAGGAATTCGTCGAAGCTCATGGTGTCGGCGCGTTTGATGCCCGGCACCATGAGCGCGCGCGTGCCGTCTGGCTTGGGTAGGTCGATGGCGATGCCGAGCGTGACGTGTGCCGGGGCGACCATCGACGGTTTGCCGTCGATTTCGTCGTAATAGACGTTTTGGCTCGGCGACTCCTTGATGGCCTGCACGAGCGCCCACCCAATGAGGTGAGTGAACGACACCTTGCCGCCACGCGTGCGCGACAGGTGGTTGTTGATCACGATTCGGTTGTCGATCATGAGCTTCGCGGGCAGAGCGCGCACGCTCGTGGCGGTCGGAACCGTGAGCGACGCATCCATGTTCGCCGACAACGTCTTGGCAAGACCCTTGAGCGTGGTGACGACATCTTGCTCTTCGGATTCGGCGGCCGAGAAAGTGTTGCCAATCACGCGGGCGTCCGCGGGAATCGGGGCGGGCTGAGCGGGACGCGACGTCGTGCGGGCGACGGGCTGGGCGTTCGGATCTGTCGTGGGCACCGTGGGGCCATTGGCGTTCGTGGCGTTGGCCGCCGGAACGGGTGCGGCCGGTGCGGGGCCAGTGGCGGAGGACGTGGTCGCGATGTGAGCGCCGTAGCGCTCGAGGGTGGGCCACCACGTCTCGTCTACGGAAGACTTGTCTACGACGAACTTCTCGTAGAGTTCTTCAACTAACCACTCGTTCGCACCGAATTCATCGGCACCGGACTCGGACTGCGACTGCTCCGACACGTGACTATCTCTCTCGTAGAGGCCGTAATGCTGGTGTGGCGTGTCCGTGACGTTCCCCGTCGGGACGCACCGTTTCAACCCTATGCCCAATTCTTCGGGCACGATGACCCCTACCCGCGAGCCCCCATTCTCGGCGGCGACATTCCCGGCGCCCGCTAGGATAAGGCTCAAATGAGTGCCGAGTGGGTGTGGTTCTGCGTCGGGCTAGTGCTCATTCTCGGCACGGGAATCTTTGTCGCCGCAGAGTTCGCACTGGTGAATCTTGACCGTGCCGAGCTCGAGGCGCGACAAGGACGGGGCGAGCGCGGACTTCGCCTCGTCATCAGTGGACTGCGACGCACGTCGACGCACCTCTCGAGTGCCCAATTGGGCATCACGCTGACCACTCTGTTGACCGGTTTCATCATGGAACCTGCGGTGGTGACCATCGTTTCTCCGTGGTTTGCTCCGTGGAAGCTCGACGCCGCCGCCGTTCATTCGATTGCCACGGTCATTTCGGTTACCTTCGCCACAGCGATGTCGATGATCGTCGGCGAACTCATCCCGAAGAATTTTGCCCTCGCGGTGCCCCTTCGGGTCGCTCAGCTCGTCGTACCGTTTCAGCTCGCATTTACCTTCGTTTTCCGCCCAGTGGTATGGGTGCTAAACGGTTCGGCAAACGGTGTTTTGCGTGCGTTTGGGATCACTCCGCGCGAGGAGTTGTCTGCGGCGCGCTCGTCGGATGAATTGGCGAGTCTCGTGCGCCGCTCCGCCGAGGCGGGTGTGCTCGAAGAAGACACCGCCACGCTGCT
>CANGKD010000026.1 GCA_947454495.1 Actinomycetota bacterium
GATGCGTTCGGCGCGTTCCAGAAGCTTCTGGAAGGCATGGGTGGGTACCTGGGCGAGCGTTCCGCCGACCTCGCCGACGTTGCGTCGCGCGTGATTGCCGCTATACGCGGAGTGCCCGCACCCGGCGTCCCGCACTCGGATGAGCCCGTCATTCTGGTTGCCCACGATCTGGCACCAGCTGACACGGCACTGCTGGATTTCACCAGGGTTCTTGGGCTCATCACGCGTGACGGCGGGCCGACGTCACACACCGCGATTCTTGCCCGGGCCAAATCGATTCCCGCAATCGTGGGTGTGGCCGGCGCCGACACGCTCGCCAACGGGACCGTCGTGGTTATGGATGCGGGCGCCTCGTCAATCATGGTCAATGCCACCCCCGACCAAGTGGAGCACGCCGAGCAGCGCCGACGGGCCTGGCTCGAGTCGTCTCACGCAGCGATCACCGCGGGGGCAACGAAAGACGGACACCGGGTACCGTTACTCGCAAATCTGGGTAGCCCCGCCGAAGCGGCTCTCGCGGTGGCGCTCGGCGCCGAGGGCGTGGGTCTGTTCCGCACCGAGTTCTTGTTCTTGAGCGCGAACACGGCGCCGTCGGTCGCGACGCAGCAAGCGGAATACAGTGCACTGCTGTCGGCTTTCCCGGGCAAAAAGGTTGTCATTCGTGTGCTTGATGCCGGTGCCGACAAGCCGCTGTCGTTTCTGACCAGCGCACACGAAGAAAATCCGGCGCTCGGCCTGCGCGGCCTGCGTGCACTGCGTGCACATGAAGAGATTTTGCGCGAGCAGCTCCAGGCGCTCGCCAACGCGCAAGAGGCATCGAAAGCCGAACTCTGGGTCATGGCGCCGATGGTGGCCGACGCCGAAGAAACGGATTACTTCGTCGGTCTGGCCAAGAGCATGGGACTTCGCGTCGCCGGAGTGATGGCCGAGGTGCCCTCACTCGCCCTTGTGGCCGACCAGGTGTTCGAAACGGCCGACTTCGTCTCCATCGGCACGAACGACCTGACGCAGTACACGCTCGCCGCCGACCGCATGTTGGGCAGCGTGAGTGCCTACCACGACCCCTGGCACCCGGCGGTGCTGCGACTCATCGAACGTCTGGGAGCATCCGGCGCTGCTGCCGGAAAACCCGTGGGAGTGTGCGGGGAGGCGGCCGCCGACCCGGACCTCGCGATCGTACTCGTCGGCCTCGGTGTGACAACACTGTCGATGACACCGGCAGCACTGAGCGATGTGCGCGCGGCATTGCTCACCGTGACGCTCGCACAGGCGCAGGAGCGCGCATCCCGGGCACTCACCGCCCGCACGGCTGCTCAGGCTCGCGCACTCGCCGCGGGCTAACTTCATCCGTCTCGGCGCCGTCGAGTCCTAGTGTGGTGGGATGACTACCTCGAAACTGCCTGCGCCCCGCATCATCGACCCGCACAGCGTCACCTCACTGCGGTGGGGCGTCATGGGGCCGGGCGGCATCGCGCAGATCTGGGTCGAGGGTGTGCTCGCCCACACCGGTCAGCGCGTCGACGCCGTGGGTTCGACCAACGCGGACCGCGCTCGCGCTTTTGCCGATCAATTCGGCATCGCGCGCTCCTATGGAAGTTATGACGACCTGCTCGCCGACCCCAACATCGACGCAATTTACGTGTCGACGCGTCAGCAGGCGCACCGGGACAATGTGCTTGCGGCCATCGCCGCGGGCAAGCACGTGCTCGTCGAGAAGCCCATCGCCACGCGACCCGATCACGTGCTCGAGATTGAACGCGCGGCCCACGCAGCCGGCGTACTCGTCATGGAAGCAATGTGGACAACGTACCTGCCGCAATCCGACATCATCCGTCAGCTGGTGGCCGATGGCGAATTCGGCGATATTCGCTATGTTCAGGCCGACTTTGGTCAAGACCTGCGCGAAATTGAACGTCTGCACGACATCGACGGTGGAGGCGCAGCGCACGACCTCGGCATTTATCCGATGGCGTTCGTGAGCAGTGTGTTGCCGGATGCGCCGACCTCGATTGAGGCGGCCGGTGAGCTCGCCGCCTCGGGTGTCGACATCGAGATCGCGATGCGCCTGGCCTACGCCAACGGAGGTCGCGCCTACACGTCCACCTCTATTCGGGCGTTCACCGAGACGACCGCGTGGATTGACGGCACCAACATCTCCGTCAAGATCGGGGCGCCGTTCTTCATCCCGTCGTCGGTGCGGTTGTACCACCGTGACTTCAACCCGACCGTTCAAGACGAATGGATTGACACCACGGGCGTCGTCGCTCACGCCGGCCTGAGTTACCAGGCGACGGCCTTTGCGTCGTTCCTCGACCAAGGCCTCACCGAGTCGCCGTGGCGGTCGTTGGCCCAGTCGGCGCGAGACGCTGCCACGCTGCAGACGGCCCGTCAGCAGTTCGGTGTCTACCTACTCGGCGAGAGTCGCGACTAAAGCACGATGCGTGAGCGCGAGAATCAGTCTTGGTTGATTCTGAGCACAGACCACTCGCCTAACGCCATCACTTCGTCTGGCAGTTCGCGGTTATCCGTGCGCTCGCCAGTCTCAAGCGTGAAGAGCGACAAGCGGCACTCGTCGTAGCGGTCACTTTGGGCGCTGTAGAAGTCTCCCACGGGTAATACGAGAGCAAAATCACCCGGTTCGAGAAAACTTTCGGAAGGGATGACGAAGTACTCGCCATTATGAACGCCACTGGTTGCCCCAATCCACCGTTCGTTGGGCACGTCGCCCGACGTGACCTTCAGCCTGAGTGCGCACAGCGTGGGACTAATCCTTTGCTCCATCTCACTCTCGACGTAGAGACCCACGGTGAACGTTTGTCCCCGGTATTCATGATCGCCGAGTTGGATCGTGTAGGTCGTGTACCCGCAATGGCCTGTGAATTGACCAGAAGATCGAAAGTCCTGAGGTCCATCGAATCGGCCGCCAAGATTGCCCGCATAGGTTGCAAGAACCGGTTCGGAGGAATCGTGTTGGTCGTTGTCGTTTTCATCGGTGTATGCGACAACGTGCTCGATTCCGCCAACACTCTGCTCGTCGAGTGACACGCCATCTCGGTCCCAGTGTTCCGCGAACAACTGGCCGCCCGGCGTCCGTGTCTCTCGACGGCCCGATTCGGAGGAAACAATCCCGGTTTGTGGAGGGACCTCAACGCATCCTGTGAGAATTAAGGCACTCGAGGTCAGGGCCAGAAGAGCGAGAACGACTCGGACATGCAGAGCAGACATTGGCCCAGCCTAGTTTCATATCCGAATGATGACGAGGCGGCGGCCTCTCGTTGTGTGCTCGCCGTTACTCGTTGATGGTGACCTCTGATTTCCAGGTGCCGATGTTGATTCGTTCCTCTGGGTAGCCGCTCATCGTGCCTTGAACCACGGACGCAATGGCGAGTTCGCCCTCATGGCCGTAGGCATCGCCGAGAAGCTCCGCAGGTGTCGGCTTTGGCAGCTCAAGATAGGCGGTTGTTGTGGACGGTTCGATGAACCAACCGCCGAGGTAGGGCTCGTTCCACTTCGTGCCTTTGGTAAGGCCAAGCCAGCTTTCACCGGGGAACGCGGGCGAAGACAAGGTGAAATTGATGTCACACGACCTGTCGTTATCACTCTCGTACGAGATTCCCTTGAGGGTCACGACAAACTCCTTGCCTCGGTACTCGAATTCACCGGGCCTCAGCACGTAACTCATGACATAGCATCTGCCGCTAATCTCGCCCGACGCCGATTGGCTGTACGCGAGTTGCGGAATCTGGGAGAAGGTGCCCTCTACTTGTGCCAACACGGGTTCGTCGTCGTCTGGCATGCCGTTGCCGTTCACGTCGGAGAATGCGACGAGTTGCGTATTACCGCCGTCCTTCGACTCGGCTATGGGCACACCAAAGCGGTCCCAGGTTGCGACAAAATCCTGGAGTTGAGGGCTGGCCGCGGGGTCAACCTCGAGCCGTGGTGCGTCACCAAGGATCCGTGGTGTGATGAACGTGTCGAGTGATGTCAGCGTCGTCGCCTCGGTGGGAGTTGCTGCAGCCGGAAGAGCGACCAGGCAGCTGAGTCCAACACCGAGACTTGCTGCCATCACGGCGAACGTCAGACGACGTGATTTTGGTGACGATGACATCTGACCGTTCCTCTCGGCAACGCCGTGAGTCGGGTCCGGCGACGCAACTCCGAGTGTAACGAAGGCGAATCGCGCCGCCACGAATCATTCTTTGATGCGTTACGGGCGACCGCGCAGAACAGCAGCCTTGACCTCGGAGATCGCCTGCGTCACCTGGATGCCACGTGGGCACGCCTCAGAGCAGTTGAAGGTGGTGCGGCAACGCCACACGCCCTCCTTGTCGTTGAGAATCTCGAGACGTTCCTTGGCCGAGTCATCGCGCGAGTCGAAGATGAAGCGGTGCGCGTTGACGATCGCAGCCGGACCGAAGTACTGTCCGTCGGTCCAGAAGACCGGGCACGAGGTGGTGCAGGCGGCACACAGGATGCACTTGGTGGTGTCGTCGAAAATCTCACGATTCTCAATCGACTGCAGGCGCTCCTTGCCCTTTTGTGGCTTCGAGTTGGCGATGAGGAACGGCTTCACCTCGCGGTAGGCAGCAAAGAACGGCTCCATGTCGACGATGAGGTCTTTCTCGAGCGGAAGACCCTTGATGGCCTCGACGTAGATCGGCTTCGTGATGTCGAGGTCTTTGATGAGGGTCTTGCACGCGAGGCGGTTGCGGCCGTTGATACGCATGGCATCCGAACCACAGATACCGTGTGCACATGAGCGACGGAACGTGAGCGAGCCGTCTTGCTCCCACTTGATCTTGTGCAGCGCATCCAGAACACGATCGGTTGAGAACACCTCAACATCGAACGATTCCCAACGCGCTTCTTCGTCGGTCTCGGGGTTGAACCGGCTGATGATGAGCTGAATCGTGAACGCTTGTACGGCGGAGGGGGCGGCGGTCTTGGCCATGATTAGTACTTCCTCTCCATGGGTTGGTAGTTCGTGATGACGACCGGCTTCCAGTCGATCTTGATGTGGTCGCCTGCGTGATCCGATTCCGGGTCACCGGTCAGGTACGCCATGGTGTGAACCATGAACTTCTTGTCGTCGCGGTCCGGGAAGTCGTCACGCATGTGCCCGCCACGGCTTTCCTTGCGGTTGCGCGCGGAGTACACGGTCACCTCGGCCAGGTCGAGCAGGAAGCCCAGTTCGATGGCTTCGAGGAGATCGGTGTTGTAGCGCTGTCCCTTGTCAGCGACCGAGATGTTGCGGTAGCGCTTGCGCAGCTCCTGAATCGTGTTGGTCACCGACTTGAGCGACTCCTCGGTGCGGAACACCTGGGCGTTGCGATCCATCTCTTCTTGAAGTTCCTTGCGAATGGTCGAGATGCGCTCGGTTCCCGTTGCGTTGCGGATTCCCTCAATGAGATCGCGCACGTACTTGGCGGGGTCCGCCGGCAGATCGACGAACTTGGCGGTCTTTGCGTACTCGACGGAGTACCGACCGGCGCGCTTACCAAACACGTTGATGTCGAGCAGGGAGTTGGTGCCGAGACGGTTCGAGCCGTGCACCGAGACGCACGCGCACTCACCGGCGGCGTAGAGGCCCGGAATCACGGTCGTGTTGTCGGCGAGAACTTCGGCCTTGATGTTGGTGGGGATACCACCCATCGCGTAGTGCGCCGTCGGCATGACCGGCACGGGCTCGACGACGGGGTCGATGCCGAGATACGTGCGGGCAAACTCGGTGATGTCGGGAAGCTTCGTCTCGAGAACCTCCGCACCGAGGTGCGTGCAGTCGAGAAGGACGTAATCCTTGTTCGGGCCAGCCCCTCGACCTTCAACCACTTCTTGCACCATGCAGCGCGCGATGATGTCACGAGGCGCGAGGTCCTTGATTGTGGGGGCGTAACGCTCCATGAAGCGCTCGCCGGATGCGTTGCGCAGGATTGCGCCCTCACCGCGGGCACCTTCCGTGAGCAGGATGCCCAAACCGGCCAGACCCGTCGGGTGGAACTGGTAGAACTCCATGTCTTCGAGCGGGATGCCCTTGCGCCAGATGATGCCCACGCCGTCACCCGTGAGGGTGTGGGCGTTCGACGTCGTCTTGTAAATCTTGCCGAAGCCACCCGTGGCGAACACGATGGACTTGGCTTGGAAAACGTGAAGTTCACCCGTGGCCAGTTCGTATGCGACGACGCCCGCGGGCTGACGCTTCTTGCCCTTGCCGACCATGATCAGGTCGAGCACGTAGAACTCGTTGTAGAACTCGACGCCCTCTTTGACGCAGTTCTGGAAGAGCGTCTGAAGAATCATGTGTCCCGTGCGGTCAGCGGCATAGCACGAACGGCGAACCGGTGCTTTTCCGTGGTCGCGGGTGTGACCACCGAACCGGCGCTGGTCAATTTTGCCCTCGGGTGTGCGGTTGAACGGCAGACCCATGTTCTCGAGGTCGATGACCGCGTCGATTGCCTCTTTGGCCAAAATCTCGGCCGCGTCCTGGTCAACGAGGTAGTCGCCACCCTTGACGGTGTCGAACGTGTGCCACTCCCAGCTGTCTTCCTCGACATTGGCGAGCGCGGCGGCCATGCCACCCTGCGCAGCGCCGGTGTGCGAGCGCGTCGGGTAGAGCTTGGTGATGACGGCGGTCTTGGCTTTCGGCGCCGCTTCGATAGCGGCGCGCATTCCCGCGCCTCCCGCACCCACAATGACCACGTCGTACTGGTGGTAGTGAACGCCGTCGACAACCTGAGTTTCGGCGTGCTGCGGGTCCGCTTCGCGATATTTCGATTCAGTCTTGCTCACGTGATTGCCAATCGCTGATAGGTGTGGGCCGTCGAGTATCGACTAGGCCTTGCAGAACGAGGGAAGAAGATTCAACTGGTCGGCCGGTACATTCGGGCACGGGTCGAACGTGTAAATCACCAGCGTGCCCAGCACGATGAGCGCCACGGCGGCAAACGCAATCGCGCCGCGAAGCACTCGACCCCAGGCCACCGACGACACGTAGTCATTCGTGATCGTACGCATGCCATTTGCGCCGTGGATGAGCGCGAGCCACAGCATGAGCGTGTCCCAGACCTGCCAGAACGGGTTGGCCAACTTGCCCGCCACGAACGCGAAGTCAATGGCCTTGACGCCCTGGCCCACCATGAGGTTGACAAAGAGGTGACCGAAGATAAGCACCACGAGCACCACGCCCGAGATGCGCATGTACATCCAGCCCCATTTTTCCCAGTTGATTCCGCGGCGAGTGGGGCTTGCTGGGGTGCGGGGAGCAGCAACCGTTGACATTAGTGACCCACCTCGCTGAAGACGTTGATGAGGTGACGAGGCGCAAAGCCGGCGAAGAGCACAACCCAGACGCCAACCACGACCCAGAACATGACGCGCTGGTACTTGACGCCCTTGCTCCAGAAATCGATGAGGATGATGCGCAGACCATTGAGGGCGTGGAACATGATGGCGCCAACGAGTCCGAGCTCACCGATGCCCATGATCGGGTTCTTGTACGAGGCAATTACGGCGTTGTAGGCCTCGGGGCTCACCCGAACCAGTGCGGTGTCGAGAATGTGCACCAGCAGAAAGAAGAAAATGGCCACACCCGTAATACGGTGCAGCACCCACGACCACATTCCCTCACGTCCGCGGTAAAGGGTGCCTCCACGGCTGGCCTTCATTTGCGATACGGGGGGAGTAATGACATTCGACACGTCAGTCCTCCTCAAATCAGATGCGGGTGGAGTCATGCGCCGCCCGCGTGCGCATTTACGTGCTCACATTACGCCGTGCTGGGAATTTGCGGTGAGCGCCACTGCTCGCTCGCGCACGTGACGCGGGTCGCGTTCCCCCACATCGCGGGTACTCTCGGCGTTGTTTACGCCCCCGATAGGCTGAAGCCATGACTACTTCGGTGAGCCCCATTCCGCAGTTTTACGCGGTAATTCCGGCCGGTGGAATCGGATCCCGCCTGTGGCCGCTCTCCCGAGCGGAGGCGCCGAAATTCCTTCACGACCTGACGGGTTCGGGCAGTTCCCTTTTGCGTGACACGTGGGATCGACTCGAGCCGTTGGCGGGCGCCGACCGAATCATGGTCGTGACCGGTCGAGCACACCGCGCCGCGGTCGAGGAGCAGCTCCCTGACCTCGCTGACAAGAACGTCGTGCTCGAGAGTGAACCCCGGGATTCATCGGCCGCGATTGGTCTGGCGGCGGCAATTCTCGAGCGTCGCGAGCCCGGCGTCATCATCGGATCCTTCGCCGCTGACCACGTGATTCGCGGTGCGCGCTTTTTCAATTCCACCGTGCGCGAAGCGGTAGCGGCCGCATCGGCCGGGTACATCGCCACCATTGGCATTCGCCCGGATGAACCGGCTACCGGTTTTGGTTACATCCACGCGCCGAATGCCAAACCGCTCGAGGGTGCCGAATCGGCGCGGGAAGTCGATCACTTCGTCGAGAAACCTGACTTCGCGACCGCCGAAAAGTACGTCGCGAGCGGTGACTATCTCTGGAATGCGGGCATGTTCATTGCGAAGGCCTCGGTCATTCTTGACGAACTCGGTCGGAATAAGCCCGAGCTCCTTGCGGGATTACTCGAACTGGCGAGCGTATGGGATGACAAAGAAAAGCGCGGTCCGGTAGTCGACCGCATCTGGCCCAAGCTCGAAAAGATTGCAATCGACTACTCGGTGGCAGAACCCGCCGCTGCCGCGGGTCGTCTCGTGACCATCCCCGCCGAGTTCGACTGGGACGACGTCGGTGATTTCGCATCCATCGCCAAGTTGCACTCGACGGGACACAAGAACGACCTGGCGATTCTTGGCGAAGGCGCTCGCGTGCTTGCCGACGCCTCGAGCGGAATTGTCATCACCGAGACTGGTCGCACGATTGCCCTCGTGGGCGTGCGCGACATTGTCGTGGTCGACACGGGCGATGCGCTGCTGGTCACGACGACGGCGAACGCGCAAAAGGTCAAATCCGTGGTGGATGCGCTGCGCATCGCCGGGCGGGACGACGTGCTGTGAGTCACTACTCGGTCGACGGCGTCGACATCGTGACCCTGCCCAAAGTGTCACTCCATGACCACCTCGACGGGTCGTTGCGACCCCACACGCTGCTCGAACTAGCCGAAGAGGCGCAGGTTGCGACCCCGGAAAGCGACCCCGACGACCTCGCCGACTGGTTTGAGCGGCAATCGAATTCGGGCTCACTCGTCGAATACCTGACCACGTTTGACCTCACGTGTGCGGTGGCGCAGACGGCCCCGGCTCTCGAGCGTATTGCGCGAGAAAGCGTGCTCGACCTCGCTGCCGACGGTGTCATCTACGGCGAGTTGCGTTGGGCTCCCGAACAACACCTCACCAAAGGACTCACGCTCGATTCCGCCGTCGAGGCCGTTCACGAGGGAATCATGCAGGGCATCGCCGAAGCGGCACGTGCTGGTAAATCAATTCGGGTCGGTCAACTCGTCACCGCGATGCGCCATGCCGACCGCTCGGTCGAGATTGCCGAACTCGCACTTCGCCACCGCGACCAGAGTGTCGTCGGCTTTGATATTGCCGGTGCCGAGGCGGGCTTTTTGCCGGCGAAGCATAAGGCCGCATTTGACCTGCTGGCGAGCGAGTACTTTCCGACCACGGTCCACGCGGGTGAGGCAGACGGGTTGGCGAGCATCCGTTCGGCCATTCTCGACGGGCGGGCACTTCGCCTCGGGCACGGTGTGCGTATTGCCGAAGACATCACGATTGAGAGTTCCGACGATGACGTCTCCTACGTCAAACTCGGACGTCTGGCCGAGTGGGTCAAAGACCGGGCGATCACCCTCGAGCTGTGCCCGAGCTCGAACCTACAGACCGGCGCGATTGCCGCGTGGGGCGCGACGCTGGATGATCATCCGTTCGACCTGCTGTACCAACTCGACTTCTGCGTCACGGTCAACAGCGATAACCGTTTGCAGAGTGGAACGAGCCTCAGTCGTGAGCTGTCATTGCTTGTCGACACCTTTGGTTACACGCTGAGTGACATCGAACAGTTTCAACAAAATGCGTGCGCGTCGGCGTTCTTGCCGGCCGAGGATCGCGACGAAATTGCCGACGTGATCGCTGCTGGCTTCGAGGATGCGGTTCGCGCGTCGCGCCGATGACTCGTGTTCTGACACACCTCGACGACCTCGTGTCGCTCGTGGAGGCACAACGATCGCAGCGCCCGTTTGTCGTGGCGATTGCCGGTCGCGGCGGTTCGGGCAAGTCAACGCTCGCGAATGCGCTCGCGGTGCGCCTGAGTGACAGTGCGGTCGTGCCGCTCGACGACTTCTTGCGCAAAGAACACATGCTGGATTCGCTCGTCGAAGAACACTACGACCTCGCGCGCGTCGAGCGCGAAGTGCTGATTTCATTCACGCAGGGCCTTCCCTTCAACTACCGCCGACTCGAGTGGGAATCGGGTGACCTCGTGCCGATTGACGGGATCATCGATTCGACGCTGATCGTGCTCGAAGGCATCTGCGCATTTGAACCCCCGCTCACGCCCTACGTGGATCTGACGGTCTGGGTCGACACCCCCGTCGATATTGCGACTGCGCGTGGTCGGGCCCGTGACGCCGGTGCGGAAAACGAACCGCACTGGGACCTGTGGCAAAACCAGGACACCGCGTTTCTTGCTCGAACCCGGCCGGACGAGCGAGCGGACGTGGTCTTTCGCGCAAACTAGTCCACGAGCGCGTGCACGGCAGCAGTGAGGCTGCCCAACCGACTCAGCGCAATTCGGCGTCGATCTTGCGGTGCCGCTTTTTCTTCGCACACGTCGAGGTAAATCTTGAGCTTCGCCTCGGTCCCACTCGGACGGAACATGACACGCGAGCCATCATCGAGCCAGAGAGCCAGCACGTCGGCGCTGGGAAGTCCGGTGCTTTTTGAATGTCCGCCGGCCGCATCGCGGGCCAGATCTTCGACCGCGGTGACGGCGACTCCCGCCAATTCAGTGGGCGGGTTGTGACGCAGTGACCGCATGGCTGAGGCGATGGCCGCGGGCGACGTTCGCACCGAAAATGCGTCGCTGACAAACGTGCCGAACTCCACATCGAGTTCGGTGAGGCGGTCGCCGACGGTTTTGCCTTCCGCGTGAAGTTCGCTTGCCAGAGAGAGCACGGTCAGTCCCGCCGAAATGCCGTCTTTGTCGTGAACCATGTCGGGGTTGACCAGAAACCCGAGCGCTTCTTCGAAGCCATACATCAGATTGGATACGCGCGAGATCCACTTGAAGCCGGAGAGGGTCCAGGCAAAGTCGTATCCGAAGTGGGTCGCGACACGTTGCAACTGTGGTGTCGACACGATCGAACAGGCCAGCGTGCCGGACGGGACACCGTGCGCTCGCGCGCGTTGCGCGGCCCAACTGCCCAACAGCACGCCGATTTCGTTGCCCGTCAACGCGCGGTAGCCCTGCGGTTCGGTGGCGTCGGGGATGCCGACGCCGAGGCGATCGGCATCGGGATCGTGCGCAATGACGAGGTCGGCTGCGACCTCGCGTGCGCGCGCAAATGCGAGGTCAAGCGCGCCGGTCTCCTCGGGATTCGGAAACGGCAGGGTGGGAAAATCGCCGTCGGGATAATCCTGTTCGTCAACCGCATGCAGCAGTGACAGGTTGAAACCCGAATGCATGAGCACGCGTCGAAACACCGCACTGCCGACACCGTGCATCGCGGTGTAGACGATTCGCGGTTGGTGAATTGGTTCGGGGACGATCGACGCGGTGAGCGCCACATAGGCGTCGACGACGGATGCCTCGAGTGCGGTCGGTGCACCGAGGGGAATATCGCGGGCGGAACGCGTTTCAAGCGACTCCACCATGTATGCGTGAATCTCTTCGTCGTAGGGAGCAACCAGTTGGCGCCCCTCGTGTGAGCCACCCAGATAAACCTTGTAGCCGTTGTCGTCCCGCGGGTTGTGGCTTGCGGTGATCATGATGCCCGCATCCGCCTTCGTGTACTTCACGGCGAAGGCAAGAACGGGCGTGGGGACAATCGTGGGCGTGAGCACCGCACGAATGCCGGCACCCGCCAACACGTCGGCCGCGAGTTGAGCGAAATCGGCGGACTTCTCACGGGCGTCGTACCCGACGATGACGGTGCGGGTCGTGTCTGGTGACGCGGAACTTTCAAATCGGGTGACGAATCGCGCCACGGCGACCGTCGCGTGCGCGACGATCACGGCGTTCATCCGGTTTGGGCCCGCGCCCAGCGTTCCCCGAAGTCCTGCCGTGCCGAACGTGACGTATGACCCGAAACGATCCTTGAGATCGTCGAGTGCGCGAGCGCAGGCCTGCGGATCGTCACAGTGACGGCACGCCAATAGGTCTTTGAGTTCGCTGCGCGTGTCGGGATCGGGGTCGGCGGCAATCCATTCGCGAACGCGCACGTCGATGTCGTCGCTCATAGCCGCTCCACGATGTCGGCCAGCAGGCTCGCGGTACGCGACTGCGCATCTCGTCCGGCCGCGAGCACCGCCTCGTGCGTGAGCACGTCGTCGCTCACCCCGGCGGCATGGTTGGTGATGAGGGCCAGCGCCAGTACCTCGAGCCCCGCTTCGCGCGCCGCGATGGTTTCGATGACGGTCGACATGCCCACGAGATCGGCTCCGAGGGTTCGAGCGGCCTGAATCTCCGCGGGCGTCTCGTACTGCGGGCCGCGCAACCCGAAGTAGACGCCCTCGTCAAGCGACGCATCCACCGACTGTGCGACGGCACGCAAGCGAGCGGAATACGCATCGCTCATGTCGACGAAAGATGGCCCTTCGAGGGGACTCGTTGCCGTGAAATTGATGTGATCTCGAATAAGAACCGGGGTGCCCGGCGCCCACTCAGGGCGAATGCCACCACTGGCGTTGGTCAAGACAAGAATGCTGGCACCACACCGTGCGGCCACGCGTGCGCCGTGCGCGACGGCCCGCACGCCGTGACCTTCGTAAAGGTGCGCGCGTGCGCCGAGTACCAACACTCGCGTTCCGCCCGGCGTGATGATGCTGCGAATCAGCGGTGAATGCCCCGGCACACTCGACGGCGTGAAACCGGGTAGCTCGCGCGCCGGAATCTCGTGCGTGACCTCGCCCATGAGATCGATTGCGGATGCCCACCCACTGCCCAGCGTCACCGCAACCCGATGCGTCTCGACGCCCGTGATGGCGGCAATGCGTTCTGCGGCCGCCGCAGCCACCTCGACAGGGGACACCATCGGGTCATCGAGTGGGTTCGGTCGTGGCATGTTGCCAGAATAGGGGAATGACAAATGTGTTCGAGCGTAAACAGCGCGTTGCGATTCTCGGTGGTGGCCCCGGTGGCTACGAGGCGGCGCTCTCGGCAGCCCAGCTCGGCGCAGAGGTTTTTCTCATCGAACGATCGGGCATCGGTGGCGCGGCCGTGCTCACCGACGTCGTGCCGTCAAAGACACTCATTGCGACGGCGGAATTCACGAGCACTCTCGAACGGGCAACCGACCTCGGGGTTCGCTTCTTCACGCGCGACGATTCCGGGGCGCCACAAAAGCCGACGGTTGTGGTTGACATGGCCGCCGTCAACAAGCGTCTGCTCTCGCTCGCCAAAGACACCTCGGACGACATGTCCCGCCAATTGCACACCGCGGGCGTGACCGTCATTCCTGGGCATGGTCGACTCGATGGCCCGACCGCGGTGATTGCCTCCACCGGACCCACGGGAACCGACTTTGAACGCATCGACGTCGACACCATCATCGTCAGCACGGGCGCGAGCCCACGTGTCTTGACGAGCGCAACCCCCGACGGCAAGCGCATCTTCACGTGGACACAGCTCTACACGCTGACCGAGATTCCCGAGCATCTCATCGTGGTCGGTTCGGGTGTGACGGGTGCCGAATTCGCCAGCGCGTATCGTTCGTTGGGCGCCGAAGTCACGCTCGTCTCGAGCCGCGACCAAGTGCTTCCGGGTGAGGATGCCGACGCAGCGGCGCTCCTACAAGACGTCTTTGAGCGCCGCGGCATGCACCTCAAGATGAAGGCGCGCGCCGAATCCGTCGTCGCAACCGACCACGGCGTGACGGTCACGCTCGCCGATGGCACGAGCGTCGAGGGGTCGCACTGCCTCATGGCGGTCGGGTCGATTCCCAACACGGCGGGCATCGGGCTCGACGAAGCCGGCGTCGAACTTTCCGAAACGGGGCACATTCGAGTGAACCGCGTTGCTCGCTCGAGCGTCCCTAACATTTACGGCGTCGGTGATTGCTCGAGCGGGATGCCGCTCGCGTCGGTCGCCATGATGCAAGGGCGCAACGCGGCCTTTCACGCACTCGGCGACGCGGTTGACCCGTTTGAGGCCAGGAACGTCGCGTCAAATATCTTCACGCAACCCGAAATTGCCACGGTCGGCTGGTCGCAGGCCGAGATTGAAGCGGGCATCATTCGTGGCACGATTCACAAGTTGCCCCTCACCTCCAACCCGCGCGCCAAAATGCAGGGCATCTCGGACGGATTTGTGAAACTCATCACGACCACGACGAGCCGCACTGTCATTGGCGGTGTGATCGTGGCGCCGCGCGCATCCGAACTCATCTTTGCGTTGGCGCTCGCCGTGGAGCATCGACTCACGGTTGATGATGTGGCTCGGGCGTTTGCCGTATACCCCTCGATTTCGGGCTCCATCGTCGAGGCGGCTCGCGCACTGCACAAGGTTCCGGTGGAGTGATGGACATCAAACTAAGTCTCGGATTCTGGCGCGGATCGCTGTGGGAACGTGCTCTCGCCCGATGGACTGCCGTGGGAAACGGCTACCGCTACCTCGTTACAGAGACACCCCTGGGCGATGACGTTGAAGAACTGCGCGATTACGACCCGGAGTTCGACTACGCGCCCCTGCCCCCGGTCAGCACGGCCTTTTCGGGATTCAAGGCCTCTCAGAGCAAAAAGGTTTTTCGCGCTCGTAACGTCACGCTCGACCTCATCAGTGGCTACGCGTTTGATGAGCGTCGGCGTTTTATTGCCGACACGTCGTCGTACAACGTGGCGCACTCGTTCTTGCGCTTTCCCGCCCGACCGCACCGCCCACGGGGCTCAGCGGTTCTCGCGACGGGTCGAGACTTCGTCTATCTCACGGCCGAGGCCTACTATCACTGGCTCCTCGAAGATGTACCCGCGTATCTGCAAGCGAAGGCGGCATCACCGACCGCCGTCACGTTAGTGCGACGAAATCCACCCGCACGCGTGCGAAGCCTCTTGGCGTTGCTCGGTGAACCGTTCGTCGAGGCCCCGCTCAACGTGCTTATGCCGAGTTTCGTGTTTGCGTCGAAGGGCGCCTCACTCGTGCCAAACCCGGTCGATGTTGCAACCCTGCACGCGTTTCGCGATTCACTCACGCTTCCCGCCTCGACCGCGCGCAAGGTGTACATCTCTCGGCGCACCGACGGGCGATTCCCCGAAAACGAGGATCGCGTTGAGGCCGTACTCACCGCGGCGGGCTTCGAGATTCTCAATCTCACCGGCATGTCACTGGATGCCCAGATGGCGCTCTTTGCCAACGCCGACGTTGTCGTGGGAACCCACGGCGCTGGCCTCGCCAATCTCGTGTGGTGTCAAGAGGCAAAGACGAAGGTGGTCGAAATCATGCGGTGGGGACAACCCGACTGTTTCGAGCACTTGGCTCGCATCGCCGACCTCACCTACGTTCGAGTCGAGTCATCGGCTGACGGCCCATGGATGGTGGATATCGACGCCCTCGAGGCGGCAATCGCGTAGGCGGCAATCGCGTAGGTGGCGCATGCCTGGGCGTCGATTGAGTGACCGAAGCCCGAGCTAGTTCGCTGCGGAACCGATGATGGCGTCGACGTCGATTTCAACGAGCATGTCGTCTGCGGCCAACGCGCTGACTTCAATGGCGGTGGCAGCCGGGCGAATCTCACCGAAGATTTCGCCGTGCACGGCACCAACGGCGTCGAAGTCGGCGATGTTGCGCAGGTAGATGCGCGTTCGCACGACATCACCAAACGTTGCACCGGCCTGTTCGAGCGCGACCGCGACGCGACGGAAGATTTCGCGCGTTTGTTCGGCTGGGTCATTACCGCCAATCGCGCCCTCGGGTGCGCCTGCGGTGGTCCCCGCGACGAAGACAAAGTCGCCGGCCTTGACGGCACGCGAATAGCCGACCTTGGGTTCGTAGACCGAGCCGGATGAGATGAGGGTGCGGGGGTAGGTCGCCATCGTCGGGTCGCTTTCGGGTTGCGGTTAGTCGTCGAGTTGCAGGAGAACGTGGCCGTTCGAGACGGTTTGCCCCACGGGGGCATTGATGTTGCTGACGGTGCCGTCCTTGTGCGCCGTCACCGGCTGTTCCATCTTCATCGCCTCGAGCACGAGAATGATCTCACCCTTGGCAACGCGCTGACCCTCTTCCACGGCAACCTTGACCACCGTGGCCTGCATGGGGGCCTTGACGGCGGCACCGGACGGGCCGGACGCGGTGTGAGCGCTCGCCTTACGTTTCGGTGCGGGGCCCAGGTTGGCGAGGTCGCTCGGGTTGTTGCGCAACAACTTGGCGGGCAGTGCCACCTCGATGCGACGGCCGTCGACTTCGAGTGTGACGTGTTGACGCTTAGCTTGGGCCTTCGTTTCCTCGGCCTCGCCGCTCCACGGTTCGATGTCGTTGATAAATTCGGTTTCAATCCACGACGTGTAGACCGAGAACGGTGTGTCGCCCTCGGGCGCGAAGGCGGGGTCGACCACAATCTTGCGGTGGAAGGGCAACACCGTGGGCAGGCCGAGAACTTCGAATTCGTCGAGAGCCCGGCGCGAACGCTCGAGCGCCTCCTGGCGCGTTGCACCCGTGACGATGAGTTTGGCAACCATCGAGTCGAAGGATCCTGAGATGACGTCGCCCGCGGCCACACCTGTGTCGACGCGCACACCTGGTCCGCCCGGAGCGTGGAACACGTGCACGGGGCCCGGAGCCGGCATGAAGTTGCGGCCCGCATCCTCACCGTTGATTCGGAATTCGAACGAGTGGCCCGTGATTTCGGGGTCGTTGTAATCGAGGATGCCACCCTCCGCGATGCGGAACTGCTCACGCACGAGATCGATTCCGGTGACCTCTTCGCTGACGGGGTGCTCGACCTGCAGGCGCGTGTTCACCTCGAGGAAGGACACGGTGCCGTCTTTGCCGATCAAAAACTCGCAGGTGCCGGCACCCTGGTAGCCGACCTCTTTCAGGATTGCTTTCGACGAGCTGTAAAGCATGTCGAGTTGTGCGTCGGTCAAGAACGGCGCGGGAGCTTCCTCGACGAGTTTTTGGTGTCGACGCTGCAACGAACAGTCGCGCGTCGAGACAACCACGACGTTGCCGTGCGAGTCGGCGAGGCACTGGGTTTCGACGTGACGCGGCTGGTCGAGGTATTTCTCAACAAAGCACTCTCCGCGGCCGAACGCGGCAATCGCCTCTCGGGTCGCCGACTCGAACTGGTCGGCAACTTCGTCACGGGTGCGTGCGACCTTCAATCCGCGGCCACCGCCACCGAAGGCGGCCTTGATGGCAACGGGCAAGCCCACCTTGTCAACGAATTCGAGCACCTCGGCCGCGTCGGAGACCGGGTTGAGGGTTCCGGGGGCGAGTGGGGCGCCCACCTTTTCGGCTAC
>CANGKD010000027.1 GCA_947454495.1 Actinomycetota bacterium
AAGCCCTCCGGGCTGGCGCAACCGTCGAGCAGCTGTTCGAGGCGACCGGCATCGACCCGTGGTTCCTCGACCAGATTGTGCTGATTAATGAGATTGCGGATTCGGTGTCTGCCGTCTCAGAACTCGACGATCACACGATGCGCGTCGCGAAGGATTACGGATTTTCAGATGAGCAGATTGCTCAGCTCCGCAACAGTACGGAGGCTGAGGTGCGTGTCACACGACACGAGCGGGGAATTCGGCCCGTCTTCAAAACCGTGGATACCTGTGCCGGGGAGTTTCCTGCGTTGACGCCGTACCACTATTCGAGTTATGACGACGAGACCGAGGTCATCCCCAGCGATCGACGCAAGGTCGTCATCATCGGTTCCGGGCCCAACCGAATCGGTCAGGGTGTCGAGTTTGACTACTCGTGTGTGCACGCGGCATTCGAGTTGTCCGCTGCCGGATTCGAAACCATCATGATCAACTGTAATCCCGAGACGGTGTCTACCGACTACGACACCAGTGATCGTCTGTATTTTGAACCCCTCACCCTGGAAGACGTCCTCGAGGTCATCCACGCCGAGTCGGGCAGTGGAGAGCTCGTCGGCGTGGTCGTTCAACTGGGCGGCCAAACGGCGTTGGGTCTTGCCAAGGGTCTCAAGGCTGCGGGTGTTCCCATTCTGGGGACGACACCCGAAGCGATTGACTTGGCGGAAGAGCGTGGAGCGTTCTCCAAGATTCTTGTGGAGGCGCACCTGCTCGCCCCGAGAAACGGAACCGCCACGGATGTTGACGGTGCGGTCGTGATTGCCGAGGAAATCGGATATCCGGTCTTGGTCCGCCCCAGTTACGTGCTGGGTGGTCGCGGGATGGAAATCGTGTTCGATTCTCCCGGACTACGTGACTACTTTGTGCGTATCGGTGGTCAGGCCATCGTCGGGCCGGACGCGCCACTTCTGGTTGATCGCTTTCTCGATGACGCGATTGAGATCGATATTGATGCCCTATACGACGGAACGCGCCTCTACGTCGGCGGCGTCATGGAGCACATCGAGGAGGCCGGAATTCACTCGGGCGACTCGGCGTGCACGCTACCGCCGGTCACTCTGGGCAAAGACGAGATTTCACGCGTCGTCGACGCGACGCTCTTGATCGCACAGGGAATTGGAGTGCGCGGACTTCTCAACGTTCAATTCGCCATCGCTGCTGGCGTGCTCTACGTGCTCGAGGCCAATCCCCGAGCAAGCCGCACGGTGCCGTTCGTGAGCAAGGCGCTTGGAATTCCCCTCGCCAAAGCAGCGTCGCGCGTGATGGTGGGATCCACCATTGCCGAGCTCATCGCCGAAGGTCTTCTTCCGGTGCAGGACGGGTCAGTGGTTCCAGCCGGGTCACCGGTTTCGGTGAAAGAAGCAGTGTTGCCCTTCAAGCGTTTCCGAACGGTCGACGGACACGTCGTGGATTCAATCTTGGGACCGGAGATGCGCTCGACGGGCGAGGTCATGGGAATCGATCGCGACTTTCCACGTGCATTTGCCAAGAGTCAGTTGGCGGCGTACGGGGGATTACCCTCCTCGGGAAGCGTGTTCGTGTCGGTTGCCGACGGTGACAAGCGAGGGATCATCCTGCCGATTTTGCGATTGCAACAGCTCGGTTTCGGCATCGTTGCCACCTCGGGTACCGCAGAGGTTCTCGCGCGGAACGGCATCGAGGCCCGTGTCGTCAACAAGGTTAGTGATCAGCAAGGCAACACCATTGTTGATCTCATTCGTGCCAACGAAGTTGACATCGTGATCAATACACCGAGTGGACGCACTGCTCGAGCCGATGGTTACGAAATTCGTGCCGCGGCGGTTGCCGGGGACAAGCCCCTCTTCACTTCGATGGCTCAGGTGAGTGCGGCGGTGGCCTCGCTGGATGTGACGCGCGATGGCTTCGAGGTGCATAGCCTGCAGGAGTACAAGATCAAGCGAGACCTTGCCCTCGCAGCGGCGGCGGGCAAATGAGCGTGGAATCCGATTTCGGATCAAAACTCGACTCCGTCTTTGCTCGTTACGGACACCTGTGCGTTGGCATCGATCCGCATCCGTACCTGTTTGATCGATGGGGCTTCGACGACTCACCGCGCACTCTGCGGGAGTTTTCCAAACGCGTGCTCGATGCCTGTGTCGGTCGAGTTGGAATCATCAAACCGCAGGTGGCGTTTTTCGAGCGCTGGGGTGCGTCTGGATATACGGCGCTGGAGGAACTCATTCACGCGGCACGGTCGGCAGACGTGCTCGTGATCGCTGACGCGAAGCGTGGTGATATCGGCTCCACGATGCAGGCATACGCTCAGTCGTGGTTGAGCCCCGGGTCGCCACTCGAATCGGACGCAGTGACAGTGTCGCCTTACCTCGGCCTCGGCGCGTTGGACGACACAATGTCAATTGCGCGAGCTCACGGTAAGGGTGTCTTTGTTCTTGCTGCCACATCGAATCCCGAAGCCGCTGGTGTGCAAACGAGCGTGTTGACGGAGGGTGAGGATGCGGGACTCGCACTTGCTCGAACGATTGTCTCGCGGGTCCACGCAGCGAACGAGTCGGCAGAGAACACCGCGGGGGGAGTTGTCATCGGAGCAACTGTCTCGCTCGATGAGTACGGAATTGATCCGGATCGACTGCCCGGTCTTCCCGTACTGGCTCCGGGTTTTGGTTTTCAGGGGGCGCAACCGAGTGACGCTCGACACCTGTTTGGCCCCTTGACCTCACGCCTCGTCATGACCGAGACACGCAGCATTCTTGAAGCGGGACCCGACGCAATCGTCGAGACCGTAACTCGACGTGCCCAACTGGTGGCGGACGCTCTCGCGTGACAATGCCAGACGTCGATCGAGTAGCTGCCTCTCGGGCGGCGGTCGCTGCGCGCCGCGCCCGTGCGGCTATCAAAGCATCGCTCGCTCGCGGTGAACGAACGGCAAGCGACGTATTCCTGGTGGCACGCATCGATGCAGACAGTGTTGAGGCGTCATTGCGCGTGACTGATTTTCTGCTCAATGTTCCGGCGCTGGGGGAGAAGAAAGTTTCCGCGCTGATGACGACTCTCGGAATCTCCCCGCGTAAGCGTCTCGGCGCCTTGGGTCGTCGACAACGGGATGCACTTCAAGACTTTCTCGAAACACGAGCTCGCGCGCGCGGAGAGCGCACGCGGCCTCGCGTCGTGGTTCTGGCTGGGCCGACCGCGGTCGGGAAGGGAACCGTGGTTTCCCGCATCCTTTCCGATTATCCCGAGGTTCACATGTCGGTCAGCGCCACAACTCGCGCGCCGCGTCCAGGGGAAGTCGACGGCGTTAATTATTTCTTTGTCTCGCCCGAAGAGTTTGATCGACTCATCGATGACGACGAACTTCTCGAATGGGCCGTCGTTCACGGAACTCATCGATATGGAACTCCCCGCGGACCGATTGAGCAATCGTTGCGAGACGGTGTGTGCGTGCTTCTCGAAATCGACATTCAGGGGGCTCGTCAGGTCAAGGCACACATGCCGTCGGCCCGAACGGTTTTCTTAGAGCCACCGTCGTGGGAAGAGCTGTCACGTCGATTAGAGTCGCGCGGAACGGAACACATCGACGAACGGATGAGACGCCTCGAGACCGCACGCGAAGAACTCGCGGCCCGGCTCGAGTTTGATGTGCGCGTGGTGAACGACGACGTCACGCGAGCCGCGGCACAGGTCGTAGACTTGATGGGACTTACTAAGGAGCACTAGACATGGCAAAGAACAATGAAGGCATCATCAACCCGCCGATTGACGACCTGCTTTCAAAGGTTGATTCCAAGTATGCGCTGGTGATTTTTGCTGCAAAGCGTGCTCGCCAGATTAATGACTACTACTCCGATCTCCATGAGGGCGCTCTCTACGACAACGTCGGACCGCTCGTGGATTCGAACATCGATGACAAGCCTCTGTCAGTTGCGCTGCGCGAGATTAACGAAGACAAGCTCGTCATCACTCCGCTTTCCGCCTAGAGGTCGTCGTCGTGATGTCCCGGCCGCTTCGCATCGTTGTCGGTATCACGGGAGGAATCGCGGCCTATAAGGCCCTGGGCGTCATCCGAGGCTTCGTGAGCGACGGTCATCACGTTGAGGTCGTGGCGACGGATGCTGCGCTGGAGTTCGTTGGACGTTCGTCCCTCGAGGCTTTGAGCCGTAACTCCGTGTCTGTCGGTCTCTACGACGACGTTGCCAGTGTGCGTCACGTCCGCATGGGTCAGACGGCAGACATCATCGTGGTTGCCCCGGCAACGGCAAATTCCTTAGCGCAGCTGGCTCACGGTCTCGCCTCAAACCTGCTGGGGAATATTGTGCTCGCCACGCGCGGACTCGTGGTTGTAGCGCCGGCCATGCACACGGAGATGTGGATGAATCGGGCAACGCAAGAAAATGTCGCAACCCTTGTCGAACGGGGATTCGTGGTTGTTGGTCCGGCATCGGGAGCTCTCACCGGTGACGACGCCGGAGTGGGACGCATGGCCGAAGCGAGTGAAATCATCGCGGCAAGTTATGCGGCCGTTGCGGCCCAGGGTTCATCGGATTTGTCTGGTGTTCGAGTTCTGATTTCTGGCGGCGGAACTCAAGAGCCCATCGATCCGGTTCGCTTCATCGGCAACCGATCTTCTGGTGCACAGGCTGTCGCAATCGCTCGCGCTGCACAGGCCCGGGGGGCAATCGTGACGCTGGTGCACGCCCATATGGAGGCGGAGATCCCGTTGGGTGTCACGGCCGTCGAAGCACTCACGGCGGACAAAATGCTCCATGAGATGACGCGCCTCGCCGCGCAATTTGACATCGTCATCATGGCGGCCGCCGTCGCCGACTACCGTGTCGCTGACGTCAGTGACGCAAAGCTGAAAAAGTCGTCCGACGGGAGCAACCGCACACTGCTGTTGGAACAAACAACTGACGTTCTGGCCACGTTGGCGTCGACGCCGGATCGCAAATTCCGTTTGGTGGGCTTTGCAGCAGAAACCGCGCGTAATGGCGAGTTGCAAACCCTCGCAGTTGAAAAGCTGGATCGAAAGGGGTGCGACGTCATCGTGGCAAACGAAGTTTCGTGGGAGAGGGGCATCGGAACTCCGAACAACGACGTCGTGATTGTGTCGCGCTCTCGAGTTCGTGGTGTGCCCCCCGAGGTTGTTCAGGCGAGTGGTGACAAGTTGTCGGTCGCGCACCGTATTCTGGATTCACTCGTTTAGGTGCCATTCCAGACCGCTCACGCGGGGCATGCCAGAGGTCACTGCGCGCTCACAGTGTGAGCTGCGCCATCTGTGGAAAGGAAACCCATGAGCGGCTTGCGTCACTTCACGTCCGAATCCGTCACCGAGGGCCACCCCGACAAAGTGTGCGATCAGGTGTCGGATGCCCTCCTTGATGCATTCCTTGCCCAAGATCGCGTCGCCCGAGTGGCAATTGAGACACTCGTGACGCGTGGCCTGGTGCAAGTTGCCGGTGAGGTGACGATTGACAATGGCTACGTCGAAATTCCCGATGTCGTTCGAAAGACCATCAGCGACATCGGTTACGTCTCGAGCGACGTTGGGTTCGACGGGAGAAGTTGCGGTGTCAACGTTGCCATCGGTGCCCAGTCGCCCGAGATTGCGAGCAAGGTACTTCAAGATGCCTCGGCGGCAAGTGCAACAACGGACTTAGACAAGCTGGGGGCCGGCGACCAGGGCATCATGTTTGGCTACGCCACGACTGAGTCCCCAACGCTGATGCCGCTGCCCATTTGGCTGGCGCACCGCTTTAGCGAACGGCTAGCCGAAGTTCGCAAGTCGGGTGAACTTTCCTACTTGCGTCCAGATGGCAAAACTCAGGTGACGATCGGTTACGACGGAACGACGCCCCGCTCTGTCGACACTGTGCTGATTTCAACGCAACATGCGCCCAGTGATGTCGTCTCCCTCGATCTATTGAGACGAGAAGTCGAAGAAACCGTGATTCGTGACGTTCTCCACCTCGTCCCCGGGATTGAGACCAACTCCACGCGCATTTTGGTCAATCCCGTCGGGTCGTTCGTCGAGGGTGGGCCCGGCTCGGATGCCGGCTTGACCGGTCGAAAAATCATTGTCGACACCTATGGTGGAGCTTCTCGCCATGGCGGCGGAGCATTCAGTGGAAAAGACCCGTCGAAGGTTGACCGGTCCGCCGCCTATGCGTTGCGTTGGGTCGCCAAAAATGCGGTTGCGGCCGGTCTCGCTCAGCGAATCGAGGTACAGGTTGCTTACGCCATCGGAATCGCCGAGCCGGTCGGCTTCTATGTTGAAACCTTTGGAACCGGCGCGATAAGCGACGAGCGCATCGCGAACGCACTCCGCGACGTTTTCGACCTGCGTCCCGCGGCAATTATTCGCGACCTCGACCTATTGCGTCCGATTTATCAAAAGACCGCGTCCTATGGACACTTCGGACGCGAATTGCCCGAATTCACCTGGGAAGACACGACCGTAAAGTCAGAAGAGCTTCGACGCGCTGCCAAACTGTAGCCGGCTCATGACCGCTCGTATCGCCCAGGTTCTGCTCGACAGTCCACTACCTCAGCTCGATCACCTTTTTGATTACGCGGTTCCAGATCACCTTGTCGGCGCCGTGACGATGGGATGTCGGGTTCGTGTGCCGCTTCGCATGGGCAACAGGGTTGTTGACGCCTTCGTCGTGCGACTCGTCGAAACGTCGGACTTTTCCGGTTCACTGCACGAAATTGAGAGCGTCGTGACGAGTGTGGCCGTTTTACCGCCGCAACTCTATGACTTGGCTCGACGCGTTGCTGACCGACAAGCGGGTAGTGCGAGCGATGTGCTTAGACTCGCGATACCGCCGAGATATGTTCGAGTCGAAAAGGCGTTTGGGTCCGAGGAGGCACGCAATGCACGGCGCGATGCACGGGCGCGGCTGACGGAGACACTCTCGAACCGAGCCGAGTTGATTGAGTCGGCGCATCCGTTCTCTAACATCGAACCCGGGTCGTGTCGATCAGTCATCATGCCGACGGGAACGTCGTCACTTCCCTCGGGCGACGTCCCCGCGTGGACCATATCCGTGGCACAGGCCGCCGCGGATGCCCTTCGGGGCGGCGAGTCGAGTCTCATTGTTGTTCCGTCGTATCGCGACAGCGATGACTTCATCAGGGCGCTCACGTCGCTCGGTGTTGGTGACGCGCTTGTTCGGACCGACGCTCGCCAATCGGGTGGGGAACGCTACGCAGCCTACCTTCGCATACTCGAACGCGAGCCGGTCATCGTGGTGGGCAATCGCTCCGCGACGTATGCCCCTGCCCACAACATCGGTCTCATCGTGATGTGGGATGACGGAGATTCGTTGTTTTCAGAGCCACTCGCGCCCTATGCGCACGCTCGCGATGTTGCGCTCGTGGCGAGTCAACTAGCTGGCTCGCGCATCGTGTTCGCCGGGAATGTCGCATCCGTCGAGGCCCAACGGTTGGTGTCCCTCGGTTTTGCCTCCGAATGGTCTGCGTCACGCAAGTCGTATCCGCAGGTCGTTCCAACGGATTCGTTGGTGAATGAGGGTTCGCGGGCCCGCATTCCCAGTGTTGCGTGGGCACACGCTCGCGAACAGAGCGCGCTCGGGCCCGTGCTTCTCCAGGTTGCACGTGCCGGTTACGCTCCTGCCCTGTGTTGCAAGGAGTGCCGCGTGCGGGCCGTGTGTTCAACGTGCTCGGGGCCGTTGTCAATGCCGAGCGCTCGGTCGACTCCGACCTGCGCGTGGTGTGGCGCGATGGCGGCGCAGTGGCGGTGTCCCGATTGTGCGTCGACGGCGTTTCGCCTTATCTCCTCGGGAAGCGAGCGAACAGCAGAAGAGCTCGGTCGTGCCTTTCCCAACACGCGAGTAATTGTCGCGGATGGTGCGCACAGAGTTCAGAATGTTCTCGACGAACCGTGCCTCGTGATTGCGACTCCGGGTGCCGAACCACTCGCACAAAACGGCTATCGCTGTGTCGTTGTGCTCGACGGAGAAAGTTACCGGTCGCGAGCAGGCTTGCGAGTTGACGAAGATGCCGTTCGACACTGGTGCAACGCCTTGGCTCTCGCACGCCACGATGCAACCTGCTTTCTCGTCGGCGCGGGTCCACAACTCGGCCGAGTTATCGCGACCTGGGACTTACGAGGCTTCGCTAAGCGAGAACTGCAACAGCGTGCTGCCCTCGGTTTACCGCCGGTTCGCCGCGCGGCGACGGTGACAGGGCCGTTTGCCGATGTTGACTCCGCCTGCAACAACGTTCGGTCCATTGGTCGAACTCGAGTAATGGGGCCCACGTCTGCTCAGGGCGATGCCCGCGCAATCGTGCTGTTTGATTACCGAGACGGGGACGCTGTCACAAGTGCGCTTCGTGCCAGCATCGTCACCACGGCGACGAAATCCGGCCGGCGCAAATCTGGAGATTCTCGCACCGAACGCGTTGTTCGCCTTCGCGTTCGCGTCGACGACGCGGAGCTGGGAGACTCGCTGTAATGAGAATCGTATTTGCCGGAACTCCCGAGACGGCGGTGCCGACGCTCGATCGCCTTTCACACGATCATGACGTTGTGGCGGTCATCACGCGCCCCGATGCTCCTCGGGGACGCAAGCGCATCCTGACGCCCTCGCCGGTCGCGCTTCGTGCGCAGCACCTGGGTCTCAACCTCGTCAAGTCATCGACGTTTACTCCCGAGATTGTTGAGGAGATTCGACGGCTTCAACCAGACGTCGGCGTCGTCGTCGCCTTCGGAGCACTCATTCCTCCTGCGGTCCTCACTCTGCCAAAACAGGAATGGATAAACCTTCACTTTTCCGCGTTGCCGACGTGGCGAGGAGCGTCGCCGTTGCAGCGTGACATCATCTCCGGGGCTGAGACGGCTCACCTGACCGTCTTTCGACTCGTGACAGAGCTCGATGCGGGCGACATCTTGACGACCCGAAAGTCTCCGCTCGACAAATTCGAGACATCAGGTCGTGCGCTCGAGCGACTCGCAACCGAGGGAGCAGACGTGGTGGCCGAAGTCCTCGAAGAGATGGCGTCCGGAGACATCTCGGCCGCTCCTCAGATCGGGCTTGTCACATACGCGCCGAAATTAACCGCTGCGGATGCGCAACTGCTCGCGAACCTTTCGCTCATCACCGCGTTTAACCTCTTCCGCGGCGTGACACCCGAACCTGGCGCGTGGATTGAGTGCTCGACAGGGCGGCTCAAGATTGTGGACTGCGTTCCTGAGGAACCTTCCGAACAGCCGGCCGGGGTTAAGTCAGGTGGCCTCACGACGCGCGACGACAGCGTTTTACTCGGCTTCGCCGATGGATATTTGAAACTAATCGACGTGCAACCGGCGGGTAAGTCGATCATGCCCGCCATCGATTGGTTGCGGGGTCTGCAAAACCCTCAGACGTGGTCATTCTCATGACCGGCCGACCACAACGCTCGGCATCAACTCGCTCGACTTCGGCACGTGCCTCAACGCGGCGTGGCTCGACGCCCTCGTCACGCTCGGTCGCGCTCGAGGTTCTCCGGTCCGTACACACCCGAGACGCCTATGCAAACCTCGAGCTCCCCTCAGTACTGCGTCGTGCCGGCCTTTCCCCATCGGATGCCGCGTTCGCGACCGAGCTCAGCTACGGCACGCTGCGCATGCAGGGGTTATATGACGCCATCATCGGACACGCAGCAGGCAGAAGCGTTGACGACATTGATGGTGTCGTGCTGGATGTTCTGAGAATTGGAGTCCATCAGTGGCTCACACTGGCAACTCCGGCCCACGCGGTCGTCGACGAGTCGGCGTCGCTCGCACGTCGGTTCGCCAGTGTCGGAGCCGTAGGTTTTGTGAATGCGGTGATGCGACGTGTAACCGAGCGCAGTCGCGCGGAATGGCTCGACGTCGTATCGCAGAACTTGTCCGACGACGATCAACTTTCGGTTGAGCACAGCCATCCCGCATGGATTGTTCGAGCGCTGCGAAGTGCCCTGGCTCACGAACACAGCGGCGATGAGATTACCGCGCTCTTGGTCGCAAATAATGAACCCGCACGCGTATCTCTCGTTCGTCTCTCTGGCACGAGTGACATTCCCCACACTCAACCTGGCGCCTACTCACCTCGAGCGATGACCTTGCGCGGTGGCGATCCGCACGACATTGCCGCGGTCGAACGTGGTGAGGTCAGGATTCAAGATGAAGGGTCACAACTCGCGGCGCTTGCATTGACTCGATGTCGGCCGATTCAATCCAACGAACGATGGCTGGACATGTGTGCAGGTCCCGGGGGCAAAACAGCATTCCTTGGGGCCGAATCCTTGGGGACGGGCGTGCAGATTGTTGCGAACGAGTTTTCTGCACATCGTGCCGAACTCGTGCGAACTTCAACGCACCTTTTTCCCCACGTGAGCGTCGTGATCGGCGATGGCCGCGAAATCGGGCTCACTCAGCCGGCAACATATGACCGAATTTTGGTGGATGCCCCATGCTCTGGCCTCGGCGCACTCCGTCGTCGTCCTGAGGCGCGCTGGCGTCGAACACCGAAAGATGTTGCCACGCTGACCGGTCTGCAGTGGCAGTTGCTCGAGAGCGCTGTGGCTGCACTCAAGCCAGGTGGCGTGGTTGCCTATGTCACATGTTCTCCTCACCTCGTCGAGACTCGAGGAATTATCAACCGGGCTCTGACCGCGCATCCGGATTTGCGCGAGCTCGACGCTCGTGCCGTCCTTTCGCGCGTCGTTCGGAGCTCGCTTGATTTGCGTGGCGATGACCTGTCTGTCCAACTCTGGCCGCATCGTCACTCGACCGATGCGATGTTCATCGCGCTTCTGTCGCGAGCTGAATAGAGTCGAGACATGACGCGCATCAATCCCAGCATCCTCTCTGCCGACTTTGTGAACATGCAGCGTGATCTCGAGTCGATTGCGAGCGCCGACTTTGTCCATGTGGACGTGATGGACAATCACTTCGTGCCAAATCTCACCTTTGGTCCCCAAATGGTCGGGCGAATCCAGGCCGTTTCTCCGGTGCCCCTCGACGTGCACCTCATGATTGATCGCGTTGACGACTTGGGTCCTGGATATGCCGAGTTGGGATGCGCCTCCGTCACGTTTCACGTTGAGGCGTCCGACGACCCCATTGCGCTCGCGCGTGCACTTCGTGCGCGGGGCGCTCGAGCTGGTCTCGCAATCAAACCGGGAACGCCCGTCGAGCCTTACCTGGGCATCCTTGCGGAGTTTGACCAGTTCTTGGTCATGACGGTGGAACCAGGCTTTGGGGGTCAGACGTTTATCGAGTCAGTCATGCCAAAACTCGACCTGCTGCGAGCCGAGGCGTCACGTGTGGGCTCCGACATTTGGCTTCAGGTTGACGGGGGCGTGACACTCGACACGATCGTGATTGCAGCCGAACACGGGGCGGATACCTTCGTGGCGGGGTCGAGTGTTTTTAACGGCGGCGACCCAGAGATGGCGATCGACGGGCTACGACGCGCAGTTCAGCACCTGCACTAACGACTCACGCAAACCGACGTGGGCTACGTCGCGGTCCCGGAAAATTCCACGCGTGAATTCGCACGGTAGCCTTAACCGGTGAAGTCGTTTGATTCTCTCTTTGCCGAACTCACCGAGACCGTTGCGTTGCGTCGTGACGGCTCGCGAACCGTCGCCGAGTTCGACGCCGGCGTGCATGCCATCGGCAAGAAAGTTGTCGAAGAGGCGGCGGAAGTCTGGATGGCCGCCGAGCACGAATCGAGTGAGCGAACGGCCGAAGAGATTTCGCAACTGCTGTATCACGTACAAGTCCTCATGTTGGCGCGCGGCCTGTCACTCGACGACGTCAACAAGTTCCTCTAACGAAAGATTTTGATGCTGAGAATCGCGGTTCCCAACAAGGGATCACTGGCCGAAACTGCCGCTGACATGCTCGCCGAGGCTGGCTACATTGGGCGTCGTGACCCACGCGATTTGCATGTTGTCGACGAGCGAAACAACGTTGAATTCTTCTATTTGCGTCCCCGTGACATCGCGACGTATGTCGGTTCGGGGGCGCTCGATGTCGGCATCACGGGCCGAGACCTTCTCCTCGACAGTGCGTCGGAGGCGACCGAGATTTCCGAGCTCGGGTTTGGCAACTCGACTTTTCGTTTTGCTGGACCCACCTCACGGTATTCGGCACTTCACGAACTCGAAGGCGCCCGCGTCGCGACGAGTTACCCCGGTCTTGTTTCGCGTTTCCTGAAGACACACGGTGTGTCGGTCAAGCTGATTCCCCTCGACGGGGCGGTTGAATCGGCGGTTCGACTGGGCGTTGCGGATGCTGTGGCCGATGTTGTGTCGACCGGCTCGACCCTGCGCAAAGCGGGCCTCGAAGTGTTCGGTCCCGTGCTGTTGGAATCGGTGGCAGTTCTCATTAGTGCCAACTCAACGCTGCCGGGTATTTCAACGTTGCAGCGTCGGCTCCACGGAGTTCTTGTGGCACAGCAGTTCGTGCTGATGGACTTTGACTGCCCGCGCGAATTGCTCGACGCTGCCTGTGAGATTGCTCCGGGCATCGAATCGCCCACGGTGTCTCCGCTTCACGACCCCAACTGGGTGGCCGTGCGAGTAATGGTTCCGCGTGCGGATCGCAATGACGTCATGGACAAGCTGTACGACCTCGGCGCGCGTGCGATTCTCGTGAGCGCAATTCACGCGGCTCGCCTGTGACGATGGAAACGTCACACGCAGTGCACGGCCCAGAAGGTGCCGCCACCATGGGGGTTAGCGTTCGAGTCATTCCATGCCTCGACGTGTCTGCCGGTCGTGTCGTGAAAGGCGTCAACTTTCTGAATCTTGTCGACCAGGGCGATCCAGTCGAATTGGCGGCACGCTATTACGCCGACGGCGCCGACGAGCTCACGTTTCTCGACGTCTCGGCAACCGTCGAGGGTCGAGACACCATGTATGAGGTCGTATCTCGCACCGCCGAACAGGTATTCATTCCGTTGACCGTCGGTGGAGGAGTGCGCACCGTTGAGGACGTTTCGCGTCTGCTCGATGCCGGGGCCGACAAGGTCAGCGTGAACAGTGCGGCTGTGGCTCGTCCCGAGTTGCTGTCGGAAATTTCTCGTCGTTACGGCAATCAGGTGCTCGTGCTCTCGCTCGACGTGAAGCGAAGTGCCCGCACAGCGAGTGGTTTCGTGGTGACGAGCCATGGCGGTTCCGTCGAGACGGAATTGGATGGACTCGAGTGGGCCCAGCTCGGCGTTGAGCTTGGTGCCGGAGAGTTACTCGTGAATTCAATCGATGCGGATGGAACGCGCGAGGGGTTCGACTGTGACCTCATTTCGCTGGTACGCGGCCGCGTTTCGGTTCCGGTCATCGCATCCGGCGGCGCGGGAAGGGTGGAGCACTTCGCACCTGCGATTCTCGCCGGCGCGGATGCGGTCCTGGCCGCATCCATTTTTCATTCAGGTGAAGTGTCGATTCGCGAAGTGAAAGACGAACTTCGCCGCAACGGAATGGTGGTGAGAACTGCGTGATCCATCTTGACGACCTCGCACTGACCTTTGATGCGAACGGATTGATTCCCGCGATTATTCAAGATGACTCAAACGATGAGGTCTTGATGCTGGGATACATGAATGTGGAGGCTCTGCAACGGACAGTGGCGGAGGGACGTGTGACCTTCTGGTCCCGATCCCGCCAGGAATACTGGCGAAAAGGAGACACATCGGGACACGTCCAGCACGTGAAGGCCATCGCGGTCGATTGCGATGCCGACACGCTCCTGATTCGAGTGGATCAGGTTGGGGCAGCCTGCCACAACGGAACCCGTTCCTGTTTTGACACGACCAGCATTGATTTGGCCAACCACAAGGGAGGCGCTTCGTGACCGACACCACGCACGCTCAATTGACCGATCGGGTTGCCGCGGGCGATCGCATCATTCCGGTGACACGAGAACTCTTTGCCGACGCTGAGACACCTGTCGCCATCTATCGCAAGCTCGCGGCCGGACGTCCGGGCACGTTCCTCCTCGAGTCGGCCGAGCAGGGCGGAATCTGGTCGCGCTTTTCGTTTGTCGGCGTCTCGTCGTTTGGTGTGCTCACCGACGTCGACGGTGTGGCGACGTGGGTCGACTACGGGCTTGATGCACATCGCGCCTTTAGCGGTGACGTCCCCGAGTACACGCTTGATGCAATCGAACGTCTCTATGCAATCTGGCAGACCCCGCATCGTGAGGGTCTTCCGCCACTGACCGGTGGATTCGTCGGCTTCATTGGCTGGGATGCGGTACGTCAACTCGAACGATTGCCAAACGGACCGGTGAGCGACGTCAAGGTCCCCGGTGCTGGCATGTCATTTGCCCGCGATGTCATTTCGCTCGACCACAAATTCGGTACCGTCACATTAATTGTCAACGTGCTCAGCGACGGTGCAAGCGTCGATGAGCTGTGGCACGAGGCGCAGGAGCGGCTGACAGCCCTTGAGTTTGCGTTGGCCCAGCCGACGAGTCCGGCGCTCGCATCCATCGATCTCGCGGCCGCCGGTAACCCGGCATATCGAACAGTGCGCGAGGACTTTCTGTCGTCAATTGCAACGTCTAAGGATCACATCGTCGCGGGCGACGTTTTTCAGGTCGTGATCTCGCAGCGTTTTGATCTGCCCAATGCAGCCAATCCCATTGATGTGTATCGCGTATTGCGGAGCCTAAATCCTTCGCCATACATGTATCTGCTGTCGTTGCCCCGACCAGGAGGCTCTGACTTCTCTGTTGTGGGATCGTCTCCGGAGGCACTCGTCAAGGTACTCGACGGTCGTGTGTACACGCATCCCATCGCTGGTTCTCGGCCTCGAGGACGCACGCCAGAGGAAGACCTTCAGCTCGAGACCGACCTCTTGGCTGACGAGAAAGAGCGATCGGAGCACCTCATGCTCGTCGATTTGGCTCGTAACGACTTGCTACGAGTGTGCGAACCCGGGACGGTCGATGTGACGGAGTTCATGCGCATTGAACGGTTCAGTCACATCATGCATATTGTGTCGAGTGTTGAGGGCGACATAGCTGTTGGCGCCTCGCCGATTGATGTCTTTCGCGCGACATTTCCTGCGGGCACGTTGTCGGGCGCGCCGAAGCCACGCGCGTTGGAAATCATTGATGATTTGGAACCAGCAGCCCGAGGCGTTTATGGCGGGGTAGTGGGGTACTTTTCACCGTCGGGTGACGCAGATCTCGCCATCGCGATTCGCACGGTCACGCTTGTGGACGGCATGGCTCACGTGCAGGCAGGCGCTGGCTTGGTCGCAGATTCCGACCCCGAAAGTGAATACCGCGAGACGGAGCACAAGGCGGCTGCGCCGCTGAGAGCTGTTTCAATCGCCAACGGTCTGAATCTGCTCTGATGCGCAAATTCAAGCGAAACGTACTCTTGGGGCTGACAATTGGAGCGCTGCTCGCGTTGGCCGCCTGGACTCAGGTCTGGTTCACGTTCGACGTCTCGGAGGGTGCAGCGGTGTCGCAAGTGACCGTTGCCGGAACCGAAAGTCGGCCGTTTGTCTCTGCACTGGCTCTCGGCACGCTCGCCGCAATAGGTGCGCTTCTGCTGGCGGGGAACGTGGCACGGCTTCTTATCCTGCTTGTCACAATTGGGCTCGGTGTGGGTGGCGTGATTTCGGCCAGCTCTGCGTCACAAGATCCAATTGCAGCGTCTCTCGCCCCTTTGTCGGCCGTGACCGGACTGGACGACGTCGGGACGGTGACCGCGGCCGTGACGGCACAAACCCAGACCGCTGGGTGGATTGTGTGTTCATTCGGATTCTTTTTGATTTTTCTTTCCGCACTCGCGGGGGCGGTGACACACCGGAAGTGGCAGCGCCCAACGGACCGATTCAACCGACCGGAGAGTGACGCAGAATTCCGTTCGGTAAAAACTGACCACATTTCCGACGGCGACTCGTGGGACAGCCTGTCTCGGGGCGAGGATCCGACGCGCTAGTTGTTAGGATTGGGGTCATCACGAGCGGCACTGAGGAGACCATCATGAGCAACGAAATCGAAGAGCCTGGCGAAGGAAACTCACCCGCCGCGTGGACCGCGGTGTCCATCATGCTGGTCGCTGTCATCGCTGGAGTTGTCTTTTTTTGGCTTGACATTCCTGTCCTCGTTGTCGCGTCCGTCGTTCTGTTGGTCGTTGGTTTAATTGTCGGCTGGGCCATGTCGAAGGCCGGCTACGGCGTTCGTGGCCCAAAATTCACCCCGAAGGCACACAACTAGGTGCTTGCCGATCTCACTGCCGGTTCAGTTGCCGATGCAGCGCGACGAGAGGATGAGCTTCCTCTCAAACTCGTTGAGCGAGCGGCTCTGGCGGCGCCTCCCGTCATTGATGCGCACATCGCGCTCGCACGGAGTTCCCACGTCAAGGTCATTGCCGAAGTCAAGCGCGCGAGCCCATCGCGTGGAAATCTTGCGGCCATTACTGACCCGGCGGCACTGGCGACGTTGTACCAAACCGGGGGAGCCTCAGCCATCAGCGTTCTCACCGAAGAGCGCAAATTTCTCGGCAGCTTAGAAGACTTGCGGGCTGTTCGTGCCGCAGTCAACATTCCCGTTTTGCGTAAAGATTTCATTGCAACGCCGTACCAGGTTTTCGAGGCGCGCGCGGCGGGTGCCGACATCGTGCTTCTCATCGTTGCTGCGTTGCAACCAGAGACACTCGTCTCGCTCAATCGGTTAGCGTCCGAACTGGGCATGGCCGTCTTAGTCGAAACCCATTCAGTCGAAGAAGTTGAGCAGGCGGTTGATCTTGGTGCTCGGCTCATCGGAGTCAATGCGCGCGACCTCACCACGTTCGAACTCGATCGTGAGCTTTTCTCTACTGTTGCCGAGCGGATTCCGTCGGGAACGATTCGAATCGCAGAATCAGCAGTCCGAGATGCGTCCGACGTTGCGCATTACCGCGCAGCAGGAGCAGACGTTGTCTTGGTCGGAGAAGCACTGGTGACGAGTGATCCGCTCGTCACACTCACTAACTTTTTGGCGGTGTCGTAATGCTTCGCAGTGAAACTGGTCCCTATTTCGGTGAGTTCGGTGGT
>CANGKD010000028.1 GCA_947454495.1 Actinomycetota bacterium
ATGAGTTCGGCCCAGAAGGCTTCCATTTTCTCGGCGACCATTTCGATTTCGCGTTGCGGGAACGAGGGGAAATGCGTGCCCTCACGCTTGGTGCGCAACGAGAGGAAATTCATGAGGGAGCGTGAGTTCATGGTGACGTACATCGACGAATACGTCGCGACGGGCAACACGCCACGGGCGACCTCGCGCGCGACGCCAGCAGCGAGCATCCGCTCATATTGCTCGTACGCAAACGAGCAGGCCGCCTTCGTCGCTTCGACGGTGAGGTCGGTCTGTTCAGGAGTGCCGGGCACGAAATCGTACGCACCTGGCTTGCCCGTTTGCACGAGATTGCGCTCCGGTCCGGGCACGTAGAAGACGGGACGAAGCTCGCGGTAGCGACCGGATTCTTCGTTGTAGCTCGCGATGCGGTGACGCATGAACTCGCGAAAGACAAAAATGGGCGCCTCGACGTAAAACGTCATCGAGTTGTGCTCGAACGGACTTCCGTGGCGATCGCGCATGAGGTAGTTGATGAGACCGCGATCGCGCGCGTCGGTCGCCGCGGGGACTCCCTTACTCGCTTCGAGCGTTTGCTCTCCCTGCGTCGAAACGCGAGCGGCAAACAGCACGTCCGAGTCGTGCGCACTCGAACGAACGATTTCGACGGTCACATCGGAGCGAAAGGTAATGTCTGGCACGCGACTCACCCTATCGCCGTAACGAACCGTCACAGTGATTCGACGCTCACGTGTGGTCGATTTACCCTGAATGCATGGATGCTCTGACCGCCGGCCTCGCGCTCGTCGGTCTTGTCGCGCTCACCACCGTGGCCGGGTTGCTCATTCGCGCACGCGAGGGTCGCGCCAAACTTCTCGCGAACACCGTGCGCGTAACCCCGGAGGATCTGGGTCTGCGTCGGGGCGACCTCCCGTTTGGCAGCTCCGCTACGCTCGTGCAGTTCTCGAGCGAGTTCTGCACTAAATGCCCGGCAACTCGCGTGTTACTCACCACGAAGGCAGCCGAGCATCCGGGCGTTCGACACCTCGACATCGACGTCACGAATCGGCCCGACATTGCGAACCGGTTCAACCTGATGCAAACACCGACCACCCTGGTACTAGATGAGGCAGGCATGCTGGCAGCCCGCATCGGTGGTGCCCCCCGACCCGAGGCGCTCGCCCGAGCCCTCGATACCGCACTAAGGAGAGATCATGGCAACTACACCATCTAACGGTTCCGGCACGACGAACCCTCTCGCCGCCAAGCCCGGAACAACGGGAATTGACCCGCGCGGACCGCGGTTCGGTGCGGTCATTACGTTCATCTTGCTCGGTATCGACGTGATTCTCGGATTGACCGGACCGTCGGTTGAGTCGGGTACAACCTGGGCTGTGCGCATCACGGATCCCGCGTTCATCCTGCTGCTCGTCATCACACTCGTGTTTGCCTGGGGAACGTTCGCCGGAATTGCGCGCCACCCCTACGGTCTGATTTTCCGCACGTTTATTCGCCCGCGACTGAGTGCACCGACCGAGCTCGAAGATCCGATTCCGCCGACCTTCGCGCAACTCATTGGCTTTCTTGTGTCGTCAGTCGGAATCGTTCTCGCCCTGCTGGGTGTGCCGTACGGCCTCGTGGTCGCCGCCGCCTTTGCCTTCGTTGCCGCGTTCTTGAACGGTGTCTTTGGCTACTGCCTCGGCTGCCAGATCTACGTGCTGCTGGTGCGCGCCGGAATTCTGGGTCGGGCTCGCGCCTAGTCGTCGAGTTTGCGCCATTCTCCGGGGCTCACACCGGGCCCCCGGCGACGCACCATGGAGCGTTTTCCCGTTAAACTCTCAGGGTCGACGTTCGTCGCAGAATGACCTTGATGACACCCGTGAGGACGTAACGTGACCGGTTCCCTCCATGTTGTGATTGCCGGCGGATCCGGCATGATCGGCCAGGCCCTGACGACGGAATTGTTCGCACAGGGACACAATGTGACCGTGCTCTCACGCACGTCCCGAACCTCGGTCAAGCGTGCACGTTCGGTCGTCTGGAGTCCCGGCAAAACGCCACTCGACCTCGACGCCCTCGGACGCGTGGATGCGGTGGTAAACCTAGCCGGATACTCCCTGTCCGCGATGCCGTGGACGGCCGCGCGCAAGAAGAGGATTCTGTCGTCGCGTGTGGACGCCACAACGACACTGGTGGATGCGATTGCGCGCGCTGCCCAAAAACCGGGCGTGCTCGTCAATGGCTCGGCCGTCGGGTACTACGGCAACCGTGGCGATGAGGCTCTTGCCGAGTCATCGAGCAAGGGAACCGGGTTTTTGTCCGATGTTGTCGACGCGTGGGAACGCGCGGCTGCCCGGGTCGACCCGGCAGTACGACTCGTCATTGCACGCACGGGAATCGTCATTGCCGCCGAAGGTGCCCTCACGCCCCTGCGTCGACTCGCCCGATTCTCACTTGCCGGCCCCTTGGGCCGGGGTCGCCAGTGGTGGCCGTGGATCAGCCTGCACGATGAGGTCAACGCACTCATCTTTGCCATTAAGAACCGCAGCATGTCGGGCGTCGTTAACCTCGTGTCGCCCACACCCGCGACTGCCCGCGACGTCATTCGCACACTTGCCAGGCGCATGCACCGGCTCTACTGGTTCCCGGCGCCGGGCTTTGCGTTGAAGCTTGTTTTGGGGGATGCGGCGCAGGAAATGCTGTTGTCGAGTCAAAAGGTTGTTCCCACGCACCTCATCGCCAGTGGTTTCGTTTTTGACGATGACACTCTCGACCGGGCCATCGTGCGCGCACTACGCGACGCAGACCGCCGGTCACTCTAAGGCGAGAGGCCGTTCGACTCAGCGCGCCAGCGCAATGGCACGACGAATCGCTCCGCGCGCGCGTCGCCGGTCGCCACTCGCGTCGTAGGCGAGACCGAGCCGGAACCACGCCCGCCAATCGTCCGGGGTCTCCTCGACCTGTGCCGCGAACGTGGGAAAGACAGCGTCGGCCGCTGCGCGGTCGACGCGACCACTTGGTCGCGTGGGCAACTCGGCGAGCGGCGCCTCTCCCTCGTCACTCAGCCGTTGAGCGAGACGCGAGCTGCGTATCCCAAACATAATTTCGCGGGACAATGCCCAGACACCCACCAAGGGGAAGATGATGAGGGCTAACCCCATCACAACGACGAGGGGGTCGCCGGTCGTAATCATGAGCCATGCCTGAAAACCAGCCGCCCACATGTAGAGAATCAACAGGGCACTCATCACAATGACGCCACCGATGGTGGTCACTCGTGCGCGCATTAGAGGTCAAGCACCTTGTCGAGCCCGACGAGAACGCCGGAGAGCCCGACCGTCTTGCGCAGCGATGCCATGAGTCCGGCCGCATACGACTGGTTGGACGTCGTGAGGTGAGAAACCGTCACGGTCTCCCCCACGCCACCAAACACCACGTCTTGCTTCGCAAGAATTCCAGCCATGCGCAGACTGTGCACGGGCACGCCCTCAATCAGTTCACCCCGAGCGCGTTGCTCCGCGTGAGGCGCCAACACGTCGCCCGCCCGGACGGTAGCAATTTTCTCCGCGGTGGCGACGGCCGTGCCCGACGGCGAATCCACCTTCGTTACCCCGTGGGTCTCGACGACCTCAACAGAATCGAAGTGGGTCGCGAGAATTGCCGCCACATGGGCGGCCACGGTCGAGCCCAAAGAGAAGTTGGGCACAAAAAGCACGCCCACCTCAGGATGTGCGGCGAAAAGAGGCTCGAGCGTGGCGATGCGTTCGCTCGACCAACCGGACGTGCCAACGAGAATGTTCTTGCCATTCGTCACCGCGTATTCGATGACCGACTTGGAAATCGAGGGGAGCGAAACGTCGGCGACGATGTCAGCCGACAAAATCTCGGAGAGATCACTCGTGGAACGCAATTGGGCGGCAAGCGTGAAGTCTTCGGATTCCTCGATCAGTTGGCAGAGTTGGCTCCCCAACTTGCCCGTCGACCCCACGACAGCAACAGATGTAGTCACGCTCCCAGCCTAAAGGCTGTAGGTCTCGGGCGTTCCCGACCTCAAGTCGATGGGGAGGTGTCCGACATCGTTGTGCGACACCAGGTTCCACGGCCGACCAGACTTTTGCGCCAAAACCGTCAGACCGCAATGGTTCTGATTGAGGGTGGCCCATTTCCAGTCCGGCGCACCGAGCACCTCACGAACAAACCAGGAGATGACCGCGTTATGGGTGACCAGCACATCCACTTTGCCGGCGCGTCCGCGTGCCATGAATTCGGCAATGGCATCGTCCATTTGCGCTCGACCCGCCTCGACGTCGTCTTCTGTCACCGAACCAAAGAAGGGTTCATAGACCTTGGGCATGTCGGGAACTGCGCCCGAAGGGACACAGGGTAAGAGGAGGGCCGACGGTTGAGATTCGACATTGAGCGCGCGCGCGAGTGTGGCGGCCGTATCCCACGTCTGCTTGAGGGGAGAGTGCCACATGGCGTCGATCTTGAGACCAGAAAGCCGCGCCGCAAGCAGGTCGGCTTGCTGGTTACCGCGCTGAGACAGCGGTCCATCGAGAACGCCATGTTCCGCATCCACGTGTTCACCGTGCCGCACCAAGATCAGGCTGTGGGTCATGAGATGCTCCCCTGAACCGCCGACCGGAGTGCCTCGTCGTCGGCCTTGCCGACGGACACCAACGAAAAGGTGCCATTTGCGATGTCGGACGCAAACGCACGGACGTCGTCGACGGTGACAGCGTTCAGCAACGAGAGCATGGTGTCGTAGTCGTTGAACTCTCCCGTCGTAATTTCGGCTCGACCCAGTCGTGACATTCGCGTGTCGGTGTCTTCGAGCGCCAACGCGGATGCGCCGGCAATCTGACCCTGAGCACGCGCGAGTTCCTCGGGCGTGATGCCGGACTCGGCCACGGCCAAAAATTCGGCCATCATCAAACGCGTGACTTCGGGGGCCTTAGTGGGCGCCGTGCCCGCGTAGAAACCGGATATGCCCGCATCCGAGTAGGACGACGCAAACGAGAAGACGCTGTAAACGAGGCCGCGTTTCTCTCGAATTTCTTGGAAGAGCCGGCTCGACATGCCCCCGCCCAAGACGGAATTGAAGACGGACTGGGCGAAACGACGCGGGTCGCTCGCCACGATTCCGGGCATGCCAATCATGATGTTGGCCTGTTCGATGGGACGCGCGACAGAGACAAATTCGCTGCCGGGCGTGAGGGTGACCGGTGTCGCCGATCGACGCGCCACCGGCGACGACACGCGTCCGAGATCCCAACCTGCTCGCGCGAGTCCCTCGACAACCCGTGAGACGAGTACGTCATGGTCGACCCCGCCGGCTGCCGTAATGACGAGGTCTTCGGGGCGATAATTCGCTCGGTAATGTTCGACTACCGCATCACGAGACGCGGCCCGAATGGTGTCCACGTCGCCGCCGATGGGTCTCCCTAGTGGATGCGCGCCGAACACCGCTTCGTACAGGCGCTCCTGCGCCACATCGGTCGGGTCGTCATCGGCCATTGCGAGTTCTTCGAGAATGACCTCGCGCTCGGTTTCAAATTCTTGGGCGTCAAGCACGCTTGACGTGATCATGTCGCACATCACATCGACCGCCATCACGAGGTCGCTGTCGCGAACCTTGGCGTAGTAGCAGGTGTGTTCTTTGGCGGTCAGGGCGTTGTGCTCTCCACCAACGGAATCGAACGCCACAGCAATATCGAACGCGGAACGGGTCGGTGTGCCCTTGAACAGAAGGTGTTCGAGAAAATGTGTGGACCCCAAGCTGGCCGGGTGTGAACCGTCACCATCCGCGGCAGCGGGAACCTCGTCGCGAGAACCGACCGCGACCCAATAGCCGAGGGTCACAGAGCGCGCCCCAGGAACGAGTTCACTGAGGATGCGCACACCGCAGGGCAAAACCGTTCGACGAACCGTCGCTCCCCCGGATGCGCTAAAGCGCAGTTCGGGAAGATCGAGCGGAAGAGAAACCGGCTTCGTCATACGGGGCTACAGCCTACCCGCACTCGAAACTATGAGGAAACTCTGTCCAGCTCGGTCAGCTCGTGATGCGTCAGCGTCAGCGTGGTTGCCGTGACCAAGCCATCCAGCTGCTCACAGGACTCGGCCCCGATGGCCGCGGCAGCGACCTGGGGTCGAGACAACACCCACGCCAGTGCAACGGCCGAGACGTCGGTCTCATGCGACAAGGCAATGTCATCCAGCACCTTGAGCACAGCGTGCGAGTGGCGATTTGCGTGCGCTGCGGCGCGACGCAGGCGCGTATCTCCTTGCGATACATCTGGCTTCATGCCGCGATGCACGCCTAAGAATCCATGCGCGAGTGCGAAATAGGGCATTAACGAGGTCTCGTGATCGGCGAGCAATTCGAGTCCGTCGCCCTCAACGATGTCCCGACGCAGCAGGGAATACTCCCACGCGACGGCGTCAATCCTCGGTAGTCCGGTCGATGCGGCAATGCGCGCATTGAGCAATGTGGGCAGGCTGAAGTTGGTGGCGCCCAGAACGCGAACTTTTCCCGCGTCGATGAGGTCGGCCGCGGTCGCCAGACTTTCTTCGATGGGCACCTCGGGGTCTTCGGCGTGAAAGTACAGCAGATCGATGACGTCGGTCTGCAGGCGCTGCAACGAGGCGTCGACACCCTCGCGAATGCTGCGGTCGGAGAGTCCGGGGAAGTCGGCATGGCGACCCACCTTGGTTGCGACGGCCACTCGGTCGCGCGTGCCGCGGTCGCGCATCCATGACCCAATCGTTTGTTCGCTCATGCCCGACGCATACGACGCCGCAGTGTCGATGAGACCCCCGCCGTGTTCGACGAACCGGTCAAGAATTTCTAGCGAGGCGGCACGGGCTAGTGTCCAGCCAAAGACGGATGCGCCGAGAGCGAGCGGCGGAACGCGCAGGTCGGACGTGCCAATGCGGCGACGTCCCCGAACGTCGCCGTCGTGCGCGTCGAACGATGCCACGGTATTCCCTTCATCATCGAATGGGCGATCGCACGAGTCGCGTGGTCACGATGCGCCAAAATTGGACTTTTCCCCTAAGCCTTCATTATTCATTCTTAAGGTTTTTAGCACCAGACGTGTCGAGCCGTGGCGGGCAAGTGATGCCCAATCGTTACGGTGAAAACGTCACGGGGTCTGCCCCGCGCGAGCGGAACAGACCCCGTGTTACGTCAAACGAGACGGCCGAGACGTTACTCGTCGTCGCTGGCGGCCGGAGCCGCCGCTTCGTCACCCTCGAGAACGGGCTCGAGTGACAGTTTGCCGCGGTCGTCGATCTTGGTGATCTTGACGAGCACCTTCTGACCGACGCTGAGCACGTCTTCGACGTTCTCGACGCGCTTGCCACCGGCGAGCTTGCGAACCTCGGAGATGTGGAGCAAGCCATCTTTGCCCGGAAGCAACGAAACGAACGCACCAAAGGTCGCGAGCTTCACCACGGTTCCGAGGAACTGTTCCCCGATCTCGGGGTTCTGCGGGTTCGCAATCGCGTTGACCTGCGCACGCGCGGCCTCGGCCGACGGTCCGTCGACGGCTCCGATGTAAACGGTTCCGTCTTCTTCGATGGAGATGTCGGCGCCGGTCTCGTCCTGGATCGCGTTAATCGTCTTGCCCTTGGGCCCGATGAGTTCACCAATCTTGTCGACCGGAATCTGAACGCTGATCACGCGCGGCGCGGTGGCGGCCATTTCATCTGGGCCACTGATGGCGTTGTTGATCACCTGCAGAATCTGCGTGCGAGCTTCCTTCGCCTGGTCGAGTGCTCCGGCGAGAACCGATGCCGGAATACCGTCGAGCTTCGTGTCGAGCTGAATTGCAGTGATGAATTCGCTGGTTCCGGCGACCTTGAAGTCCATGTCGCCGAGCGCGTCTTCAGCACCGAGGATGTCGGTGAGTGCCGCGTAACGCGTCTCGCCGTTGACCTCGTCGCTGACGAGGCCCATCGCGATACCGGCGACGGGGGCGCGAAGCGGAACACCGGCAGCGAGCAACGACAGGGTCGATGCACAGACCGAACCCATCGAGGTCGATCCGTTTGAACCGAGCGCCTCCGAAACCTGGCGAATCGCGTAGGGGAATTCGTCGCGGGCCGGCAGAACGGGCACGAGTGCACGTTCGGCGAGGAATCCGTGACCAATTTCACGACGCTTCGGCGTGCCAACGCGACCCGTCTCACCGGTCGAATACGGCGGGAAGTTGTAGTGGTGCATGTAGCGCTTGCTCGTGACAGGCGACAGCGAGTCGATCTGCTGCTCCATCTTGAGCATGTTCAGGGTGGTCACACCGAGAATCTGCGTCTCACCGCGCTGAAAGATGGCCGAGCCGTGCACGCGAGGAATCACGTGAATTTCGGCATCGAGCGGGCGAATCGTGGTCTTGTCGCGACCATCGATACGGATGCCCTCGGTCAACACACGGCCGCGAACGACCTTCTTCGTGGCCGACTTGAATGCGGCACTGACCTGCGCATTGGCCTCAACGGGAAGTTCGCCCGCCTCGACCTTGGCAGCAATGGCCTCCTTGACCGTTGCCTTGAGTGCGTCATCCGCGCTCTGGCGTTCGATCTTGTCGGCAATCTGGTAAATGCGAACGAGCTCGTCGTGCGCAATCGCATCCACCGCAGCGAAGACCTCGTCGGTGTAAGGCAAGAAGACCGGGTAGTCCTGCACCTCTTTGGCGGCCTGGCGCGCGAGGTCTTCTTGAGCCTTGACCAGAGCCGTAATGAATGGCTTCGACGCTTCGAGACCCTCGGTGACAATCTTTTCGTTGGGCTTGACGGCGCCGGCCTGAATCAGGTTCCAGCTGCCTTCGGTCGCTTCCGCCTCGACCATCATGATGGCGACGTCTTCACCCTGCGCGGTCTTGACGACACGACCGGCGACCACGAGGTCGAAGACCGCGAGCTTGAGCTGGTCGACCGTCGGGAACGCGACCCACTGGCCATCGATGAGCGCGAGGCGCACACCGGCAATCGGACCGCTGAACGGCAGACCCGAAATCTGCGTGGATGCACTGGCGGCGTTAATCGCGAGGGCGTCGTAGAACTCGCCAGGTGCAATCGAGAGCACCGTGATGACGATCTGAACTTCGTTGCGCAGTCCGTCAACAAACGACGGACGCAGCGGACGGTCGATGAGACGGCAGACCAAAATGGCCTCGGTCGAGGGTCGGCCTTCACGGCGGAAGAACGAACCCGGGATCTTGCCGGCTGCGTAGGAACGCTCCTCGACATCCACTGTCAGCGGGAAGAAGTCGAACTGGTCTTTCGGCTGCTTGCTGACCGAGGTGGCCGAGAGCAACATGGTTTCTTCGTCGAGGTACGCAGCCACGGCACCCTGTGCCTGCTGCGCGAGACGACCCGTTTCGAAACGAATCGTGCGCTTGCCGAACTTGCCATTGTCGAGAACGGCTTCAGCGAATTTGATTTCGGGACCTTCCATCAGGTCGCCTCCTTATGTGTGTTGCGAATCCACCCTGTGCGGATTCACCATCGAGTACCGAGGTGAACGCGCCGACCGCAGGTTTCCCTGCGAATTCGGCGCGCCACATGGCGCTTGTGAGCGTGACAAACCGAAGACGCGTAAGACGTACAACGCATGTTCGTGCACGAGTATCGAGACTTCGTGCTGGCCAACAGTAGAAAATCACCGAAAGATTCGGTAACCCACCACCGATGACCAGCGAAAACTGTCCGTCAGCTCTTGGTCCAGCCTAACAGGAGGCGAAAGAAAAAGGGCGAGCAATGAAACGAGGACCCCGCCGTGGCGGGGTCCTCGAAGAAAAAACGTCGTGCACGAACTAGCGACGAAGTCCGAGTCGTTCAATGAGCGAACGGTAGCGCGTGATGTCGATGTCCTGGAGATAACCGAGGAGGCGACGGCGTTGACCGACCAACAGGAGCAGTCCGCGACGCGAGTGGTGGTCGTGCTTGTGCTCTTTGAGGTGCTCGGTCAGATCCTTGATGCGCTTGGTCAGCAGGGCAATCTGAACCTCGGGGGATCCAGTGTCACCGGGGTGAGTTGCGTATTCTTCGATGATCGCCTTTTTGACATCTGCTTCGAGAGCCATGGGAGATCCCCTTTCTTTCCTCGTTGCGCGGCGCTCCGCACACTGCGCGAGGAGCTCTCTTTATCCGCGGCCGTTAGACGGCAACTTCACAACCCTACCAGAGCGTCAGGACTCGAAATAATCCGGTCATTCGACGGGCATGGCGACGACGCGCGAGTTGCGCTCGTTCCGGCGCACGGTGTCGGCTGCTAGGGCGAAGAGGTCGTATACGGATCCGATTCCGAAGAGTCCCCAGGTGAACAGCCAGAGGACGCCGCGCACATAGTTGCCGAGGTAGAAATGTTGAAATCCCGCGAGTCCGATGAACGTGAAGCAGAACCAGGCGTAGGCCGCGCCGACCGAGTATTGCCTCCCCGTTGCCACTCGAACGATCTGGTAAGCGGGCTGATTCTGGTTGCTTTCCGACATGGGGTTGAGGCTAGCCTTGGGCTATGACATTCTTCGATGCAATTCGATCGGCATTCGGCAAGTATGCGACATTTACGGGTCGCGCATCTCGTTCGGAATTCTGGTGGTGGATGCTCTTCGAGTTTCTGACGCGCGGTTTCTTGGGCTTCGTGTACACGATGACCATGCTCGCGCTGATTATGCCGGCCGCCCTCGCGGATGCCAACAATCAACCGGGGGCAACGGCTGCCGTTCTGGGAGCAATTTTCAACCCGATGTATTTCGTGCTCGTCGCATGGTCACTCGCGCTCTTTCTCCCGTCCCTCGCCGTCATGGTGCGCCGCTTTCACGACACTGGCCGGTCGGGCTGGTACGCGTTGATTACCTTCATCCCGCTGGTTGGCACGATTTTGATGATTGTGTTCCTCGTCGAGGAGTCTTCCCCCGCGGCAAACACTTGGGGCGACCCCGCCGTGACAACACCGGTCGCCACGACCAGCGCCGGGGGGTCGACCACCGGAGGGCCCGTTGCCCGAAAGAAGTGACCCCATCACTCGTGTGAGTGACCACGAAAGCTGGCACCTGCTCACCCAGGCGCAAATCGGTCGCATTGCGTCGGCGCGTGACGGCGAGCCGGACATCTTTCCCGTCAGCTTCGTCACCCACGATCGCGCCGTGTATTTCCGTACCGCGGCGGATTCTCGCCTTCGACTCGAAGCAGACGGCAAGCCCGTCGCATTCGAGTGCGCCGGACAGTCCGGCACCGATGCGTGGAGCGTCGTTCTACTCGGCGCACTGCGCACGCTCGACCGGGCGCACGACCAGGATCTACTCGATGAGTTGCCCATCCTAGATTTTGCTCCCGACAAGCCGTACGTCTGGATGCAGGTCGCGCCCGTGTCCGTGCGTGGCCGCCGATTCGTCATCGCCGACTAACCGACACGCCGGGGCGCAACCATGAGTGCACGAATCACAATTCGAGTGAAACCCGGGAGTACAAAAGGTCCCTTAGTTGTTGAATCGCCCGATGGGCTCACCGTCTACGTAAGAGAAAGAGCCGTCGACGGCGCGGCCAATGCCGCGGTGGAACGCACCCTCGCCTCGCACCTCGGCGTGGCGGCCTCACGCGTTCGCATCGTGCGGGGTCAGAGTGCCCGAATCAAGCACGTCGAAATAGCCGACTAATTGTTGTTGGGGTTGTCGGCAAGACGAGCTACCAGGAATGCCCGAACATCATCGACCTCTTCCATCGAGATACCGTGCCCGACGTTTGAGTACAGACGCGCATCGAGGTCGGAATGCTCGGGCAACCACCGTCGCGTGTACGCGATGAGCTCGTCCGTGATGACGGGATCGTGAGGGTCTCGCCCCCAAAAGACGGGCAGTTGTGCTTCGGCGAGCGCCGCATCGCGCTGTATTGCCCCGACGGACGAGTCGGGCGTGGCAAAACTTGCCAAGACGACCGCGGCATCAAAGCGCTCGGGTGCATGACGTAGCAGCTGTATCGCCATGGCTCCGCCCTGCGAGAATCCAAGCAACACGACCCGGTCGAGTCCGCCCACCTCGGAATCCAACTCGTCGAGCCAGGCGAGAAGTACGCGTGCCGACTCATTTACGTCATCGACGTCGCGACGAAGCTCGTTGGTCTGAGCATCCCATTCGAGTGGAAACCACGCGAAGCCTGGCCCGGCCGGGATCAGTCCGCGCACCGACGCGATGACGAACTCGGATGGCAAAAATTCGGCGAGACCAAACAGGTCCATTTCGTGCGAGCCGTAACCGTGGAGCATTAACAGCAACGGCCGGTGGCCCAGCTCGCGTGCAACGTGCTCGCGAGGAAGGGACCACCGGACGTGGTTGTCGTCGACCGCAGGAAGGTGCGACGAGTCAGACATGGCTTAGCTGACGCCGAGAAGGTCGATGACGAAGATGAGTGTTTTGCCCGAGAGGGAGTGTCCGCCACCGGCGGGTCCGTAGGCCTTGTGTGGCGGGCAAATCAGCATGCGGCGTCCGCCCACCTTCATCCCCGGAATGCCTTCTTGCCAGCCCGAGATGAGAGCCTGAAGTGGGAAGTTGATCGACTCGCCGCGGTTCCAGGATGCGTCGAACTCTTCACCCGTGTCGTACTCGACACCGACATAGTGCACGTCGACGGTCGACCCGGGAAGTGCTTCTGCGCCGGTTCCTTCGACCATGTCGACGATCGTGAGATCGGCGGGTGCCGGCTCCATGGGAGCATCGATTTCGGGTTTGGTCAGATTGTGTTCAGTCATGACTCAATCCAACCACTTGTCGTGCCAGAGTGGAGCGGTGAGCCCCATCGACACCCCGACCGCCGCGCCCCAAAGTCCCCATGGTCACCTTGGCCTCGCGCAGGGCACGGCCCTCTACCTCGCGGCAGTGCTCGGCACAGGGATCATGGTTCTGCCGGGGTTGGCGGCTCAAGCTGCGGGGCCCGCGTCAATAGTGAGCGTGGCTGCCATGATTGTGCTGTCAGTTCCCGTCGCGATGACTTTTGCCGCGCTCGCGTCGCGCTATCCCGACTCCGGCGGCGTTGCAAGTTACGTGCGCCGCAGCATGGGCGACACTTTTGCGCGCATGGCGGGCTACTGGTTTTACTTTGGCGTTTCAACGGGTTTACCCATCGTGTCGGTCATGGGCGCCGAATATATTGTCGCCGTCTTGGATTTGCCACGGTCAGCAATGTTTCCCGTCGTTGTGGTGCTCTTTCTGACGCCGTTGGTCTTGAACATGTTCGGCGTGCGCACCGCCGGCTGGGTTCAGCTCGTGCTCACCGCGCTTCTGCTGGTCGTCGTCATCATGGTCGTGTTGCTCGGCTCCCCCGCGGTACGCAGCGAAAACTTCTCGCCGTTTCTGCCCCACGGATTCGTGGGTGTTGGCCAGGCCATGCTCCTGCTGATGTGGGCATTCGCGGGATGGGAAGTGGGCACCCACATCGCGGCTGAATTCAAGAATCCACGCCGCATCATCCCGATTGCCACCGTGATCGCTCTGACCCTGTGCGGCGGCGCCTACTTGGCGACGCAGTGGGTCACCGTGGGCGTGCTTGGTAACGATGCGGGCTCGGGTCGTGTCCCGCTGATGAGTCTCATCGACGTGGCGGCACCGGGAGTCGGCGCCTCTGTCATTGCCATCATTGCCGCCGTCATGAGTTTCGGAGTCGTGAACTCCTACTTCGCTGGCGCAGGAAAACTCGGCTCGGCACTCGGTCGCGACGGAGACCTCCCCCGGTTTCTGGCTCAGGGGTCGCAACCGGACTCGGTACCGCGGCGTAGCCTCCTCGTCATGTTCGTCATCTCGAGTGTCTCGATTTGCATCATGGCATCGCAGGATTTTCGAGTGGAGACCCTCCTGACCTTCCAGGTCAGTGGCATGGTGTGCATCTACGTGTTGGGCATGATTGCGGCCACGCGAATCATTCCTCGATGGACGCTCGCCTGGTGGACCGCCGTCATTGCGGTGCCCCTGACGGCGATGTTGCTGGTGTTTTCGGGCGCGGGATTAGCGTTCCCGCTGATTGGAGCTGTCGCGGCCGTCACGGTGACCGTGGTCAAGAAGTTCCGACAGCGCGCAGCACGACGCTAAGCGACCTACATCTCTTCATGAGTGTTGGGGTCAGCACCCCAGATTCGGCCGCGCTCGAGCGTGGCCAGGGCCGACATGTCGTCATCGGAGAGTTCAAAACCAAAGACATCGAGATTCTGACGCTGACGTTCGGGATTCGCTGACTTCGGAATCGCGATGATTCCCTGCTGCACGTGCCATCGCAGCACAACCTGCGTGACCGATACGCCGTGGGCCGATGCGATGTCGGCGACGAGCGGGTTTTCGAGCAGATCGCTTTTGCGACCGAGTGGACTCCAGGCCTGCGTGAGAATTCCGTGTGCTTCGTGGAAGGCGCGCAATTCGGCTTGCGAAAAATAGGGGTGCAGTTCGACTTGGTTCACGCTGGGCAACACGCTCGTGGCATCACCGAGGCGCTCAATCATTTCTTGCGTGAAGTTGCAGACGCCGATTGACCCTACGAGCCCATCCGCTGCCAACTCGATCATCGCGTGCCACGTGTCGATGTAGCGATTCACACTCGGATTAGGCCAGTGAATGAGATACACGTCGATGTGCTCGACGCCGAGGCGTCGACGTGACTCCTCAAACGACGCCATGGTTTCGTCAAATCCGTGGTGACGACCGGGCACCTTGGTCGCCACAATGAGTTCGTCACGCGCGACGCTCGAGCGACGAATGACGTCGCCGACGGTTTCTTCGTTGCCGTAGTTGACCGCAGTGTCGAGAAGTCGATACCCCGACTCGACCGCGGAGAGCATCGACGTGACACCGTCTTCGCCGTTGAGACCGTAGGTGCCCAGACCGATGAGGGGCAGCTCGAGGCCATCGTGAGCGGTGCGGGTGGGGATGCTCATGACGTTTCCTTGCAGTAAGTCGTGACGGAACCGATGTGCTCGACGCTCACCACGACCGTGTCGCCATCACCGAGCAAAATCTGGGGAGTGCGCGAAACACCCGCTCCCGACGGCGTGCCCGTCGAGATCAGGGTTCCCGGCAGCAGCGTCGCGTGGCGCGACAGGTACGACACCAGCTCAGCGACCGATCGGATCATGTTTGCCGTTGACGAGTCCTGCACGATTTCACCATTCACCGTGGTCATCAGGTGCAGGTTCTGCGGGTCGGTAATTTCGTCACTCGTCACCACCACCGGGCCAACCGGGGTGAATCCGTCAAACGACTTGCACCGACTCCACTGTTGTTCACGGAATTGGATATCGCGAGCAGTGATGTCGTTGACAACCGTGTACCCAAAGACGTGGTTGAGCGCATCTTCGATGCTGACATCCCGCGCCGGAGTGCCGATGATCACACCGAGTTCGCACTCGTAGTCGAGCTGCGTCGTGAGTTGACGCGACCATGTCAAGGTCGCCCCATCGGCTGCGAGCGAGTTGGGTAACAGCGGAAAGATGGTCGGGTCGGCGTGGATGTTCAGGCCGAGCTCCTCGGCGTGCTCGGCGTAATTCAGCCCGATCGCAATGATTGCCGCCGGCCGGAGAACGCTCGGCGCCCGCTCGAACTCGGCCGTGGGCGTTACGGATACTCCGGATCGAAGCGTATTCGTGACGGTGTCGCGCACGCGCCGCACTTCGGTGTCACCGCGCTCGATGAGGTCTTGCAGGTCACGCGGTGCGTCATCCATCACGTCGGCCAGCACGAGTGCGCCCTCGGTCGCCTCGACGGCGAGCTGCGGCTGCGTCGAGCCAGCCGGAATTAAGTGGAGAAAACGCACCTGACAAGGGTAGTGCGCGATACCAACCCTCCCACCCACAGAAATTCCAATGGCTGGTATTCGTTCGACGGATAGGCTCTCCCCGTGACCGACATCGAATCTCTGCTGCACGAACGCATGCTGACCGTGCCCGACTTTCCCGAACCCGGCATTCTGTTTCGCGATCTGACGCCGGTCTTTGCCCACGGTGAGTCGTTTCGTGCGGTCGTGGATGCGCTGGTCGCGCCCTTCATCGGCCGCTTCGACGCCGTCGCCGGCCTCGAAGCACGCGGGTTTCTCCTCGCGGCGGCGGCAGCCATCGATGCGGGTGTGGGCGTGGTGCCCGTGCGCAAGGCAGGCAAGTTGCCCGGACACGTGCTCACCGAGACCTACCGACTTGAGTACGGCACCGCGAGTTTCCAGGTGAATCCCGACAGCCTGCCGCCGGGGTCACGCGTACTCGTGCTCGACGACGTGTTGGCCACGGGCGGCACGATCAACGCATCCGTCACGCTGCTCGAACGCGCCGGATGGTCGGTTGCCGGTATCGCCGTGGTGCTCGAACTCGAGGCACTCAACGGCCGTGCGGCGTTGCCCGGGCGCGACGTGCACGCCCTGCTTCCGCTCTAGCGTCGACGTCTCGCGCTCTAGTGCGCCCCGCTCACGCCCGACAGCTTGGCCGGTGACATCTCGCGCAGCACGTCTTCCCTGCTCATCAGCCCAGCCTCGACCACGAGATCCGCAACCGGGCGCCCGGTCTTGAGCGCCTGCTTCGCAAGCTCCGACGCCGGTCCGTACCCGATAAACGGGATGAGCGCCGTAATGACACCCACGCTCGAGGCCACCATGCCCTCGAGGCGCTCCACGTTTGCGGTGATGCCGACCACGCA
>CANGKD010000029.1 GCA_947454495.1 Actinomycetota bacterium
CTACGTACGCGTCATCGACGGTCGTCTCACTCCGCGTGAGCGCATCAAGATGATGTCGACCGGCGCAACCCACGAGCTGCTCGAGATTGGTGTGAGCTCCCCCGAGCCCACACCGACCAAGGGGCTGGGCGTCGGCGAGGTCGGTTACTTGATCACGGGTGTGAAAGACGTGCGCCAGTCCAAGGTCGGCGACACGATTACCGACGCGCAGAAGCCCGCGACCGAGGCCCTACCGGGCTATACCGAACCCAAGCCCATGGTCTTCTCGGGTCTCTACCCAATTGACGGCAGTGACTACCCGATTTTGCGCGAGGCGCTCGACAAACTGAAGCTGTCGGATGCGTCACTCAACTACGAGCCGGAGACCTCGGTTGCACTCGGTTTCGGTTTCCGTTGTGGTTTCTTGGGGTTGTTGCACCTCGAGATCATCACCGAGCGCCTCGAGCGGGAGTTTGGTCTCGACCTGATTGCCACCGCGCCGAGTGTGCCGTACGAGGTCACCACGGAAGACCGCAAAACCGTCACCGTGACGAACCCGAGCGAGTATCCGTCGGGAAAGATTGACTCGGTTCGCGAACCGGTTGTGAAGACGGCCATCCTCGCCCCCAAAGACTACGTCGGCACGATTATGGAGCTCTGCCAGAGTCGTCGCGGCACGATGCTTGGCATGGAATATCTGGGTGAAGACCGCGTCGAGCTGAAATACAACATGCCACTCGGTGAAATCGTCTTCGACTTCTTCGACCACCTCAAGAGCCGCACGCAGGGCTACGCGTCGCTCGACTACGAACCCGCGGGTGAGCAAGAGTCTGATCTCGTCAAGGTCGACATTCTGCTTCAGGGCGAAACCGTCGACGCGTTCAGTGCGATCGTGCACAAAGACAAGGCCTACGCCTACGGCCTCATGATGACCGAACGGTTGAAGAAACTCATCCCGCGCCAGCAGTTCGAGGTGCCCATTCAGGCCGCTATCGGTGCCCGAATCATCGCCCGTGAAAACATCAGTGCAATTCGAAAGGATGTTCTCGCCAAGTGTTACGGTGGCGACATCACCCGCAAGCGCAAGTTGCTCGAAAAGCAGAAGGAGGGAAAGAAGCGAATGAAGATGGTCGGTCGCGTCGAAGTCCCTCAAGAAGCGTTCATCGCCGCACTCTCCGGCGACGAAGAGGTCAAGAAGAAGTAGCGTGTCCGGTCCTCGTCGTTCGTCTTTCCGGGCCAATCAGGTTTCTTACGCGACAGTCGGTGTCACGCAAGAGCCGGATGTGTTGCGCTTTGCACCCTCGGGTTTTCGTGCATCCCTCACGGAACGGCGCATTGGATCGGGCGCGGAACGCTTTGCTGCTGCCTCGGTAGACCTGCTTAACGGAGCATTTTTCGAACGTGCCGGCTTGCGGGCGCTGACCGTTGACGGTTCTCCCTTCGACGTCACCGCACTGCGCGGAGAGTCCCCGACAGTTCGCGTCGCCAATGCGTGGTGGCCGCTCAGCCGTGTCGAGGAGTATCGGGTCATCTACGTCATCAAGGAAGAACGACGTGTCGCATTTGCCCTCGGCAGCCTCTCTCATTGGCCGGTCAGTGGTGAGCAGCTCTTTTGCGTGGAATGGCGTGACGACGACACGGTGTGGTCCTCGATCACGACGGTGACGGCCCTCTACCCCCACTGGTCGATGGTGTTGTTAGCGCCGATTTTGCGCCTGCGCGAACAGAGTGTGCGCGTGCGGTGCGCGCGGGCGCTCAACCCCGTGAAGTCGGTCGGCTAGTGGCCGGCGCCCTGCCCGAGGGCGATCCGGCTCCGGCAGACGGGCACCTTCCGACTGAGTCCCGGTTGTCACGCTCTCCTTTGTCGGCGTATGTTCACATTCCCTACTGTCGGGTTCGCTGCGGCTATTGCGACTTCAACACGTATACCGCCGACGAGTTACCGGGGACTCGACGCGAAGATTACGCCGACCAACTTGTTCGCGAAATTGATTTTGCCCGTGGCGTGCTCGACTGCGAGTTTGAACGGCCCCTGTCGACAGTCTTTTTTGGTGGAGGAACACCAACCCTGTTGCCCGCGCGAGATCTCGTTCGTGTTCTTTCGACACTGCAAACGAGCTTCGGTGTCGCCGACAACGTCGAGGTCACGGTCGAGGCGAATCCCGACTCGGTTGACCTCGCCTACCTCGAGGAACTCGTTGCCGGTGGTGTGACGCGTGTCAGCTTTGGAATGCAATCTGCCGTTCCGCACGTGCTGGCCACGCTTGATCGCACGCACGATCCCGAGCGAGTTCCCCTGGTCGTGAACTGGGCTCGGCAGGCGGGACTCGACGTCAGCATCGACCTCATCTACGGCACACCGGGTGAATCTCTCGACGATTGGCGCACCACGCTCGACGCGGCGGTCAAACTCGATAGCGGGCACATTTCTGCCTACGCGCTGATCGTTGAGAACGGCACCGCGCTCGAGCGGCGAATCCGCCGGGGCGAGTTGGATTCGCCGGACGACGACCTGGTTGCGGACATGTACGAACTCGCCGACTCAACTCTTTCCGCAGCCAGATTTGAGTGGTACGAGGTGAGCAATTGGGCTCGCAGTGCGGCGCAACAATCTCGACACAACAGCGCCTACTGGGTCAATAACGACTGGTGGGGGTTCGGTCCTGGTGCGCACAGCCATGTCGGCGGGGTGCGCTGGTGGAACGTGAAGCACCCGAGCGCCTACGCGCAACGAGTCCGCGACGGCATCTCACCCGCCGCGGGCCGGGAAACACCGGATGCCAATGCTCGCCGCCTCGAGACGGTGTTGTTGCGCATCCGCCTCGCTTCGGGTTTAACTCTTGCCGAGCTCTCAGATGATGCCCGCAACCGGGTGACTGGGCTGGCAACCGAAGGTTTACTCGACACGGATGCGCTCGCGCACGGAACCGTCACACTCACCCTGCGCGGGCGATTGCTCGCAGACTACGTCGTGCGAACGCTCACCGACTAGGCGCGAATGAACTTGATGGCGAGCGGGTAGACGTACAGCTGGCCGCGGTGGGCGTGAATGGCCGCCATGATGCTGAACACAATGTTGAGCACGGCGACCGCAAGCAAGATGAGTCCACCGACGAAGGCCACGAGCAAGAGCGATCCGACGAACGAGTACAGCACCACGGACAGCTGCCAGTTGAGGGCCGACACCGAGTGCTCACGCACGAACGGTCCGCGCTGGCGAAGCAGCAGGTAGCCGACGAACGGGCCAACCACATAAACGAAGATTCCGCTGAGTTGGATGAGAGCCGACCACAGCTTCTCGTCGCTCGGAGTGAGCGGCGTGAACCCGGCGTAGGGGCTGACGCGAGGAGTCTCGGATGACGATTTTGGTGCGGGCGTCGCCGTCGGGGTGGATGCCGATGCAGTCGCGGGCTTTGCCGGGACGGTGGACTTTGGCTTTGCCGCCGACTTCGGCTTTGCGGCGGGGGCGGAGGGCGTGTTGTCTGACATGGGCCAGCCTTTCTGCTTCGTTGAAACCGTCGCCATCATGGCACATTCACCTTGGCCCAGGTTGGCAGAAACGAAACCGGCGGGGTCATGTCACTCGACACGCCCCCGCCGGAAAGTGGATTGCTCTGACTACTTGATGATGCGAATCGTGAGCGGATACTTGTAGTCCTCACCGGCCTGAACCTTGGTGAAGGCGATGATCGAGAAGATGAGTCGAAGAATCCACGCGGCGAGGATGAGCAAGGTTCCGATGAAAACGACGGTCAAAACCCAACCGACGACTTCGACAATGATCATCGTGATTTGGAAGTTCAATGCTTCCTTTGCCATGACGTCGGTCTTCGGTCCGCGATCCTTAAAGACGAGCCAAATGATGAGCGACGGCAAGAAACCCAGAATGCCCAGAATCTGTGCGAGTCCCGCGTAATTGCGGTCTTCAGCTTCAGAGAGTTGTGGTGCGGCGGGAGTCGACATGTGTGATTCCTTCCAGTGGTTGAAACAGTAGGTGATGAAGATTCAAGGTACGCCTCACATTGTGAGTCGGCAAGACAAGATTCGTCCAAGATGAAGACTGTATTATTGGCACTCAACAGACCCGAGTGCTAGCGAATGCGTGCTCGAAGTGACAGCGCAAGGTGAGGAACGGATGGTCTCTCAACGCGGACTCGATGTGCTTCGCGCCATCGTTCAGGATTACGTGGAGTCGCGCGAGCCTGTCGGCTCGAAGTCCATTGTCGATCGACACAACTTCGGTGTCTCGCCGGCCACCATTCGAAACGAAATGGCACTGCTCGAAGAAGAGCAACTCATCGTCGCACCGCACACCTCGAGCGGGCGCGTTCCAACCGACAAGGGGTATCGACTCTTCGTCGATCACTTGGCTGAGACGAAATCCATCTCGGGTGCCCAGCGCCAGGCCATCGAGAGGTTCCTCGACGAGTCGCACGATTTCGATGATTTGTTGCACCGCACCTCACGACTGCTGTCGCAATTGACGCGCCAAGTGGCAGTGGTCGAGTATCCCTCGCTCGGCGCCGCAAAAGTGAAGCGCATCGAACTCGTGAACGTCGGCAACGAACGTCTGCTGTGCATCCTGATTGCTGACAATGGGCGCATCGACCAGCGACTTGTCGAATGCGGTCGGGATGTGAACGACGAAGAACTCACCGAGTTCACGTTGCGGGCCAACGGATTTGTGTCGGGCCGTCCACTCTCTGAGGCGCAAGCTGCGCTACGAGGCTTCGACGGTGAGTTTGTTCCCGCCTCCGCTTCGGTCGCACGCGCCATCGCCACGGCGATTTCGGATCTCGTCGCGGCCAACCGCACCCAAAAACTCGCGGTCTCGGGTGCGGCGAATCTTGTGCGCACCGAAGAGGACTTCTCGGGCAACCTCTATCCCGTGCTCGACGCCATCGAAGAGCAGGTGGTGTTACTCAAGCTGATGTGCGAACTTGTCGACGACACCTCGGAGGTTGCGGTGTCGATCGGCAGCGAACACGCGGAGTCGGGGCTGCGGGCGGCAAGTCTCATGGCCGGGGCATACTCGTCGGCGGGGGAGAACGCGATGGTGGGCATCCTCGGTCCCACGCGCATGGATTACTCCGCGAACATGGCAGCGGTGCGTGCCGTGTCGCGTTATTTGTCGCGACTGCTCAATAGCTAGTTACCCGTTGTGAATCGGTTTGCCATCCGGCCGACCGTGACGTTGTTCAAGAAAAACCAGGAGCACATTTCGTGGCTGACCATTATGAAGTTCTCGGCGTGGCACGCGACGCCGATGCGGAAACGATTAAGAAGGCGTATCGACGTCTCGCCCGGACACTCCACCCCGATGTCAATCCTGACCCCGCCGCTCAGGAACAGTTCAAGCTCGTCACGCACGCCTACGAGGTGTTGTCTGACCCGGCCCAACGCCAGCAATATGACATGGGTCCTCAGGCCGGTTTCCCTGGCGGATTCGGTGACTTCAGTGACATCTTTTCAACGTTCTTCGGTGGTGCCGGTGGGGGCTCGTCTCGCGGGCCTCGGTCGCGTCGAGAGCGCGGCCAGGACGCCCTCATTCGGCTCGACGTCACGCTTGCTGAGGTCATCTTCGGTGTCACGAAGGAGCTGGAAATCGACACGGCGGTTGTCTGCGAGTTGTGCTCCGGAAGTGGCGCCCAACCCGGGACCGAGCCGGTCACCTGTGATATCTGCCGCGGGTCCGGCAACATTCAACGCACCGTTCGTTCTCTGATTGGCAACGTTGTCACGAGCGCCCCGTGCGGATCATGCCGAGGATTTGGCTCGACTATTTCGCACCCCTGCTCGGCGTGCGCGGGCCAAGGGCGTGTTCGAGCTCGTCGTACCGTTCCCGTCGACATTCCCGCGGGCGTCGACACCGGTGTGCGACTTCACTTGCCCGGTCAAGGCGAGTCCGGCCCGGGCGGCGGACCAAATGGTGACCTCTATCTCGAAATCCGGGTCACCCACGATGACATCTTTAACCGGGCGCAAGACGACTTGCTGTGCACTCTCGAGATTTCGATGGTCGACGCCATTCTCGGAACGAGTGTCACGTTCCCCGCGCTCGACGGCGACGTGACGATTGACATCAAGCCCGGAGTGCAAAGTTCCGATGTGCTCACGGTGCGAGATCGCGGTGTCGGTCGACTGCGCGGTTCGGGCCGAGGCGACTTAAAGGTGGGTATCCACGTCGTCACGCCCACGAAGTTGTCGAGCAAAGAAAAGGATGCGCTCGGCGCGTTCGCCAAAGTACACAAGGCTCCCGCACCCAAGATCGCCTCGTTTCAGCAGGGTATCTTCGCGAAACTCCGCGACCGCTTCTTCTAACGCGCATGGCTCACTTCTATCTCGATGAAACGCTCGGCGATGTTTCGGCCGGAGACACGGTCTCGCTGACCGGGGCCGAGGCGAGACATGCCGCCGGCGTCAGCCGATTGCGCGTGGGGGAGACGGTGCTGCTGGGCAACGGCAACGGGCTTATCCTCACAGTCGAAGCCAAGAGCGTTGACAAGGAGAAGGTGACGTTCGTCGTTGTGCGTGCCGACATGACCGGCGCGCCAACAACTCGCGTCACGCTGGTGCAGGCGCTCACCAAGGGTGATCGTGACGAGCGAGCCATCGAGGCGGCAACGGAACTCGGCATCGATCACGTCATTCCGTGGGCCGCCAGTCGTTGCGTCTCCGTCTGGAACGACGCCAAGGTGAAACGTGGCGTGGAGCGGTGGCGCACGATTGTGCGCGAGGCTGCCAAGCAGAGCATCCGAGCCTTCGTTCCCACCGTCGGCAACTACCTCAACACCGAGGACCTTTGCCGTGACCTTGCGGGTACGGGTGCCGTCGCCATCGTGCTTGACCCGACCGGCGATGTCACGAACTCGTATGCGTGGAACGAATTAGTGGCAGTGGCACGGGCGAACGAACAATCCGTTGTGATCATCGTCGGACCCGAAGGCGGGATTACGCCGGGAGAACTCGAACGATTCGACGCGGTGGGGGTGGTTCGGGTCAGTCTCGGGGCTCACATCCTGCGGTCATCGACAGCGGGACCGGCATTTCTGGCCGCAATCAATGGGGCTCTCGGTCGCTGGTGACCCACAGGTTGGCCCTCGGGCGCACCGCCTACGATAGAGGCATGGCCACAATCGAACCGTCGATTTTTACGCGCATCATCAGCCGGGAAATCCCCGCAGACATCGTGTTCGAAGATGACCGCTTAATCGCCATCAAGGACATCAATCCCCAGGCGCCGGTGCACCTGCTCGTGATTCCCAAGACTCAGGCATATCGCAACGTCGCCGAGCTTGCATTGGCCGAGCCCGAGCTCTTGGCCGCCATGATTTCGGTTTCGCAGTCACTTGCAGAAGAGCACGCCGATGGCGACTTCCGCCTCGTCTTCAATTCGGGTGACGCAGCGGGGCAGACCGTCTTCCACGTGCATGCCCACGTGCTCGCCGGTGGTCTTGAGGAGAGCTCGCTTGTCTGATTTCGCCGCTGGTTCCGACATCATTGAGATTGACGGAATCGAAATGGTGCGCCTGCTCGGCCCACAAGATCGACTCCTCACGCGCATGGAGAAAGAATTCCCCCTGGTCGACGTGCTCGTGCGCGGCAACGAGATTCGACTCGTGGCATCAGAGGCAGTGGATGCGCAGGACCAGGTCGTGGAGGCCCGCCGCCTACTTCTCGAGCTCATCGAACTCGTGCGCGGCGGGGTGTCACTCGAGGCCGACGATGTCTCATCGGTGGCACGTCACATCGAAGCGGGTGATACCGGCGCCGCAGGTGGAACCATGGGCGAGGCAATCCTCTCGTCTCGAGGAAAAATGATCCGCCCGAAGACGGCCGGTCAACACAACTACGTCACCGCAATCAGTGAAAACACGATTGTTTTCGGTATCGGTCCCGCGGGTACCGGAAAAACCTATCTCGCGATGGCGAAGGCAGTTCAGGCCCTGCAGCGCAAAGAGGTTAGCCGCATCATCCTGACTCGACCGGCCGTCGAAGCCGGAGAGCGACTCGGATTCCTGCCCGGCACGCTGACCGACAAGATCGATCCGTACTTGCGACCACTTTTTGATGCGCTCAACGAAATGCTCGACCCCGAGTTGGTTCCCAAACTCATGGCGGTTGGCACCATCGAGGTTGCTCCGCTGGCATACATGCGAGGGCGCACACTCAATGATTCGTTTATCGTGCTCGATGAAGCTCAGAACACGACACCCGAACAAATGAAGATGTTTCTGACTCGATTGGGGTTCAACTCCAAGATGGTCATTACGGGCGACATAACTCAGGTCGACCTGCCCGACGCATCGAGCGGACTTCGCCTCGTGACGAAGGTGCTCGACGATATCGACGACATTCACTTTGCGCGACTGACCTCGGAAGATGTGGTTCGTCACTCCCTCGTTGGCCGCATCATTGACGCCTACACGGTCTTCGACGAGAAAGTTCAGGCGGCAAAGGCGTCGCGAGCGAAGTCCACGACCCCATCTCGGCCGAGGAGTGCACGATGAGCATCGAAGTTTTGAACGAGTGCGGATACGCCACCGACGAATCGGCGCTTCAGCGTCTCGCCACATTCTGCCTTGATAATTTGCGCGTGCATCCCGATGCTGACCTGTGCATTTCGCTCGTGGACGTCGGTGCGATGGAACGGTACCACCTCGAATTCATGGACGAGCCCGGGCCAACCGACGTCTTGAGCTTTCCGATGGACGAGTTGCGACCGGGCAACGACGATCGCGTCACACCGGCAGGAATGCTGGGCGACATCGTTCTGTGTCCCGATGTCGCCGAATCACAGGCACAGACGGCTGGACACTCGGTGGACGACGAACTTCTGCTGCTGACGACACACGGAATCTTGCACCTGCTGGGGTTCGACCACGCGGAGCCCGAGGAGGAGAAAGAAATGTTCGCTCTCCAACGGGATTTATTGGTGGGCTTTGCGGTCTCGGAGCGCCAACTCGGTAAGCGATGACCATCGTTCTCACCGTAATTTTAGCCATTGCGCTGATTGCTTTTGGCGGGCTCATGGCCGCGACGGAATCGTCGCTCGGCGTGCTATCGCGGGATGACATTCGCGAGATGGCCAAGACACGACGCGCCAAAATCTCGCTCCAGTCCATTGCCGATGACCTCGGCGCGCATCGAAATGTCACCAATTTTGTGCGCACGTTCGCTGAGACGACGGCCGCCGTGCTGATCACCATCACGCTGGCCGCCTCGGGGCTTCCCCTCTGGGCAGCTTTGTTGCTCGCTGTGCTCATCATGACGGCGGCGTCGTTTGTGTTGGCGGGCTCGAGTCCGCGCAGTGTCGGGCGGGCGCATCCACAGGCCATTTTGGGCGTGTCGGCTCCGATCATCCACTCGCTTCGATTCTTACTTGGCCCGGTGGCCGACGCCCTCGTCCGATTTGGAGACCGCGTGACGCCCGGACGTCCCGGCGTGGTGACCTTCACGAGTGAAGAGCAGCTGCTGAGCATGGTCGACGAAGCTGCGCGACACGATGTGCTCGAGAAAGACGAGCGTGCGTTGATTCACTCGGTGTTCGAGTGGGACGACACCATCGTTCGCGAAGTCATGGTGCCGCGCATCGACATGGTCACGGTCGACCTCGATACGACCTTGGTACACGCGGCGTCACGCTTCTTCGACTCCGGTTATTCCCGCATGCCGGTTCTCGGTTCGAGTGATGAGGATGTGCGGGGAATTGTCTACCTGCGGGACGTCTCGCGACGACACATCGAGAATCCACGCGGGTGGAGCAAAGAAAAGGTCTCCGGGTTCTTGCGTCCGGTCATTTTCGTGCCCGAGTCGAAGAAAGTGGATGACACGTTGCGCCAGATGCAACTCGAGTCGACGCATATCGCCATCGTGATTGACGAACACGGGGGAGTCGCCGGGCTCGTCACGCTCGAAGACATCATCGAGGAGCTCGTCGGTGAAATCGTCGACGAACACGACCGCGGTGGTGCCGAGGCTCTGGACTTAGGCGACGGGTCGTATCGCGTGAGCGCACGCATGAATACCGAGGATTTGGGCAAGCTGTTTGGTATCGATCTCGATGACGATGACGTGGATTCGGTGGGCGGCCTGCTCGCCAAGGAGCTCGGCCGCGTTGTCGAGGTGGGCGACTCGGCTGTGGTCAGTGGGCTGCGGCTCACCGCCGACCCGAGCGGTGCCCGTGGCAAACTCGTCACGCGCATCCGCGTCGCAATGACCGAAGAACTGGCAGACGCGCATCAGGCGTTCGACGAAGAGAACGAGGAAGAATAATGGCGCGTCCGTCGAAAAATACAGAGTCGTCTGGCGACACTTATCGCAGCGGATTCGTCTCGTTTGTTGGGCGACCCAACACGGGTAAGTCGACGTTGACCAACGCGCTCGTCGGGGAAAAGGTCGCCATCACGAGTGCGAAACCGCAAACGACTCGCCACATTATTCGGGGAATCGTGTCCCGACCGCTCGGGCAGCTCATCATCGTGGACACACCGGGTATTCACCGACCGCGAACCCTGTTAGGTGAACGCCTCAACGCGCTGGTGCAGTCGACACTGGGCGATGTCGACGTCATCGGAATGTGTTTTCCGGCCGATGAGCCGGTTGGACCGGGCGACCGGTTCATCAACGAGCAACTCGATGCGTACCCGCGCGCCATGAAGATTGCGATTGTGACGAAGGTCGACGCTGCCGGCAAAAAACAAGTTGCCGAGCGCTTACTGCAGGTCAACGAACTTCGCGATTGGGCGGCGCTGATCCCGATCTCCGCTGTCGAAGGCGTTCAACTCGACGTTCTCGCCGACGAGCTGATCGCACTCCTGCCCACCGGCGCCGCGCTGTACCCCACGGAATCCACGACCGACGATGACACCCACAAGCGCGTCTCCGAACTCATTCGTGAGGCGATTCTCGAGGGTGTCGATGATGAACTGCCACACTCACTCGCCGTCACGATTGACGACATCATGAAACGCGAAGACAAAGACATGATCGATGTCTACGCCAACGTCTTTGTCGAACGCGATAGCCAAAAGGGCATCATCATTGGAAAAGGTGGTGAGCGCCTGCGCGATATCGGCGCGCGATCTCGAGCCGAGATTGAGTCACTTCTCGGTTCGCCCGTTTTCCTTTCTTTGCGGGTGAAAGTCGCAAAGGATTGGCAGCGCGACCCGAAACTGCTCAACCGACTGGGTTTCTAATCGGTGGTAGTCGCCGGCGGGTCGGTGTTAGCCTTGACTCATGTCGGTCGGTCTGCTTCTTCTTAGCTGCCGCGGCGGGGCGCGAATCTAGCCTCCCTCGTCGCGGAGCTTTCGTTGGCTTTCCCATTACCCGCGAAGAGAGAACAGCATGAAGAACCTGCAAAAGCCGAGCGCAATGCCGGTGCACAAGTATCGCCCGTATCACGAGACGCTCGGCATCGACCTTCCCGACCGCACGTGGCCAGGTAAGCGCATCGAAAAAGCACCCCGCTGGTGTGCCGTCGACTTGCGCGACGGAAACCAAGCACTTATCGACCCGATGAGCCCGGAGCGCAAGCGCATCATGTTCGACCTGCTGGTGCGCATGGGCTACAAAGAGATTGAAGTGGGTTTTCCGTCGGCGAGCCAGACTGATTTTGACTTTGTGCGTTCGCTCATTGAAGAGAACGCAATCCCCGACGATGTCGTCATTCAGGTGTTGACTCAAGCGCGAGATCACCTAATCGAGCGCACGTACGAATCCATCGCGGGGGCGAAGCACGCGGTCGTCCACCTCTACAACTCGACGAGCATCCTGCAGCGTGAGGTTGTTTTTCGTGAAGACAAACAGGGCATCATCGACATCGCTCTGCACGGTGCCCGACTCTGTCGCGAGCTCGAGAAGACCATTCCCAACACGCGTGTGTATTACGAGTACTCGCCCGAGAGCTTTACCGGCACGGAACTCGAATTTGCGGTCGAGATTTGCAACAAGGTGATCGAGGTCTTTGAGCCGACGCCGGATCGCAAGGTCATCATCAACCTTCCGGCGACGGTCGAGATGGCGACGCCCAACGTCTACGCCGACTCAATCGAATGGATGAGCCGACACCTGGTTCCGCGCGAGAACATCATCATCTCGCTCCACCCGCACAATGATCGCGGCACCGCAGTTGCGGCGGCCGAGCTCGGCTACCTCGCGGGTGCCGACCGCATCGAAGGCTGCCTCTTTGGAAACGGTGAGCGCACCGGAAACGTCGACCTCGTTGCCCTGGGCATCAACATGTTCACGCAGGGGATTGACCCGCAGATTGATTTCTCAAACCTCGACGAGGTTCGTCGCACGGCGGAATACTGCAACCAACTCAAGGTGCACGAACGCAGCCCGTGGGCCGGCGACCTGGTCTACACCGCCTTCAGCGGGTCGCACCAGGACGCCATCAAAAAGGGTTTCGAGGCGATGGCAGCTGATGCCGCCGCCCAGGGCACTCACGTTGACAACCTTGTGTGGGCAGTCCCGTACCTTCCGGTTGACCCGAAAGATTTGGGTCGCACGTACGAGGCCGTTATTCGTGTGAATTCGCAATCGGGCAAGGGTGGCGTGGCCTACCTGCTCAAGAAGGATCATGCGCTCGACCTGCCCCGTCGTCTTCAAATCGAGTTTTCGGGAGTGGTCCAAGCAAAGACCGATGCCGAGGGTGGCGAAGTCTCGAGCGACGAGCTCTGGAGCATCTTCCAAGACGAGTACCTTCCCGCGGCCGAGGCAAATAATAAGTGGGGCCGATTCGAACTCCACGGCACGCGCACCGAGAGCGACTTCTCGGGGACGGTCAAGCTCAGCGTCGACCTGCGCGATGGCGATAGCGTGTCCCGACGAGAGTCACAAGGCAACGGCCCGATTGATGCGTTTATCAAACTCATGGGGGAGAACGGGCTCACGGTGGAGCTCTTTGATTACGTCGAGCACACCTTGGCAGCGGGCGGGGATGCGCGTGCGGCGGCCTATGTCGAACTCAGCGTCGATGGTCAGCGACTGTGGGGCGTCGGGATTGACTCCGACATCTCAACGGCCACGTTGAAGGCTGTCGTGTCGGCGATTAACCGCGCTGTTCGTCTCGTGCGTGACTGAATCGTCGCAAACCGATCAGAATCACGGCGGCGAGACCGACACCAACTGTGATGAACGTGACCATGGAGTCTTGTGCTCCTAAGCCACGGCCGGCTCCGTAAACCAATGCAAAGAGACCGCCGAGCATGACTCCGTTTGCCATGACGCGATTCTTGTTTTCGAGCACAAGACTGAGTCCGAGAAAGATCACCGCGGCAATCGTGACAACGACCGTCACAATGCGATTGTGGGCCTGCTGGGTGAGCTGGTAGGCCTGCTCCATCGCGGTGATTTTCGCCTGCTCGTCGGCGGTCGGAACCTTCGTTGCCATGGCGTTGTACATGTCCGTGATGGCCTGCGGATACACCGGTTCAGGGTAAAAAGCGTCGATGCCGAATCCGACAAAGAACGCAATCATGAGCCCCACGAATACCGAGAAGATGATCCTGAACACCTGATTCTCCATAGCGTCACCCTAACCCGGCATCGTGCGTGCTCATGGTAGAAATTGACACATGGACCCGTTCGCGATTGAAGTGCCGTCGTGGGTTGACGTTGCGGCAATTGGCATCGGGAGCCTCCAGGGCGCGATGTATGCCGCCACATTCCGCGACCGTCAGCTGGACCTACTTGGCGTCGCGATGATTGGCACCGCGACCGGTCTCGGGGGAGGATTTCTTCGCGACCTGCTCCTTCAGCGCCCTTTAGTGGCGCTGAGTGAAGATTGGTACCTCGGTACCGCGGTGTTCTTTGCGCTCCTTGGAATGTTGCTCGCTCGGCTCATCACCAAGATTGACTGGGTCATTACCGTAGCGGATGCCCTCACCATCGGGCTCTTCGGTGCCATCGGCGTGGCCGCGGCACTGGCGCAGGCTCTTCCTCCCGTGCCCGCCATCTTTGTCGGAACGGTGTCCGCCGTGGGTGGTGGGGTGATCCGCGACATCCTGCTCAACACGCCGATTGCCGTGATGCATGTGGGATCCCTGTACGCCGTGGCCGCGGCCTCCGGCACGCTGATCTTTGTCGTGTTGCGCGCACTCGGGTGGTCTGTCGACCTGAGTGCGGTGGCGTGCGTGGTCGTGACGGCGGCCATTCGCATCCTGGCTGTGCGTTTTCAGTGGTCGCTGCCAGAACAACGTGTTCTTCGAGGGATTAGGCAGCCAAAGCTCGTTCGCCCGGCCGATTTGACCGGGCCTATCGACACGCAGCGCGACCTCTAGAACACGTCCCACGCGCGTGACGCGCACGGCGGATAATAGAACGTGCCTACATATCGCGATGAAGGAATTGTGCTTCGCACGTTCAATCTCGGCGAGGCCGACCGCATCGTGACGATTCTCACTCGCAATCACGGCAAGGTGCGTGCCGTTGCAAAGGGTGTGCGGCGAACCGCATCGAAGTTTGGCTCTCGACTCGAGCCGTTCATGGTCACCGATTTGCAGTTTTATCAGGGCAGATCGTCGCTCGACACGATTCAGCAGGCCGAAACGCTCGGGCCGTACGGCGCCGACATCGCGGGACACTACGACCGATTTACGGCCGCGAATGTGATGGCCGAGACCGCGGAACGTCTGACCGACGCGGAAAAAGCGACGAATCAGTACACGCTCTTAGTCGGTGCGCTGCGGTCACTGTCGCGGGGTGAACACGCACCCAATCTCACACTGGACTCTTATTTGATGCGCGCATTTTCATTGGCGGGCTGGTCACCGAGTCTCGACACGTGTGCTCGGTGTGGCAGTCCCGACAACCTCACGTCGTTCGTTGTGCATTTTGGAGGAATGGTCTGTGGTCAGTGCGCACCGTCGGGCTCGGCTCGAGCCGGTAGCGAAACGATTGACACCTTCGAGGCCCTGCTGACCGGCGACTGGGAGTATCTCGAGACGGTGGACGCTCGACACCTCGGTCGTGTCTCGTCGCTGATTTCGGCCTACACGCAGTGGCACCTCGAACGAAGCCTCAAGTCGATGGAGCACGTGGCGCGATGACGGTCCGCTACACGCACAAGGACGCCGTCGAGTTTCGTCCACTCGATTGGACGGGTGAAACGCCACCGAGTTTTCCGGTTGGCACGGTGCCAAAACACGTTGCCATCGTGATGGACGGGAACGGCCGATGGGCGAACCAGCGGGGCTTGACCCGCGTCGAGGGGCACAAGGCCGGCGAAGCGGCTCTGCTGGACGTTGTTGCGGGTGCGATACAGGTCGGAGTGACCCATCTTTCGGTGTACGCGTTTTCGACCGAAAATTGGAAACGCTCACCCGATGAGGTGCGCTTCTTGATGGGCTTCAACCGAGATGTGCTCCATCGTCGACGCGATCAACTCAACGAGTGGGGCGTACGAGTTCGCTGGGCGGGTCGCACACCCAAGCTCTGGCCATCCGTGATTAACGAACTGAAGTTCGCCGAAGAGTTGACGAAACGCAACACGACACTGACGCTCACTATGTGCGTGAACTATGGCGGTCGAACGGAAATCGCCGATGCCGTGCGGGCGATCGCAGAGCAGGTTGCGGCGGGAAAACTTGCTCCGCGATCCATTTCCGAAAAAACCATTCAGCGTGCCCTTTACCTTCCTGACCTACCTGATGTTGACCTCTTCGTTCGATCGAGTGGTGAGCAGCGCACGTCCAATTTCTTGCTCTGGCAGTCGGCCTACGCGGAGATGGTTTTTCTCGACACGTTGTGGCCGGACTTCGGAAGAAAAGATCTGTGGCGCGCGTTAGAGCTCTACGTGACTCGCGACCGACGCTTTGGTGGCGCCGTGGACAAACCCACCGAGGCCGCGTCGGCCGCCCCGGCAAACCAGAATTCAAAGGACGCAAGCCGATGACCACTCCGGTAAAGGTCGACATCTGGTCGGACGTGCAGTGCCCGTGGTGCTTCATTGGCAAGCGCAAGTTTGAGGCCGGGGTCTTGCAGTTTGGGGGCCCCGTGGAAATCGAATACCACTCCTTCGAGCTGTCACCCGACACCCCCGTCGACTTTGAGGGAACGACAATTGACTACCTCGCAGACCGTAAAGGAATGGCGCGTGATGATGTCACGCGGATGCTCGCGCACGTAACGACAATCGCTCGCGGTGTCGGGCTCTCCTACGACTTCGAAAACGTGCACCAAACCAATACCGGCAAGGCGCACGAATTGTTGCATTTCGCCAAGGCACACGGTGTCCAAGCCGAGGTCAA
>CANGKD010000030.1 GCA_947454495.1 Actinomycetota bacterium
AGGTCGTTCTCGTTGAAGTCGGCGTCGGTGGCGAAGATGCGGTTCGGGTAACGCTCCGCCTTCGCCTCCTCGGTCGCTTCGACCGTCACAGCGCGGTAGCGGGTAAGACCCGTTCCGGCCGGGATCAGCTTTCCGATGATGACGTTTTCCTTCAGACCAACCAGCGGGTCCTTCTTGCCGTCCATGGCCGCCTGCGTGAGAACGCGGGTGGTTTCCTGGAACGACGCGGCCGAGAGCCACGACTCGGTTGCCAGTGATGCCTTGGTGATACCCATGACCTCTTGGCGAGCCGACGCCGTCTTCTTGCCCTCGAGCAGAGCCTGACGGTTGATTTCGGTGTAACGGATGCGGTCGACAACCTCACCCGGAAGAAGCTCAGTGTCACCCTGGTCGACGACCGTGACCTTCTTGAGCATCTGGCGAACGATGACCTCGATGTGCTTGTCGTGAACGGTCACACCCTGTGAACGGTAGGTGCCCTGCACCTCGCTCACGAGGAAGCGCTGAACATCGCGCACCTGCTGCACGCGCATGATGTCCTTCGGGTCACGCGTACCGGTGATGAGCTGCTGGCCAAGTTCGACGTGGTCGCCCTCTTCGACGAGCAACGAGGCACGACGCAGAACCGGGTAGAGAATCGGCTCGTCGCCGTTGTCAGGCGTGAGCACAATCTTGCGCGAACGCTCGGTCTCTTCGATGCTGATGCGTCCGGCAGCGCCCGCAATCGGAGCGGCACCCTTCGGCGTACGAGCCTCGAAGAGCTCCTGAACACGCGGCAGACCCTGCGTGATGTCCTCGGCAGATGCCGAACCACCCGTGTGGAAGGTACGCATCGTGAGCTGAGTTCCGGGCTCACCAATCGACTGGGCGGCGATGATACCGACGGCCTCGCCGATGTCGACGAGCTTGCCGGTGGCGAGCGAGCGACCGTAACACGCGGCACACACGCCCGACGTCGACTCACACGTGAGCACCGAACGAACCTTGATTTCGTCGATTCCCGCCGTGAGAAGCGCGTCGATCATCACGTCACCGATGTCGGTGCCGGCCGTGGCAACCACGTTGCCCTTGGCGTCGACGGCGTCTTCCGACAGCGAGCGAGCGAACACCGAGTTTTCGACGTTCTCGTCTTTCACCAACTGGCCGCTCGCGTCGCGAACGGTGTTGCCGGCCTTGTCGATTTCGACAATCTTGACGTCGAGACCCTTCGTCGTGCCACAGTCGTCTTCACGAATGATGACGTCCTGCGCCACGTCGACGAGACGACGCGTGAGGTAACCCGAGTCGGCGGTACGCAGAGCAGTGTCCGCGAGACCCTTACGAGCACCGTGGGTCGCGATGAAGTACTCGACGACAGAGAGGCCTTCGCGGTAGCTCGAGATAATCGGGCGCGGGATGATTTCACCCTTGGGGTTGTTCACCAGACCACGCATACCGGCGATGTTGCGCACCTGCAGCCAGTTACCACGAGCACCCGAGGTCACCATGCGGTTGATGGTGTTGTTCTCCGGGAAGTTCTTGCGCATCGCATCCGCAACCTCAGCCGTAGCTTCGGTCCAGATCTGGATGAGCTCCTGCTTACGCTCGGTGTCGGTGAGCAGACCCTTGTCAAACTCGGACTGAACCTTCGCGGCCTTCTTTTCGAAGCCGTCGACGATCTTTGCCTTGTTCGGCGGCGTCAGAATGTCGGACAGAGCAACGGTGACGCCCGACCGAGTAGCCCAGTAGAAACCGGCATCCTTGATCTTGTCGAGCGTGGCCGCCACGACCGTCTTCGGGAAGCGCTCGGCCAGGTCGTTCACGATCTTCGAAATGGTGCCCTTGTCGGCAACTTCGAATACGAACGGGTAGTTGACCGGGAGCGACTCGTTGAAGAGGGCCTGTCCGAGCGTGCACACAACCATCATCGAACCGTCTTGCAACGGCGCGACGCGCTTGACGGTAACCGTCTCGGGCGTCTTCAGTCCGGTGTGGAATTCCACGTCCTCGTTGAGGTCGGCCTCGGCGAACAACGTGTCGAGAATGCGGATGCGCACCACGGCGTTGAGGTCAAGACGACCCTCGTCCTTGGCGAGAATCGCCTCGGCGACCGAGTTGAACTGACGACCGAAGCCGTTCGCCTTCTGCTTGATCGTGGTCATGTGGTGCAGACCGATGATCATGTCCTGCGTGGGCAGGGTCACGGGGCGACCATCCGACGGCTTGAGGATGTTGTTCGACGCGAGCATCAGAACGCGAGCCTCGGCCTGCGCCTCCACCGAGAGGGGGAGGTGCACGGCCATCTGGTCACCGTCGAAGTCGGCGTTGAACGCGGCACACACGAGCGGGTGCAGCTGAATCGCCTTACCCTCAACGAGCTGCGGTTCGAACGCCTGAATTCCGAGGCGGTGGAGCGTCGGCGCGCGGTTGAGCAACACCGGACGTTCGCGGATGATCTCCTCGAGCACATCCCACACCTGGGGACGGCTGCGCTCAACCATGCGCTTGGCGCTCTTGATGTTCTGCGCGTGCGACAGGTCAATCAGGCGCTTGATCACGAACGGCTTGAACAGCTCGAGTGCCATCTGCTTGGGCAGACCACACTGGTGCAGTTTGAGCTGCGGGCCGACGACGATGACCGAACGGCCCGAGTAGTCGACACGCTTTCCGAGCAGGTTCTGACGGAAACGACCCTGCTTACCCTTGAGCATGTCGGAGAGCGACTTGAGCGCGCGGTTTCCGGTGCCGGTGACGGGGCGTCCACGACGACCGTTGTCGAACAGTGCATCCACAGCCTCTTGAAGCATGCGCTTCTCGTTGTTCACGATGATCTCGGGAGCACCGAGGTCGAGCAGACGACGCAGACGGTTGTTGCGGTTGATCACACGACGGTAGAGGTCGTTGAGGTCTGACGTGGCGAAACGGCCACCGTCGAGCTGCACCATGGGGCGAAGCTCCGGCGGAATGACCGGCACGACGTCGAGCACCATCGCCGCGGGCGACTTGCCCGTGGTGATGAAGGCGCTGACCACGCGAAGGCGCTTGATCGCACGGATCTTGCGCTGACCCTTGCCGTTGGCGATTTCGTCGCGAAGCTTCTCCGCCTCACCGACGAGGTCGAACGACTCGAGGCGCTTCTTGATGGCCTCGGCACCCATGAAGGCGTCGAAGTAGAGTCCGTAGCGGTCAACGAGCTCGTTAAAGATGGCGTCTTCGGGCTTGAGGTCGCCGACCTTGAGGTTACGGAAGTCATCCCAGACGCGCTCGAGACGAGCAATCTCGTCATCGATTGACTTACGGATGAGCCCCATCTCTTTTTCAGCGGAGTCCTTGACGCGGCGCTTCTGGTCGCTCTTGGCACCCTCGGCTTCGAGCGCCTCGAGGTCTTTCTCGAGACGCTGCATGCGGTCGGCGATACGGGCATCGCGCTGACCCTCGAGGGTCTTCAGTTCGAGGCGGAGCTCGTTCTCGAGTCCCGGCATGTCAGCGTGACGGCCGTCTTCGTCGATGTCGATGACCATGTACGCAGCGAAGTAGATGACCTTTTCAAGGTCTTTCGGCGCCATGTCGAGCAGGTAACCGAGGCGGCTCGGCACACCCTTGAAGTACCAGATGTGCGTGACGGGCGCGGCGAGCTCGATGTGGCCCATGCGCTCACGGCGCACCGACGACTTCGTGACCTCAACGCCACAACGCTCACAGACGATTCCCTTGAAGCGAACGCGCTTGTACTTTCCGCACGAACACTCCCAGTCACGCGAAGGTCCGAAGATCTGCTCTCCGAAGAGGCCGTCCTTCTCGGGCTTCAGCGTGCGGTAGTTGATGGTTTCCGGCTTCTTGACCTCGCCGAACGACCAACGACGAATGTCGTCGGCAGTGGCAAGTCCGATACGAAGCTGATCGAAGGTGTTTGTGTCAAACACGTCTACTCTTTTCCTGTTTCCGTAGTCTCTTCGTCTGGCTTAGATCTCGTCGATCGACGACGTCTCAAGCCGGGAAATGTTGATGCCGAGTTCTTCGGCGGCACGGTATGCCTCGTCGTCGGTGTCGCGAAGACTCACAACGTTGTCGTTCGCGTCAAGCACCTCGACGTTCAGACACAGCGACTGCATTTCCTTCATCAGAACCTTGAACGATTCGGGAATGCCGGGCTCCTGGATGTTCTCACCCTTGACAATCGCCTCGTACACCTTCACGCGGCCGACGATGTCGTCCGACTTGATGGTGAGCAGCTCCTGCAGGGCGTAGGCGGCGCCATATGCTTCGAGCGCCCACACCTCCATCTCGCCGAAACGCTGTCCGCCGAACTGTGCCTTACCACCGAGGGGCTGCTGCGTAATCATCGAGTAGGGGCCCGTCGAACGCGCGTGAATCTTGTCGTCGACAAGGTGGTGCAGCTTCAGGATGTACATGTAGCCGACCGACACGGGCTCAGGGAACGGCTCACCGGAACGGCCGTCGAAGAGACGCGCCTTTCCGCTCGAGCCGATGAGACGGTCGCCATCGCGAGTCGGAAGCGTCGAGTCAAGCAGACCGGCGATTTCTTCCTCGAGTGCGCCATCGAATACGGGAGTCGCAACCTTGGTTCCGGGAGCGGCCTCGCGCGCGACCTCGGGAAGAGCGCCAGCCCATGACGGGTTGCCCTCGACCTTCCAGCCCTGCTTGGCTATCCAACCGAGGTGCGTCTCGAGTACCTGACCGAAGTTCATGCGACCCGGAATACCGAGCGGGTTGAGCACCACGTCGACGGGCGTGCCGTCTTCGAGGAACGGCATGTCTTCGATGGGGAGAATCTTGGCAATAACACCCTTGTTTCCGTGGCGACCAGCGAGCTTGTCACCTTCGGTGATCTTGCGCTTCTGGGCGATGTACACGACCACGCGCTGGTTGACACCAGATCCGAGTTCGTCTTCGTCGTTCTCGGCGTCGAACACCTTGACCGCGATGACCGTTCCGGCCTCACCGTGAGGAACCTTCAGCGAAGTGTCGCGAACTTCGCGGCTCTTCTCGTTGAAGATGGCGCGCAGCAGGCGCTCTTCGGCCGACAGCTCGGTTTCACCCTTCGGCGTGACCTTGCCAACGAGGATGTCGCCGGGGCGAACCTCCGCGCCGATACGAATGATGCCGCGCTCGTCGAGATTTGCGATGAGCTCCTGCGAGACGTTCGGCAGGTCGCGCGTGATCTCTTCTTTACCAAGCTTCGTGTCGCGCGCATCCACGTCGTACTCTTCGATGTGAATCGAGCTGAGCACGTCGTCGGAGACGAGACGCTGGCTGAGAATGATCGCGTCTTCGAAGTTGTGACCCTCCCACGGCATAAATGCCACGAGGAGGTTCTTACCCAGGGCGAGCTCGCCCTCTTCGGTCGCGGGACCATCGGCAATAACCTGGCCGACCTCGACCCGGTCACCCGCATTTACAACGACGCGGTGGTTGTAGCTCGTGCCCTGATTAGAGCGGTTGAACTTACGCAGGAAGTACTGCTGCGTTCCACCCGCGTCGAGCTGCACGGTCACGACGTCGGCCGATACCTCGGCGACAACACCGGCTGCGTCAGCGGTGACCACGTCACCGGCGTCGATGGCGGCAAAGTTCTCCATGCCGGTTCCGACGAGCGGAGCCTCGGAACGAAGAAGCGGAACGGCCTGGCGCTGCATGTTGGCACCCATGAGTGCGCGGTTTGCGTCGTCGTGCTCGAGGAACGGAATGAGCGAGGTCGCAACCGACACCATCTGGCGCGGGCTGACGTCCATGTAGTCGACCTCGTCGGCGGGAACGAGGTCGACCTCGCCACCCTTACGACGAACGAGAACGCGGTCTTCCGAGAAGTGCTTGTCGGCGGTGAGCTTGGCGTTGGCCTGGGCCACGACGTGCTCGTCTTCTTCGCTGGCAGTCAGGTAGTCGATGTTCTCGGTGACCTTGCCCTTGACCACGCGGCGGTACGGCGTCTCGATGAAGCCGAACGCGTTGATGCGAGCAAAGGATGCGAGCGATCCGATAAGGCCAATGTTCGGGCCTTCGGGAGTTTCGATCGGGCACATGCGGCCGTAGTGCGACGGGTGAACGTCACGCACCTCGACTCCGGCGCGCTCACGCGAGAGACCACCGGGACCGAGCGCCGAGAGGCGACGCTTGTGCGTCAGACCGGCGAGCGGGTTGTTCTGGTCCATGAACTGCGACAGCTGGCTGGTTCCGAAGAACTCTTTGATCGCGGCCACGACCGGACGCACGTTGATGAGCGTCTGCGGCGTGATGGCCTCAATGTCTTGCGTCGTCATGCGCTCGCGCACAACGCGCTCCATGCGCGAGAGACCGGTGCGAACCTGGTTCTGAATCAGCTCGCCGACCGCACGAATGCGGCGGTTACCGAAGTGATCGATGTCGTCGACGTCAATCGGGATGTCGGCAGGCTTGCCACCGCGAAGGCCCTTGATGGTCTTCTCCCCCGCGTGCAGGGCAACGAGGTACTTGATGGTGCCCACGATGTCTTCGACCGACAACACGGAGTCGCTGATCGGCGCCTCAAGACCAAGCTTCTTGTTGATCTTGTAACGACCAACCTTTGCGAGGTCGTAACGCTTGTGCTGGAAGTAGTAGTTGTCCAGAAGCGCACGGGCGGCCTCGGTGGCAACCTGCTCTCCCGGACGGAGCTTGCGGTAGATGTCCTTGAGGGCGTCTTCCTTGGTGAGGATGGCGTCTTTCTCGAGCGTCGCGGCAATCGACTCGTAGCCAGCGAACTCGCGCTCGATGTCTTCGCTCGTGAGGCCGAGGGCCTTCAGGAAAACGGTGACCGACTGCTTGCGCTTGCGGTCAATACGCACGCCGACCTGGTTGCGGCGGTCGATTTCGAACTCGAGCCAGGCGCCACGACTCGGAATCATGCGCGCGGAGTAAATCTCAACGTCAGAGGTCTTCTCGAGCGTGCGCTCGAAGTAGACACCCGGGCTGCGCACGAGCTGCGACACAACGACACGCTCGGTGCCGTTGACGATGAACGTGCCCTTTTCGGTCATGAGCGGGAAGTCACCCATGAAGACGGTCTGCGTCTTGATTTCACCGGTCTCGGTGTTGAAGAACTCGGCCTCGACATAGAGCGGAGCGGAGTAGGTCTTGCCGCGGTTCTTGCAGTCGTCGATCGAGTACTTTTCTTCTTCGAGCTGCGGGTTGCGGAACGCCAGCTGCATGGTCTGGTCGTTGTTCTCGATCGGAGAAATCTCTTCAAAGATTTCCTCGAGACCCATGCGCTCGGAGACGTCAGTGCGCCCGGCCTTCTTGGCCTCGGCGACACGCGCCTTCCAGGCGTCATTACCGACGAGCCAGTCGAAGCTCTCGGTCTGCAAAGCGAGCAGATCGGGAACCTTGATGGTGTCTTGAATCTTGGCGAACGAAAGTCGCGAAGCCTCGCGACCGTTCTGTGGGGACTTGTTTGCGTTGCGCGCAGCGGCCAAGGGAATTACCTCCGGATGGCAAGAAATGTGCCATCATTGCGAGTCGACGGGGACTTGTTATTTGCTCATCGTGAGAACGCCAAATACCCCCCGCGAAGTGGCTGCTTCATTGTTGAGCCACACGGTGAGAGAGTATGCACGCCGACCGCAATATGAGGGCACGCTGATTCTTAGATGCGCAAAATACAACTATAGGTCGCTTTGGGTGCGCGTGTCTAGTTACAATTCGACCACAATTGCTGTGCTGAGGAGCCCGAATGCCCGACCACCCGCAGATCACCCTGCGTGAATCGGGCGAGCGAGCCGTTTTAGTGCCCGACGCCTACCAATCGGGGGCCCTGATTCTTGAGGTCGACGGCACTCCCCAATCCCATGTTTTTGTCGACGCCCCCGACGATCTCTTTTTCGAGTACATCCGGCGCATCGGCCACGTGATTGATCTGTTCCGGCCCGCCGGCGAACCCATCACCGCCGTGCACCTCGGTGGCGGCGCGCTCACGCTGCCGCGCTACGTGGCCGTCACGCGGCCGGGATCTCGGCAGCAGGTGCTCGAACGGCACGCCGACTTGATTGACTTCGTGCGTGAGCATTTGCCCTTGCCAGCGGGCGCATCCATTCGGTTTCGCTACGGGGATGCGCGCGACACGCTAGCCAAACTGCCCGCGGGTCTGCGCGGCACGGTTGATCTCGTCGTGCTCGACATCTTCGCCGGTGCTCGAACACCAGCACACGTCACGAGTCGCGAGTTCTTCAGCGAGGTGGCTGCACTGCTCGCTCCCGACGGCGTGATCGTCATTAATGTGGCGGATGGCCCCGGATTGTCATTCGCTCGCGCCCAGGTGGCCACGCTCGCAAGTGTGCTTCCCGAGGTGGTTGTCATCGCCGAGGCGCAGGTACTCAAGGGTCGGCGCTTCGGAAATCTCGTGTTGGTCGGCTCACGTTCGCACGACCTGCTCGACCTCTTGCCGCGCCTCTTGGCCGGCGGCCCGCACCCCGCGCAGGCGATGTCGGGTGGCGAGGTTACGGCCTTCGCGGCCAGCGCGCCGATCGTGACCGATGCCACCGCGGTTCCGAGTCCGAGCCCGAACAAGAACATCTTTTCGGTGAAGCGCTGACCCGTGGCCGATCTTGACCAGGTGCGCATGTGGGCGTACGAACTCATCGAGATTCACCTTGATTCGCGCGTGTGGACCTTCGGTTTCGACCACGCAAAGATGCGCGCGGGGCTGTGCGACTTCGGCAAAAAGCGTATTTCACTCTCGCGATACCTCGCTGCTCGGTACGACGACGACGAGGTGAAGCAGGTGCTGCTCCACGAGATTGCTCACGCACTCGCTGGGGCGCGGGCGGGCCACGGCGCCAAGTGGCGCACCATCGCTCGCAACATCGGATACGACGGCAAGCGCACGCACGACGGAAGTGCCGCATCCGACCTCGCACCGATCGTGGGCGTGTGCCCCGCCGGTCACGAGTTCTTTCGGTTTCGGGTTGCCACACGACCGCTCTCGTGTGGGCGATGCGGGCGCGGCTTCAACCGCGATAACCTCATCACGTGGCACCGGCGCGATGTCGCCTAAGGTTCGTCGTGTTGCACTTTATTGGCTGACGGGTCAACGCCACAGTTCGGAGATCTCATGGACGTGTTTCTGCGCATCACCCTTGATGCCCACGTCGATACGGTGTGGGATGCGCTGTCGCGCCCCGCGCAAATGCGCGCCGCCGCCCGCCCCTTCATTCGCGTGCGCTCGCTCGACAAGAACGGGTTTCCCTCGCGCTGGCCAGCCGGAGTTCCGCACATGGTGGCACTGTCGCTTTTTGGCGTGATCCCGCTCGGCACCCAAGTTGTCGAGGTGCGTTACGAAGAACGTCCGGGCAACGTGCGAATGGTCATCGACTCGGGCGCTCCCATGAGTGGCCCACTCACTCGTCTCACGGTGTGGGACCACCGCATGGCCGTATCGCCATTGGGCGACGGTCGCACGCTGTACCGAGATCGCCTGCGCGTGCAGGCGGGCTGGATTACTCCACTGATCTGGATCGGGCTGTGGGGCATGTGGCAACTGCGCGGTCGGTCACTCACCCGCGCCATGCGCAAACGAGCTCGACTCAACGCCGACCTCAGCGACGAAACTTAGCGGCCGGTCGAAATTTCGTCGAGCACAACCTGCGTGTCGGTCGACGAGAGTGAACGCAGTTCGAAGGCGAAGCCATCCATGACCTTCGACTGCTCTTCGAGCCACTCCACACGAGCTTCAGCGTCAACGAACGCCTCGGAGCTGTACTCCTCGTAGCGGTTCACGAGGTTTTCGGCCAGGCGACGTGCCTCCGAAATTGCCCGGGTTGCCTCTTCACGTGCGTCACGAAGAATTCGGTCTGCCTCGCTGCGACGCTGCGACAGTTCAGCTTCAGCCTGAGCGGTGAGCTCACCGGCACGGGCCACAGCGTTAGCAACGCGCGTGCTCGCTTCTTCGCTCAAACGCTGCACGTTGGCAACGGCCTCTTCGTTGAGCGCCAGGCGCTCGCGCTCGGCCTCGTCTTCGGCAATCTTGATGTCGTAGTCGATGCGCAATTGTTCGCGTTCGGCAATCTGACGCGTGGTGTCGAGCTCCGTCTTGACGTCTTCGACCTCTTGGTGCAGACGTGCACGGCGATCGGATGCGGCAATCTCGGTCTCCGAGATGAACTTGGCTCCACGGCGCTGGGCGGTCTCGATGCTCGTGCGAGCCTCGACGAGGAGTCCCTCTGCCTGGTTCTCAAGCTCGGTCTTACGGCGCTGGGTCTCGACGCGACCCTCTTCCATGCGGCTTTCGACCTCAACGCTGACGCGGTTGGCTTCTTCACGAGCCGTGCGCACGCGTTCTTCGGCTTCGGCGCGGGCCGTCTCGCGAATGACGTGAGCTTCGGCAGCCGCATCTTTGACCATCTTTGCGGCTTGTTCTTCAGACACACGAAGGGTCTGCTCGAACGCAGCACCGAGGTCGGCATACGTGGGCTTGGCCGTCAGCTTGCGAAGCTTGTCTTGCGCTTCAGAAAGCTCTTCGACCAGCTGACCGATTTGCTCGTCGACGGCGCGCTTGCGGTTCTCCGCGTCGGTTGCCGACGAGGTGAGCTCTTCAGCGGCGCGAATAACGTCTTCGGGCTCGTAGCCGGGGCGCACACGGCGGAACTGGAGTTTGACATCCATGGTTATTCAGCCTCTTCGGTTTCTTCAGGTTGGGCGACGGCTTCACTCAGGAGAGCCATGTCGGCCGCAAATTCTTCGACCAGCTTCTGCTGGCGGGTGAGTTCGTCGAGACGCTCACGCGACGCGTCGAGGAGTCGCGTTGCGTGGGTCGAAATCTTAAGCAGAAGGGACTTCGAACGCAGGTGCGAGCGGGTAACCAGCGAGTCAGCGGTCTGGGTTGCGGCGCGAACCGCGTCGTCACCCTCGACCTGGTAGCGCGAAAGCAATCCCTCCGCCTTGAGCAGCACCTCGGTGGCGCGTCGGCTCGAGTCGGTGGTCTGATCCGCGGCATCACTTTCGATGCGAGCGATGTAATCCTTTGACTGTTCGGCCAGACGGGCCATCTCGCGAGCGGAACGCTCCCGGTTGGCTTCAATCTCGGCCTCAATACGCGCCATTTCACGTTCGTGAACCTCACGCAGCGTGGCGATTTCACGAGCGGTGGTCTCGGCTTCGCGTTCAACCATTTCGTTGATTTCGTTGACCCGGGCAAGAGCGTCACGCTCAATGCGCTCGGCGTCTTCACGAGCACGCGCGAGTTCGGCACGGGCGTTTGCCAAGCCATCTTCGGCCTGCGAAACCTCAGCAGCGGCGCGGCTCTTGGCCTGAGCCTCGGCGCGACGCGCACGGCTCTGCGCCTCAGTGAGCAGTGCTTCGGCCTGCGCGACCGACGACGTGTACAGCTCGCGGGCCTCGGTGTTCGCTGCGTCGCGAATTTCGCTCGCCTCCGTGGCGGCCTGGGCGAGAAGTTTGTTTGCCTGTTCTTCGGCAACCTTCAGCGTCTGCTCGAAAGCCGATCCCAGTTCGGAGAAGCTCGGCGCCGAGTCAATCTTGCGCAATTGTGAACGAACGTCACTTAGTTCGCGCTTGAGTCGGCGAAGGGTCGCCTCAGACTCCGAAACGGCTGCATTGCTCTTTTCGATGCGCGCCGTGAGTTCGACAAACGCGGCGTCGACCTCATCGGGGTCGAAGCCTTTGCGCGTCGTCCGAAAATTGGACGTGTCACTCATGAGAACTCCTGAAGATAGTTGCCCCTTATTGTAGGGCGATTAACCGACATGCGTCGACCCAAGGAGTCAAAGACCTACCGCCCGCATCGAAAATGATGCTAAACGCGACCCATCGCTGCCATGGCCATGCGCAACAAGGTTCCGCGGCCGCCCTCCATCTCGAACGCGACGCCATCACTGACCGCCTCTTCGGGCGTGAGCCACGTCACCTCGAGAGCATCTTGTCGCGGTTCACACGTACCCGTCACGGGAACAACGTACGCCAACGAGACCGCGTGTTGTCGATCATCCGTGAACGGACTCAGGCCGGGGAAGGGAAAGTACTCGGCCACGTGAAACGGAACCGGGCTGGCCGGCAAAAGCGGAAACGCCATCGGGCCGAGATCTTTTTCGAGATGTCGAAAGAGAGCGTCGCGCACTGTTTCGCCGTAAAGCACTCGACCCGAGACAATCGTGCGGGTCATCTCACCTGACGGCTTCGATCGCAAGAGCACGCCCACCTCGGTGACAAGACCGAGCCCATCGACGCGCACGGGTACGGCCTCGACGTATAAGAGAGGCAGTCGCAACCGAATCGCGGCGAGCTCGTCGTCGCCCAGCCAGCCGGAATTGGGGTCAGGTGTGCGCACGCTCATAACGAAAGTGTCTCACGCCCTACTTTTTACGGCGCAACCGATCAAAGAATGTCGCGGGTGTCGTCACCGTCAAATTCTCTGACTTGTGGAGCACAACCCCGCCATAAGAGCGGAGTCGACGGAACCGGTCACTCACGAAGAAGAACGGCAACCCAATCGCGGCCAGAACGCCGGTCACCCCGAACGGTCCGAGCACCGAGAGACCCGTGTTGACCAAGCTGATAATCGATGGGTCGATTGGGGTCGGCGGAGGAACGGGATTGACGTCCCACTGTGCCCACAACGATTGGTCGGAACTGAAGTCAAAATCCGCACCGTCGGCGTAAGGCGTGCCCTGACCGTCTTGCTGAGTATTCCACCCGGCAAAGACATAGCCGTCGCGAGTGAAGGTGTTGGGATCTAGGGCAACCGTGCCGGACCTAACCTGCGTTGTTGCTGCTCCCGTTCCACCGTTGGGCTCAAAAGTCACGGTGTGTGTTGTGGGGGCATCCTGCGTCCACTGCGCCCACAGGGTCAGGTCGGCCGAAAAGTCGTACGACTGCTCATTCGTATACGCCGTGCCGTTGCCATTCTGGTCCGTGTTCCAGCCAGTGAAGGTGTAACCGGCCCGGCTGAACCCGTTCGCCGCGAGATTGGCGGCAGTGGCCGACGCCTGTGGACCGGTTGAGCCGGTTGCATCCGCCGCGTTGGCATTGAACGTGACGACATTGCTCACCGTGATGCTGTCGCCCAAGACGAAACTTCCCGGGGGCGTCTGCGCGACCGTCGAGGTGACGAGGTTGTCCCATTCGAACCCGGGGCCGCTGAACCGCACCGCATCGACGGTCATCGAACCGGGCATGTAGAGATTGAAGAACACGTACTGCGCATCTCGGCTTCCGCCCGAGATCGACGACACGGCCGTGGGTGGGTTAGCGGTAAATCCGCGTGGATTTCCGAAGTAATAGCCCTTGGGATAGGACGTGGAATCGGTGCTCGTCACGGCCCCATTTCCGGATGGCCACGATGACGGAGCGTTTGCGCCGAGGAACGTGTCCATCTGGGTGCTGTCGTAGGTGGCAACGACGACGCCACCGTTCAAGAACTCGACGACGTTGCCCGGGCTGCCGCCCGACCACCAGAAGCCGACGTATTTAACCGGGTTGGTGAAGCCAAACGTCACGGAGCGTGCCGGCTCACCAGGGTTGTACCAGCCTGTGCCCGGTGAGTTTGATCCCGATCCGCCAAACGTAGGAGTCGCGGACGTCGTGCTCGCACCCGATACATCACCTACCGGATTGATGGAACATGCGGTCGGGATGTTCGTCGTGAGGGAACCGGTTGCCACGGTGGTTGGGCAGGCACCGACGGAGAAGCTGTCAAATGACTCGAGAAGCATGCCTGCGCCGGTGACATCGGACCCTTGCACGAGGGGCGGCGAAAGGTAGAGAGAAATATCGTTTCCTGTCGCCTGCGCCGCCGGAGCCTGCGCAAGACCCGCCAGAACGACGAAGCTCGACGCTGCGATAAGGCCCGCAATTCGGCGCGCAAAACTACTCTTCAACGAACCCACCACTTTCAACAAAACAGAATCTTGTCCCACTGTAGACGCAGACCACGGGGAACTGCCACCAGTGGTGGGCTATAAGCGCCGCGTGAAGGGCTCTGGCTTGCGCATCCGGATCAAAAGCAACAGCGGGATGAGCACGTAGGGCACAGTGAAGGCACGCCCGTAATACCGGCAATGAGTGTGGCGTAGATCACGGCCGGGAGTTGGATCCAATTGCGTCCACAAATAAGCGCGTAAACGAGAAGAAGACGATGAACACGACATCAAACGGGCGCTGTCGAAACGTGAGGTTCTTTGCAGTTGTCCTGGCGGTGGCCGCGGCGGGGGTCTCAATCAGGCAAAAAAGTTTAGAACCTACGGCGAGGTGATTTTTTGAAACTCATGATGCCCACGATGGTCAGTGCCGACATGATGCCGAGAATGCTCAAGAACGAACCAATCGAGAAAATCGACCCGAATGACCCAATCGAACCGATCGAAAACGCAGAGCCTCTCGAACCGATTGAGAGTACTGAATCCTTCGACCAGAGGCTCAGCACAGAGCCTTCCGACTTGTACGACAACATCGAGTTCTTGCTCATGAGTCGAGTGTGCCACGGCGACGGGCCCGGCTCACGAGAGCGACACCCATGAGACCACTCAGCCCGCCCAATAGAGCAACGAGCCAGGCGAGCGATGCGTCGAATCCCGTGTTCGGCAGGGTGGCGAGCGGATGGTCACCCCAGGTGGCCGTCAACGTGAGGTCATCGCGCACGTTGGTGAGCGTCGATCCCGGCATGTGAACCCTGGTGCCGTCGGACCATCCCCAGAAGTACTGACCGGCGAGGGTGAGTCCATCACCGGAGGCCACCGAGAGGCTCGAGTTGAACGGAATCGGATCCTGCAGCGGAGGAACACCCGAGGCGCCGTCTCCCACGAGGTAGGCCACGCTCAAGAAGACCGGGCTCCACACGGCGGTCAGCGTCACATCGCTGGCACCTACCACAAGGTCATCCCCGGGCTGGTAGACGCTTGCGCCGTTGCTCCACCCACCAAACTCGTACCCGTCACGCACCACGTCTCCCAGTTGAGCCACGGTCACGACGTCATCCGTCTGCGCGTCAGGATTGGTCGGCAGCGTTCCCGCACCCCCGTTGAGGTCGTATGTGACGGCATGCGTTTGGGCGGTCCACACGGCAGTCAAAGTGACAAGATCCGGAGTGTCGCCATCCGGCGTGATCATGTCACTCAGTTGGTACGTGGTCGTGCCGTCCGACCATCCCGCAAAGTCGTAGCCGGTGCGCGACACGTTCGGTGTCGCGAAGTCGGCCGTCGCATCGGTCGGCAAGTCAAACGCGGCAGGCAACGTGCCCGTTGCGCCTCCACTGTTCACGAACACAATGCGGTGGAGGTTTGCTCGCCACGACGCCGTGAAGGTCATGTTATTCGGCTCAGCCCGGTAGGTGAACCCCGACGGGAAGGCCGACCCCGCTGCGGACCACCCCACAAACGAATATCCGGGGCGGGTCAGCGACGAATCTGACGCCAGCGTGAAGGTCGCGTCGGTGTCGACATTGGCTTGAGTCGGAACCGTGCCCGAAGCAGAACCAGACAGGTACGTCACGCTGTGCGATTGCGCCGTCCATCGACTGTAGAAACTGGTATCGCCAATGCCCTGCGTGTAGTTCGCCGTGGGGTTCGTCACGGTCGAGCCGTCGAACCAACCCTGGAGCGTGTAACCGGGGAGTGCGAATCCCGTCGACCCCGCGGTTGCGAAGATCAAATTGGTCGTCGCGGTTGTCGCCAGCGGGGCTGTGCCTGTTGCGGCGTTTGTCAAGAAATAGCGCACGTTGTAGGTGTTGGCGACCCACAGCGCGGTCAGCGTGATGTTCGCGGTGCCCATGCGCACCGTTTCTTCGACCTGATAGGTGCCGCCCGCCGAGGACGACCAGCCCGCAAAGGTATAGCCGTCTCGGCTAATGGTCGAGGCGCTTGCCGCGGTGAATGTGCCATCCGTGGCAACGGCCGATTGGGTCGGTGCGGTGCCCGTGCCCGCGCCCGCCGAATAGGTGACGGTGTGCGTATCCGCGGTCCATTCGGCGACGAGGGTGACGTCGGTGGCCACAACCGAGTATGTCGTTGCCGTTGTGTAGAGCCCCGTCGTGTCACGCCATCCCGCGAAGGTATATCCGGGGCGAGTGAGGG
>CANGKD010000031.1 GCA_947454495.1 Actinomycetota bacterium
GATGAGCCTCACCGCACTCGCGCGCGGCATTCGCCGGGTCGGTATTGCGCGTCACGACGCGTCCGATGCGCGGGACCGCGCGGCGGCTCTCCTTCGCGATGCCGTGGTTGCGCATCCGTACGTGACCGGGGGCGCGGGTGAACACGACACCGCCATTGTTTCTGAACTCGGTGTCTTCGCCAAGCGTGGCGCCGAGGGCGTCATGGTTCTCAGTGCTCACGATGGCACGACGGTGGCCCTGAAGGTGCTCGACGGCAATCTTCGCGCCGCGGGACTGGTCGCCGTTCGTCTGCTCGAGAATGTGGGTGTCGTCGATGCCCAGGACGCCGTCCGCGTGCGCGAACGTTTTCACACCACCGTGTTCGGCGGCGGGATGCCCGTCGGAGAGCTCCGCACCACGCTCTAGCGGCTGTTTCGGTCGAGGTATCGCCGGATTTGTGCGGTTTCATCGTCTGAATGTGTGTATGACTACGGAATCCATAGTTTTATTGCAAATTTTCTATGGAATTCGTCGCGAGGCGTGGCTATAGTGGGGTGAACCCGCCACTGCGGGCCGTCGTTCACTGGAGTACCTCATGAAAATCGCCGTTCCCACCGAAATCAAAAACAACGAGTTTCGCGTCGCCATCACCCCCGCGGGTGTGCACGACCTCGTGTCGAACGGTCACGAGGTGCTCGTGCAAGCCGGAGCCGGGCTCGGGTCGTCCATTAGCGACGACGCCTACGTCGCTGCCGGCGCAAGAATTGTTCCCGACGCCGCGACCGCGTGGTCGAGTGCCGACATGGTGCTGAAGGTCAAAGAGCCCATCTCGTCGGAGTACGCGCACTTTCGACCCGGACTCGTTCTCTTCACCTACCTCCACCTCGCGGCGGAACCCGAACTGACCAAGGCTCTCCTTGAGTCGAAAGTCACGGGCATCGCCTACGAAACCGTTCAACTGCCGAATCGTGCACTGCCACTTCTGGCTCCCATGAGTGAAGTAGCCGGACGACTCGCGCCCATCGTCGGAGCCAGCGCAATGCTCAAGCCCAATGGTGGCCCCGGTCTGCTGGTCCCCGGCGTTCCCGGAACCCACCCTGCCAAAGTGGTTGTCCTCGGTGGCGGAGTAGCCGGTACGGCCGCCGTTCAGGTTGCCTCCGGCATGGGTGCCGATGTGACGGTCCTCGACACCAACCTGTTCCGCTTGCGTGAGTTGGATGCTCTCTACAACGGGCGCATCAAGACCATCGCGTCGAACTCCTTCGAAATCGAGCGTGCACTTCTGGATGCCGACCTCGTGGTCGGATCAGTGCTCATTCCGGGCGCCAAGGCACCGAAACTTGTTAGCAACGAACTTGTCAGTCGCATGAAACCGGGCAGCGTGCTCGTCGACATTGCCGTTGACCAGGGCGGCTGCTTCGCCGACACGCATGCCACCACGCACGCCGATCCCACGTTTACCGTGCACGGCTCGCTGTTTTACTGTGTCGCAAACATGCCCGGCGCGGTTCCTCACACGTCAACCTACGCGTTGACGAATGCGACCCTGCCGTATGCACGTGCGATTGCGAACCGGGGCTGGAAGGATGCGCTGCAGGCCGACTCCGCACTGAAGCTCGGTCTGAATACGCACGATGGCCACCTCGTGAACGAGCCCGTTGCGGCCGCGCACGGTTTGACCTACACCGAGCTCGAAACAGCGTTCGTCTAGACGCCTCTGCCCTCGTCATGTTGAGACTCGGTGGTAACCCCCATCGGGACGCAACAGGATGCTCTGCCCGACGGCCATGGGTGGGACTGGTGCGAATCGACGCAACAGGAGTCGCTCGTCCGCCGGGGTAATTTCTCCACGCACAAGAATCGGTACCCCCCGCGTCACCGAGGTGAACTCAGCAATGCGCTCGCACCAGTCCTGAATCGTCGCGTGGGCTCGCACGTTCGCGTGCGCGACACCGGCGACGCCCGTGACGCCGTCGTGCTGCTGGATGAGCGTGCCACCAGGCGACCGTCGAAAGCCGTCGACGACGACAACGGGCGTTTCGATGATGACGCCCGGGCTCGGCCGGTCGCGTGTCGGTGCAATCGCCTCGAGCCACGGCACTTGAATCCATTCGTTTTTCCACCGGGCTCTCCCGGGTTGGTGTGCACCGACCAGGTCAAGGCGAGCCGCGCACACTGGTGCAAGGCGTGTAACCCACGCACTCTCCGCGTCACAGGAAATCACAAGTCGAGCGTCGACCCCCGCGCGCAACGAGCGCATCAGGCGTTCACTGAGCACGTCGCGATTTTCTGGTCCCAGATTGGCGAGCATGCGTTCAATTCCGTCGACGATAACGAGACGTGGCCGTGCGTCGCCTGTCTCGCGCACGTCACGCACATGGCGGTCCTGACAGCGCGCGTCGAGCCAATCCCACAAATGAAATTCGTCCGCGATGACGACGGCGTCACGAGGTGCGTCAGACGACCGAGCCGCGTCCACGATGGAGCGCAGCGTCGTGGATCGGCCCGCGCGCGCCGTCCCAGTGACGAGCAGGTGCCCATCGCCCTCGGGTGAGAACCAGGTGGATTCCCAACGCTGTCCGAACTGCGTATCAGCAAGACCGATGCAGAGTGCATGGCCCGCCTCCCATGCGTCCACGCCATTGACGGGTGGGTAGCGTTGCACATCGCTGCGCGCGATTCGTGCCGGCAGCGGGGGCATCCAGACGCGTCGGTCACTAATGGGGTGAAGTGACGTAATGGGCTCTGCATCGCGCACAGGGGATTTATCGGGCGTGACGAGCACGCTCGGTGGATGCATGCGCACCACGATTCCGGGCTCGCCACCGTGCGCGACGACAGCGTCACCGCGGTCTCGAAGATGCGTGTACGCGCGTGCATCACCGACGAGGTACGTGCTTTCATGCGCCGTGAGCGACCGAAAGGCAATGCGCAGGGGCACGTTTGCCAAGATGTCATCCGAAAAACTCGACGACGCGCGTTGAGTGCTCAAGACCACGTGCATTCCGAGCGCCCGCCCCCGGGCCACCATGTCCGCTACGACGGCGATGGCGAGCGGATGCGCGCTCGCGGTCGCGCGAAACTCATCCAGCACCACCACAAGCCGCGGAATTTCTGACACCGATTGACCGCCTCGTAGGAGTTTCTCGCGGCGCAGAATTTCTGCCTGCAGCCCCACCAACGCTCGGTCAATGTGACCCACGTCCAGATCCGTCGCGAAACCCACACACTGCGGGATTGCGAGTAGTGGGGCGAGGTCAATACCGCCCTTGAAGTCGATGACGGCGAGTTCGACTCCCTCAGGTCTATTTCGTTGTGCAAGCTCGGTGAGCCACCGCACGAGAAAGGATGTCTTTCCGCTTCCCGTCATGCCAGAAATCGCCGCGTGCGGGCCGTCGGCAATGAGGTCAATCTCGAAGGGTACGCCTTGGCGCGTGATGCCCACGTCGACCGCAAATTCTCGGACGGCGTCGGACGTCGGTTCGCCTCTGTGATGACGCGAGGAGAGCCTGTGTCGGAAATGTGCGAGGTCCGCCGCCGAGAGGATATCGGGCGTCAACGCGACGGCCGGCTGTGCGGGCGCGTCGCGGTCGAAAACGTGCGCCTCGCTCGCCGACACCACGGTCACCAACCAGCGACAACCGTGGTCACGTCGGCCCGCGACGCCGCTGCCCTCGCCGCTGCCGATGCCGTCGCCGTGTCCATCTGTCACGCTTCGACTGACATCACCCGTGGTCCACCAGAGTTGCGCGGTTGCGGCCCGAAAAACATCGCGTCGCGCGACGGTGAGCCCAGCAAAGTGAATGCCGTCGCGGGCATCCACTCGCATGGGGATTCCCGATTCGTCGGTGCCCAATCGAATGGGTTGAGGGTCACCCGTGCGCGCGGGCACGAGTCGGGCCACGTGGATGACATCTCGCAGTACTTTCGCCGACGGATTCGCTCGATTTGCCGCCTCGATTTGCTCACGGCGACGCTCCTCCTCTGCCGACCGTTCCGCCTCTCGCGTCGCGTGCTCTGCCGCACGCATGGCGACGCGCTCGCGTGCGTCGTGCTCGCGCCGACGTCGTGCATGCAGTCGGTTCTCGAAGAACTGCGCGAGCAACATCACTGGCGACATTGCGCCAAACAGCAGTGACAACGCCGAGCCCGTTACAAGCCACAACACGATCGCCGTCAGAATCGGTGCACACACAGGCAGCCACGGGAAACGCGGTTCGTCTGCCGGCGACATTCCGTGAGTGTGCAAACCACGGACGTTGAGATTGCCGTCGAGCGGGTGGTGCGTGGAAAGTTATGGAACCCGTCGACCGTTGATAACAAGCGAATCAGCACACTCGAGGGCGCCATCGTTGCGTGCTAGGTAACGGTAAACGACTGCTCGCCGATGCCCACGAGTGTTCCGCGCTCCACGCGATATCGACGCCCGGGAACAAGTCTTCGAGCGGGACGCCCGACTTCGTGAACCGTTGTGCCATTGCCGCTGAACCGATCGCACACCCAAAAACTTCCGGCTTCGATGCCGAACTCCAAGTGCGTCTTTGACACCGTGCGATCCGGGTCAGTCACGATGATCAAATGGTCACCCGTGTCACCCGTTGCGGCCACAGGGTTGCGACCGAGAAGCCCACCCGACGACACCGTGATGGAGTCACCATTGGAGAACAGCAACGTGAATGACAGGGCAGCGGCGAAATCGGCCACGACGTCAACGGGGGGAATGGCGGAATCGGGAACGTCGCTGAAGGTCGGACCGGCGGCGTTGTTTGGAAAAACCGTTGGTGATGATGTGAGGGGAAGAGATCGCGTGTCGGTGCGGGAGACGCCGCGGGGATCAAGCCGTGGCCGAGTTGAACTCCCACATTCTCCGCAGAAGAACGCGCCGGTCAAGAGAGGGCCACCACAGACCTCGCACTCACTCACGCCGACGCATCCTCGCTTTCCACATCGATGACGATCGCCGTGACGTTATCGCGGCCGCTGTTTTCGAGAGCAACGCGAATGAGCTCGTCCACAGTGTGTCGTGGCGTGCCACCGTTTTCCATGAAGTGTTGGATGCCCACGTCGGTGAGTTCTTTGGTGAGTCCGTCGGAACAAATCAGTAGACGAGTGCCCGCAACCAGTGGCATCAGAACGTAGTCGGGAACGGGAGCATCCATCAGACCTACAGCCCGCGTGATGACGTTTGCGTGCGGGTGATACTCGGCCTCGTCTTTGGTGATCTGCCCCGAGTCGACAAGCTGCTGCACAATCGAATGATCCGTGGTGACTTGGAGAAACTCGTCACCAACGCTGGCATAGACGCGAGAGTCGCCAATGTTGAAAATCGCCCAGCGCGTCTCTCCGAGCTCTTCGACGATCGCGGCACCCGTCACGGTCGTTCCGGCCCCGTGGTGTTCCTCAGGCAATACTGCACGGAGATTTTCCACCGCCGTGGCCAGGGCCATGCCCAGGGAATCCCGGGTTATGCGAGCGTCACCGGCGAGCGTCGCGAGGGCGCGAACGACGGCGTCACTCGCGACGTCGCCCGCATGGTGTCCACCCATTCCATCGGCAACCGCGAAGATCGGCATCGCCGCCACGAAGCTGTCCTCATTGGCTGCGCGATGGCGCCCCACGTCTGTCGACGCCGCCCAGGTAAGTCTCAAACCCGGCAATGCGCTGTCGGTCGGCAAAGGAACCCGAGTTCCGTCTTCACCGATAGTGGTCACTGTTGCGCGCGCCTTTCTGCCCGAAGAAGTCTATCCCGCAGACGTTGGGCACATCGGCGCGAGCGAATGTCACGCCACGAGATATCACGATTCCGCACTTTTTTTGCCAGTATTGTGCGGTTTCCCTTGCTCAAGTCGCTTTTTTGTTGCGATAATCGTGGCATGTCCGCAAAATCGAAGCCGAGCGCACTCGATGAGGTCTCCAAGGCCATCATTGAGCAGCTCCAAATCGACGGACGTCGCAGTTATTCCGACATTGGGAAGGCCGTTGGCCTGTCCGAGGCGGCTGTGCGACAGCGGGTACAGAAACTCACTGAGTCGGGAGTCATGCAAGTTGTTGCCGTGACCGACCCAATGCAGTTGGGTTTCTATCGCCAAGCCATGATCGGCATTCGATGCTCCGGCGACACCCGCGTCATCGCGGACAAGCTGGGCGAAATTCGCGCGGTTGACTACGTTGTCTTGACCGCCGGATCCTTCGACATCATGGTCGAAGTTGTGTGCGAGTCGGATGATGACCTCATCACCCTGCTTAACTCGCAAATTAGGTCGCTTGAGGGCGTCGTCTCAACCGAGACGTTCGTGTACCTCAAGCTCAAGAAACAGTTGTACAACTGGGGAACTCGATAGGACTCGTGACATCATGACAATTTTCAAGGGACGCGAAACAGCCAAGGCAAAGACGCCCGCCAAAGCCCCGAAGGTGGCCAAGGCCAAGGCTGCCGTCAAGCCAGCCAAGACGTCGGGTAAGAATTCCGAAGACGCCAAACTGCAAAAGATGGCCAAAGACCACCTCTGGATGCACTTCGCACGTCAGTCGGTTCTGGAGAAGAGCGGCGTGCCGATCATCACAAAGGGTGAGGGCCACCACATCTTCGACATTCACGGCAAGAAGTACATCGACGGTCTCTCGGGCCTGTTTGTCGTGAACGCGGGGCACGGTCGAAAGCGTCTCGCTGAGGCCGCCGCGAAGCAGTCTGAGGAGCTCGCGTTCTTCCCGATTTGGTCGTATGCGCATCCCTCGGCCATTGAACTCGCCGACGTGTTGGCCGATTATGCGCCCGGTGACTTGAATCGAGTGTTCTTCACCACCGGTGGTGGCGAGGCCGTCGAAACCGCGTGGAAGTTGGCCAAGCAGTACTGGAAACTTCAGGGTCGCCCCATGAAGACCAAGGTCATCTCGCGTGCCGTGGCCTACCACGGAACGCCACAGGGCGCGCTGGCCATTACCGGCCTTCCCGGCATGAAGCAGATGTTCGAGCCCCTCGTGCCCGGTGGCTTCCGGGTTCCGAACACGAATTTCTATCGCGCGGAGGCTCACCCCGATGACCTCGAGGCGTTCGGTCTGTGGGCCGCTAACCGGATTGAAGAAATGATCGAGTTCGAAGGTCCGGAGACGGTCGCGGCCGTCTTCCTCGAGCCCGTTCAAAACTCTGGTGGCGCATTCCCGCCCCCTCCCGGCTACTTCCAGCGTGTGCGTGAAATTTGCGACAAGCATGATGTGTTGCTCGTGAGTGACGAGACGATTTGTGCGTTCGGTCGAATCGGAAACATGTTCGCGTCGACAACCTACGGTTTCCAACCCGACATGATCACGTGTGCGAAAGCGATGACGAGTGGATACTCCCCCATCGGTGCGTGCATCGTCAGCGACCGCGTGTACGAACCCTTCAAGCACGGTCAGACGTCGTTTGCACACGGCTACACATTCGGCGGGCACCCGGTGTCGGCCGCCGTCGGACTCGAGAACCTGCGCATCTACGAAGAGGAAGGACTCAACGAGAACGTGCGCACGAACTCGCCCATCTTCCGCGCCGAGCTCGAGAAGCTTCTGTCGATTCCGATTGTGGGCGATGTGCGCGGTGACGGGTACTTCTTCGCCATCGAGTTGGTCAAGGACAAGAAGACCAAGGAAACGTTCAATGACGACGAGTCCGAACGCCTCCTTCGTGGCTTCCTCTCGGGTGCACTCTACGAAGCCGGCCTGTACTGTCGTGCGGATGATCGTGGCGACCCCGTCGTCCAGCTCGCACCCGCATTGACAATCGGACCGAAGGAATTCACTGAGATTCGCCAGATTCTCGAAGGCGTTCTCACCCAGGCATGGAAGATTCTCTAAAGCCGTCGACGGCCGCGTGGTTGCCCGGGTTTATCGTCCTGGCAACCGTCTGGGGCCTCTCGTTTCTCTTCATCAGCGTTTCGTTGGAGACACTCAGCCCCATGGGCGTGGCCACGGGTCGAAACGTACTCGGTGCCGTCACGTTACTGGTGTGGAGCGGATTACGGCGTTTTCCACTGTCTCGGTCTCCCCGTCTCTGGGCTTTTTCGTTCGTCTTTTCGCTCTTCATGAACGTGATTCCGTCGGTGTTGTTTGCGTTCGCCGAGACGCTCATTTCGAGTGCCCTCGCAGGCGTACTCAATGCCACGACTCCACTGATGACCGTGATCATCACCGTGCTCGTGTTTCGCGAACAACGGGTGACGATGGGCCAGTTCGTGGGCATCCTCGTCGGCTTCTTTGGCATCGTGATGCTCACGGGCGTACTTTTCGAGCCCCAGCAAAGCGCCGTGCTCGGCGTTGTCCTCGTTCTCATCGCCACGGCGTGCTACGGCTTGGCATTGCCGTTTGCTCGCCGTTTTCTATCACCTTCGGGACTCCCCGCCACCACGCTGGCGACGATGCAAATGACGACAGGTGCGCTGTGGTTCGTGTTTGTCGTTCCGTTTGTTCCGTTGCAATCGGGTGAATGGACTCTGCCTGCACTCGTGTCCATCATCGCTCTGGGGGTGCTCGGTTCTGGATTCGCGTATGTGTGGAATTTCCGCACGGTCAACCTTGCGGGCAGTGCGGTGGCCAGCACCGTCACATTCGTAATACCTGTTATTGCCGTCATCGCGGGAGTAGTTTTTATCCACGAGTCAGTTCACTGGTATCAGGTCGCTGGTGGAGCCGTCGTACTGTTGAGCGCTGCGCTCGTGCAGAAGCGCATCCGACTCTCATTTCGAAGGAGAAACGCATGACCGCCCGCCCCAACACGTCGCTCAAGAGCAACGCCTTCGTAACGATTGACTCCCCCCTTGGTCGCATCGAAATTGAGAGCAACGGGCGCGCCGTGACAGCTGTGACAATTGAGGGCGATGGCAACGCCGACTACGGTCGCCTGCCACACGCCGGAGCCACGGGTGCTCCCGATCACGTTCTCGACCGGGCCAAGCTCGAACTCGACGAGTATTTTGCCGGTTCACGGCGGGAATTCACCGTGCCGGTTGAGTACGCGGGAACGAGTTTTCAGCAGGATGTCTGGGTGACGATTGCCAACACGCCATTCGGTGAGTCCCTAAGTTACGGAGACATCGCTGACCGGATCGGTCGGGCGGGAGCGGGTCGCGCAGTGGGCGGAGCCGTGGGTGCGAACCCCATCCCCATCATCATCGGATGCCACCGCATTCTCGCGTCGAATCGTCGAATTACGGGCTACTCGGGTGGGAGCGGCATCGCCACAAAAAAGCAGCTGCTCGCGCTCGAGGGAATCTCGTACGCCGACTGACGAGAGAAAGCGACAACGAGGAATGGCCCGCCCAGACATCGCGATTGGCGCCGACGGTGTGGCCCGTTGCGGCTGGATCGGCTCCGACGTTGAGTATGCGCGTTACCATGACGAGGAATGGGGCGTGCCGTTCAAAACGGAACGCGACATGTTCGAGAAAATATGCCTCGAAGGATTTCAGGCCGGTCTCAGTTGGATCACAATCCTTCGTCGCCGGGAATCTTTTCGTCACGCCTTCGCAAACTTCGACCCGCACGTAGTGTCACGGTTCGATCATGCGCGCGTTGACGAGCTCATGCTCAACACCGGAATAATTCGTAATCGAGCGAAAATCACCGCATGCATCGAGAATGCGACACTCGTCGTTGAGATGTTGCGCCGGGGTGACTCACTCGTCGATTTGGTTTGGTCGTTTGCGCCGTCGGCAACCGGGCCGCGACCGACGAGACTCGACGACGTTCCGGCGGTGACGCCGGATTCGCTTGAGCTCAGTACTGAGTTGCGTCGCCGAGGTTTTCGTTTCGTCGGACCGACCACCATGTACGCGCTCATGCAATCGGAGGGGCTGGTCGATGATCACCTCGTCGGGTGTCACCGTGCCGTTAACGGTGGGTAATCTGCCTCGTTGATAACGAGCTGCAACGTGCGACCATCGCTGAGCGCGCTCAATTCAACATCGTGCGCTTGTGCCCAGCCCAGAACGTTTCTGAGTTCCACTCTCACGGTCGAGTTCGCCCCGCTCTGAGAACGCCACCACGCCGGAAACGTCGAGGCGAGCTTTTGCACAAAGACGCCCTTTCCCTTTTTGTTGAAGTGATTGAGCTGTCGCAGTTCGCCGTTGGCCGCACGTCCGACGGCGCGCACGAAGTAGGCATCAGGATGGTCGGGAAGGGGCGCCAGCGCTGCGTACCCTTCCGAGCGCAGGTCAAGCACGAGTCCGGCGGACTCGTTCGATTCGGGGCCGCCGTCGAGGAGAGTCGTCAACACCGCAGCGCTCGAGGGCGCCCAGAAGTTTTTCAGCGCTCCGATGCCCGGCACCCGCGAATCGAAGCTGAGGCGATATGCCGGGATCTCATCCTCCGCGCGAATCAGCCCGAAGAGTGCCGATTGAATGAGAACGTGCGCGGCGATAAATGCGCGTGCGTCAGCGTCCAACGTTTCCACTTCGATTGCGTCGTAGAGCACTCCCGTGAATCGGGCAATCGCGGGCATCGTCGGCGAGTCCCAGACGGCGGCGTTGACCTGCGTCTCGCCGAGCTGCTTCGGACCGAGCTTCAGAACCCGAGCGGATTCGCGCTCGTCACGGGAGAGAAGCGTCAGCGCATCCAGTAGCCCGCGTCGTTGCTCGTTTTGGGTTGGAAACGACAGCCGCGAAGCGCCGAGGCCCGTTTCACTCAGTGAAAGACCGCCGCCGCCGGGACGTTTCGTCTCCGACGGCGGAAGCAGTATCAGCATTCGTTGCTCCGGTTCATCAGCAACTAGTGCGATGGCCCTCAGCCGAACGCTTAGTTGGCGAGCTCAGCGAGCGCCGCCACGATGGCCACGTTGTTGTTCTCGACCGAGAGGAAACCGTTGTCGGCATTGACGCTGACCTTCGGACCTTCCAGTGGCGTGATGCGAACCTCAATCTCGCCCTGTGCGAGCAGAGCAAGCATCGGTTCGTGCCCGGGGAGAATACCAATCTCGCCCTCGGTGGTCTTAGCGATGACAATTGAGGCCTGGCCCGACCAGACTTCTTTGTCGGCCGCGACTACGCTCACCGTGAGCGCCGAGGTGGCAGCCATGGTTAGTTGTTCTCCTTCTGGATCTGAGCCCACTTGGCCTCAACATCCGAGATGGCGCCAACGTTGAAGAACGCCTGCTCAGCGACGTGGTCGAACTCACCCTTACAGATGGCGTCGAACGACTCAATCGTCTCCTTGAGCGGAACGGTCGATCCCTCAACACCGGTGAACTTCTTGGCCATGTAGGTGTTCTGCGAGAGGAACTGCTGGATGCGGCGAGCCCGCGACACGGTGACCTTGTCTTCTTCTGACAATTCGTCGACACCGAGAATGGCGATGATCTCCTGAAGTTCCTTGTTCTTCTGCAGGATGGCCTTGACGGTCGTGGCAACGCGGTAGTGGTCCTCGCCTAAGTAGCGGGGGTCCATGATTCGACTGGTCGAGGTGAGCGGGTCGACGGCCGGGTAAAGACCCTTCGATGCGATTTCGCGCGACAGCTCAGTCGTTGCGTCGAGGTGGGCAAAGGTCGTCGCCGGAGCCGGGTCGGTGTAGTCATCAGCCGGAACGTAAATGGCCTGCAGTGACGTAATCGAGTGACCACGCGTCGAGGTGATGCGCTCCTGGAGGATACCCATCTCATCGGCGAGGTTCGGCTGGTAACCCACCGCGGAAGGCATGCGACCAAGAAGTGTCGACACCTCCGAGCCGGCCTGCGTAAAGCGGAAGATGTTGTCAATGAAGAGAAGAACATCCTGCTTCTGAACATCACGGAAGTACTCGGCCATCGTCAGTGCCGAGAGGGCAACGCGCAGACGCGTTCCCGGCGGCTCGTCCATCTGGCCGAACACAAGGGCGGTCTTGTCGAACACGCCGGCGTCTTCCATTTCGTGGATGAGGTCGTTTCCTTCACGGGTACGCTCACCGACACCGGCGAACACCGAAACACCACCGTGGTCTTGGGCAACGCGCTGAATCATCTCCTGAATGAGCACGGTCTTACCGACACCGGCACCACCGAAGAGACCGATCTTTCCACCCTGAACGTAGGGCGTGAGCAAGTCGATGACCTTGATGCCCGTTTCGAAGAGCTGTGTCTTCGATTCGAGCTGGTCGAATTTGGGCGGCGTGCGGTGAATCGGCCAACGCTCGGCAAATTCGAACTTCTCGCCGGGTGCGCCGTTGAGCACGTCACCCGTGACGTTGAATACCTTGCCCTTGGTGGCATCGCCAACCGGCACCGAGATCGGTGCACCGGTGTCGCGAACTTCCTGTCCACGAACGAGACCATCCGTGGGCTTCAGCGCGATGGCACGAACCAAATCGTCGCCGAGGTGCTGTGCGACCTCGAGAACCAGTTTGGTCTTCTCTCCGCCGAGTTCAACCGTGGTCTCGAGAGCGTTGTAGATGCCGGGGATGGCATCGTGCGGGAACTCGATGTCGACGACGGGGCCGGTCACGCGGGCGATGCGGCCCGTCGCGGTCTTGGTTGCCGTTGCAGTCATGATCTTCTCTCTCTTGCCTTACGTGTTGTGTCTTAGCCGGCGAGTGCGTCGGCGCCGCCGACGATCTCGGCAATCTGTTGGGTGATTTCGGACTGGCGAGCGTTGTTCGCCAGACGGGTGTATTCGCGAATCAGTTTGTCTGCGTTATCGCTGGCCGATTTCATTGCTCGTTGACGGCTTGCGTGCTCGGATGCCGCCGATTGAAGCATGGCGTTCCAAATACGACTCTCGATATACACCGGGAGCAGAGCGTCGAGCACGGCCTCGGCCTCGGGCTCGAACTCGTAGAGCGGAAGGGTGTCATTCTCGCCGGGCACGTCAACGCCCTCGACGACCTCGAGTGGCAGCAACCGAACGACCTCCGGAACCTGGCTGACCATGTTCACGAATCGGTTGAAGACGATGTGAATCTCGTCGACTCCCCCGTCGGCTGCGGGCTTCAGGAATTGTTCGACGACCGCGTCCGCAATTTCTTTGGCGACTTCAAACACCGGAGCGTCTGTTCCGCCGGTCCATGCGCGTTCTGCCACGCGACGACGGAAGTTGAAGTACGCGTTTGCCTTGCGGCCGACAAGGAAGTAGACAACGTCCTTGCCTTCGCTTCGCAACAACTCCGCGAGCCGTTCGGCCTCACGCAAAACGTTCGAGCTGAAGGCGCCCGCGAGGCCGCGATCGGAGGCGAAAATGACGACAGCGGCCCGTTCAACCTTCTCCGGCTCGGTCGTCAGCGTGTGGGCGACGTTCGAATAGGTTGCCACCGCGGACACCGCGCGCGTGATTGCACGCGAATACGGCGTCGCCGCTGCTACCCGAGCCTGAGCCTTCTGAATGCGCGAGGCAGAAATCAGCTCCATGGCACGGGTGATCTTCTTGGTCGTCTGGGCAGAGCGAATCTTCTGCCTATAGACCCGAAGCTGGGCTCCCATGAAAGTGTCCTTACGTTCCTGTGTCTGTTACGGGGATGCGCGGGCCGCCGAGACGGTGATGCGCACTGAAGTTGCGCTAGCGCTTCTTCTTGACGATCTTTTCTTGGTGCACGTCTTCCTCGGGAAGAGCGGCGAATTCTTCACGTCCGACAGAGGCAAGAGGCTTGCCCTCTCCCGTCTGGAATTCCTGCTTGAAGGCAACGATGGCCTTCTCCAGGTCCTCCACCGTCTTGTCGTCCAGCACATTGGTGTCGCGAAGCGTCGCGAGCACCTTGGTCTTGCGGCCGAGGTAGTCGAGGAATTCGCGTTCGAAGCGCAGGATGTCTTCGACCGGGACCTCATCAAGCTTGCCTGTCGTACCCGCCCAGATCGAAACCACCTGGTCTTCGACCGGGTACGGGGTGTACTGGGGTTGCTTGAGCAACTCGGTCAAGCGGGCACCACGGGCCAACTGACGGCGGCTCGCCGCGTCGAGGTCAGAGGCGAACATCGCGAAGGCTTCGAGCGAGCGATACTGCGCGAGCTCGAGCTTCAATGTTCCGGAAACCTTCTTGATCGACTTGACCTGAGCGTCACCACCCACGCGCGACACCGAGATACCGACGTCAACGGCCGGGCGCTGGTTCGCGTTGAACAAATCCGACTGCAAGAAGATCTGACCGTCGGTGATCGAAATCACGTTCGTGGGAATGTACGCCGACACGTCGTTGGCCTTGGTCTCAATGATGGGAAGACCCGTCATCGAACCCGCCCCGAGTGCATCGGAGAGCTTCGCACAACGCTCCAGCAGGCGCGAGTGCAAGTAGAAGACGTCACCCGGGTAGGCCTCGCGTCCCGGCGGACGGCGGAGCAGAAGGGATACCGCGCGGTAAGCCTCGGCCTGCTTGCTCAAGTCATCGAAAATGATGAGCACGTGCTTGCCGGCGTACATCCAGTGCTGACCAATAGCCGAGCCGGTGTACGGGGCGAGGTACTTGAAACCAGCCGGGTCGGATGCGGGGGCAGCCACGATTGTGGTGTACTCCATGGCGCCGGCATCTTCGAGTGCGCCCTTGACGGCCGCAATCGTCGAACCCTTCTGACCGATGGCCACATAGATGCAACGCACCTGCTTCGATGCGTCACCCGACGCCCAGTTGTCTTTCTGGTTGATGATGGTGTCGATCGCAATGGCGGTCTTACCCGTCTGGCGGTCGCCAATGATGAGCTGACGCTGTCCGCGACCGATCGGAATCATGGCATCGATGGCCTTGATTCCCGTCTGCATGGGCTCGTGCACCGACTTACGGGCCATGACGCCAGGAGCCTGGAGCTCCAGAGCGCGACGTCCGTCCGTCTTGATGTCACCCAAGCCGTCGATGGGGTTTCCGAGGGGGTCAACGACGCGACCGAGGTAGCCCTCGCCAACCGGTACGGAGAGAACCTCACCGGTGCGCGTGACTTCTTGTCCTTCGACGATGCCGGTGAACTCACCGAGTACAACGACGCCGATTTCGTTCTCGTCCAAGTTGAGCGCGAGACCCAAGGTTCCGTCAGCAAAGCGAACGAGCTCGTTTGCCATGACACCGGGGAGTCCCTCGACGTGCGCGATGCCGTCGGCGGCGTCGATAACGTAACCCACCTCTTTGGTGCTGGCCTTGCTCGGCTTGTATGACTGCACGAAGTCCTTCAGCGCGTCACGAATCTCGTCTCCGCTGATTGTCAGGTCTGCCATGGTCTGTTCCTTTTCTCGCGGCGGGTATGTCCCGCCGAAGTTTTTGTGTGAATGAAGTCTTATCCGGCGAGTTGCAGGCGCAGTTCGGCCAGCGTCGACAGCACGGATCCATCGATGACGTCGTTACCGACCTGGATGCGCACCCCACCAAGGGTGCGGGCATCCACGGTGACGTTGAGAACGGCATCGCGACCGTAGAGCGTTGCGACGGTACCCGAGACGGCCTTGAGTTGAGCAGCGGACAACGGCTGGGCGCTCGTCACGGTTGCGACGAGGCATCCACCCTGATCGGCAATCGTGTCGGCGGCCGAGCTCAGCAAGGAGCCAATGCGACGACCGCGTGGGCTACGAACCAGTGATGCCACGACGAGGGACGTCGCGGGGAGAGCCTTGGCCTTGGTCAGAAGCGTTCTCGCCAATGACGCCTTGGCATCGGGGTTACCCAGCTTGCTGCCGAGAGCGAGCTCGAGATCTGCATCGCTCGACACGGCGCGAGCGAATGCGAACAGCTCACCTTCAATAGAACCCGTGGACTTTACCGAGGATGCCGCAGCGCGAAGCGCCAGATCTTCGATACCGGAAACAAGATCGTCTCCCGACGACCACCGCTGGGCGATGACAACATCGAGGAGCGACGCGGCACTCTTGTCGAAGCTCTTGCCGAAAACCTGAGCAACAAGAGAATTCTTCGCCGCGTTGTCGATGGCCGGATTGGCCAGTGTCGAGCGCAACTGAGACGACGCGCC
>CANGKD010000032.1 GCA_947454495.1 Actinomycetota bacterium
AAACGACACCGAACGTTTAGTTGGCAAAGCTTCCCACCAGTCGCACCGCGCCGCCGTCGACGCCCTTGGCGCCCTGTTCAAACCCGGTGAAATCGCGCGTGGCAGTCGAAACCATGCCCGCTACCCACGACGGAATCCCGAGGTCGGTCAGCTTGGTCGTGATCGCTGACGCCGAATCGGGTGACACGATGGCGAACATGCCAATCCCGAGGTTCCATGTTCCTTCGGTGGACTCGAGTGATTCGGCGTTCATGTCGGCGAGAACTCGAAACACGGATGCGGGCGACCAGGTAGACCGGTCGACCTCAACCCACGCCCCGCGAGGCAACACGCGCGCGAGATTCGCCGCGATGCCACCACCCGTCACATGACTGAACGCGTGAATCGCCGGCCCGAGTTCGGGTGACTCCAGCAACTCGAGAAGCGGGCCCGTATACAAACGCGTCGGCTCGAGAAGGACTTCGCCCACGACGCCGCCCAGCGCATCCGACCGATCGGTATAGCTCAGCTTCTGGTTGGCAAGAATGTGGCGCACGAGCGAGTAGCCGTTCGAGTGCAAACCGCTCGACGCCATCGCCACGACGACATCACCGTGATGAACGCGATCGGCGCCGAGCAGAGCGTCCCGTTCGACCACACCGGTTGCGGCACCAGCGACGTCATAGTCATCGGGGCCCAGCAGCCCGGGATGCTCAGCCGTTTCGCCGCCGACAAGGGCCGTTCCGGTTTCGCGGCAGGCATCCGCGATGCCCTTGACGATCGCGGCGATGCGCTCGGGTACGACCTTGCCGCACGCGATGTAGTCGGTCATAAAGAGAGGCCGCGCCCCCGTGACGATGATGTCGTCAACCACCATGCCGACGAGGTCAAAGCCGATGGTGTCGTGTTTGTCGATCGCCTGAGCGAGGGCAACTTTAGTACCCACGCCATCGGTACTCGTGGCGAGGAGCGGGTGACGGTATTCCTTGAGAAATGAGACGTCGAAGAGACCCGCGAATCCGCCGACGCCTCCCACAACTTCGGGGCCATGGGTCGCCCGAACAGAGGCCTTCATCAGCTCGACGGCCAGGTCACCGGCGGCAGTGTCTACCCCCGCGCGCGCATATGAGTCGCTCATCACGCCCAAGTCTACCGAGCGCGCAAGTGTGCGAGACTTGAGGGGTCTTATCGAGCCGCGCTGGCTATCGCGGCAATCACGCCCCAGGAGACTTGAGAACGCATGTGCGGCATTGTCGGAATCGTCTCGCAGACCGCAGTTAATCAGCAGATTTATGACGCGCTGCTCCTGTTGCAGCACCGCGGACAAGACTCCACCGGCATGGCCACGGCCGACGGAAGCCAGCTTCACCTGTTCAAGGCGAAGGGCCAGGTGCGCGAGGCTTTCCGCACGCGCGATATGCGTTCGCTGCTCGGCACGATGGGAATCGGCCACGTTCGCTATGCCACGGCAGGAGCGGCCAAAAACGAAGAAGAGGCGCAGCCGTTTTACGTCAACGCGCCCTACGGCATCATCTTGGTGCACAACGGAAATCTGACGAACACGCGTGAACTCTCGCGTGACCTGTTCGCCGTCGATCGCCGGCACATTAACACCTCGAGCGACACAGAACTTCTGCTGAATGTGCTCGCCACCGAGATTCAGTCCCGCATTTCCGGCGACGAACTGGATGCCGACCACCTGTTCGACGCCGTCTCTGGTGTGCACGCGCGCGTCGAGGGCTCGTATGCGGCCATTGCCGTCATCGCGGGCCATGGCGTGCTGGCGTTCCGCGACCCGTTCGGCATTCGCCCCCTCATTCTGGGCTCACGCCCCGCGGAGAACGGCAAGACCGAGTGGATTGTGGCCAGTGAGTCACTCGTGCTCGAGAGCGCGGGCTACAACATCGTGCGTGACGTCGAACCCGGCGAAGCAATCTTCGTTACGGCAGACGGCGAGATGTTCGCCAAGCAGTGTGCCGTGAATCCCGTTCTCATGCCGTGCTCGTTTGAGTACGTCTACTTGGCCCGCCCCGACTCGGTGATGAACGGTATTTCGGTTTACGAGGCACGCCTTCGTCTGGGCGATCGACTCGCGAACACGATTGCCGAATACGCACCCACGGGCAACATCGATGTGGTCATGCCCATTCCCGACTCGTCACGCCCGGCCGCGATGCAGGTGGCCCGCAAGCTCGGCATCGAATACCGCGAGGGCTTCTACAAGAACCGCTACGTGGGTCGAACGTTCATCATGCCCGGCCAGGCTCAGCGCAAACGCTCCGTGCGCCAGAAGCTCAACGCGATGTCGAGCGAGTTCAAGGGCAAGAACGTGCTCATCGTCGACGACTCGATCGTGCGCGGCACGACTTCTAAGGAAATCATCGACATGGCACGTGCCGCTGGCGCAAACGAGGTGACCTTCACCTCGGCCGCACCTCCCGTGCGCTTTCCGCACGTCTATGGCATCAACATGCCGTCGCGCGCCGAGCTCATTGGCCACGGTCGCAAGATTCCCGAGATTGCTGAGGTGCTCGGCGCCGACCACCTCATCTATCAAGAGGTGGCGGATATGCGTGACGCGATCCTCGAAGGCTCGCAGGTCACGGGGCTCGACATGAGCTGCTTCACCGGCGAGTACGTGACGGGCACCGTGACGAATGAGTACCTTGCCTGGGTTGAGGCCACGCAGTCGAGCTAGCTTTTCTTGTTCGATCGCTCTGACGTCACCGTGCGCTGTGCCTCGGCGGTGCGAACCGAGCGACGCAAGAGCAGGTCAATGATGAGGGCCGAGGCGAGCCCGATGAGGCCACCCACGGCTCCCGTGAACAGCACGAAGAACCCGACGAGCTGGTACACCGGTACACCACCCGTGGAATCGGGCATGCCAATCAAGGGGGCGGCCGACACGAGCGCGATGATCGCACCCACGGCAACCCCAAACAAGAAGAACCTGAGGTACTTCGGGCTGCGACGAACGGTCACGGTTTCGGTCGTTGATTTCTCGCTCACGTTTCTATTGTGCCCTGCTTGTTGCAGCGAGCACACGAGCCGCTAGAGCGCGAGCGGGAAAAACTCGCCAATGTCCGAACGAATTCCGGATGCGCGAATCGCGCCCTCCGCCACGCCAGTCGCCCACGCGAGGGTTCCCGTGGCGAGCGCCACGAAGGTACGCGCATCCATCTCGACCACGTTGGGCGGAGTTCCCCGGGTGTGACGTGGCCCGTCGACAAACTGGATTGCCCCGAACGGTGGCACGCGCACCTCGACCGAATTGCCGGGTGATTCGCGCTCGAGTCGCTGCAGCAGCCACCGGCAGGCGAGGGCAAGTTCGGCGCGTTCCGGCGTCGATGCCGCGGCGAGCGCCGGCGTCACCGCGGTCACGGCGGCGCGACCCGCAGCGTCGGCAATCTTGGGCATGGGCATGTCTCTAGTCTGCCCGTCGGGTGACCTCCGCCGGCATCGCCGCACTCGCAACGCAATACGCTGGGGGCGTGAAGATTCTCGTTCTGGGGCCCGGCGCGCGCGAACACGCCATCATCTTGAGGTTGCTCGCGGAACAGGAACCACACGACATCACGTGCGCACCGGGAAATGCCGGAATTGCGTTGGACGTGCCGTGCGTCAACATCGACGCGAATGACCCCGACGCGGCGACGTCACTGGCGGTCGGGCTCGACGTCGACCTCGTGGTGATCGGCCCGGAGGCCCCGCTCGTGGCGGGTGTGGCCGACGCAATTCGCGCGCGCGGCATCCCCGTATTCGGACCGAATCGGGCGGCCGCGATGCTCGAGGGCAGCAAGGACTTTGCCAAGCGAATCATGTCGGAGGCACTCGTGCCGACGGGTCGCGCCATCACCGCCCTCAGCCTGCTCGAAGCCGAAACGGCACTCGACGATTATGGCGCTCCCTACGTGGTCAAGGCCGACGGTCTCGCCGCGGGCAAGGGGGTGCTCGTCACGACGGATCGCGATGCGGCGGTCGCCCACGCCTCTCACTGGCTTGCCCAGGGTGGCGTACTCATCGAAGAGTTTCTCAACGGGCACGAGGTGTCGCTCTTTTTGCTGAGCGACGGTCACCACGTGCTACCGCTGTCGCCGGCGCAAGACTTCAAACGCATCTTCGACAACGACGAGGGGCCAAACACCGGTGGCATGGGCGCCTACTCCCCGATGCCCTGGCTGGCGCAACGATTCGGGAGCGAAGAGGCCTTTGTTCGTGAGGTCATCGACACGGTTGGTCAGCCGGTCATTCGAGTGCTCGAGGCCGAGGGTACGCCCTTCGTCGGACTGCTGTACTGCGGACTCATCATCACCGCCGACGGGATTCGCGTCATCGAGTTCAACGCCCGGTTCGGCGACCCCGAGACTCAAGCGGTCCTCCCGCGGCTCGTGACGCCGCTCTCGGAATTGCTCTTCGCCGCGGCCACCGGAGATTTGGGCGGTCGACCATGGCCCGAATTCAGCGCTGACCGCACCGTGTGCGTCGTGCTCGCCAGCGAAGGCTACCCGGAATCCCCGGTGACCGGTCGCGAAATCGTCGGGCTCGAGTCGGCCCGCGCTCTTGCCGGCGTGCACCTCACGCATGCCGCCACGGCGGCCGCGTCCGATGCCTCGACGGACGACGCCCTCATTGCTTCGGGGGGACGTGTTCTCAGTGTTGTTGCACGTGCAACATCGTTCGGTGCGGCGCGAGAGCTGGCATACACGGCCATCCGACGCATCAGCCTTGACGGCGGTCAGTTCCGTTCCGATATCGCTGCCGTCGTCACGGCTGCGGAAAGCAAGATAGCTGATGCAGAACCTGCGGGGCACATTTAGTGGCCGGTTACGCGGGAGCCGCTGCGCTCGACGTTCCGGGTTGGGCGCACGCCTATTCCGGAAAGGTGCGCGACCTCTACGTGCCCGTCGGAGAGGCCCTTTCGACGGCGCCGCGAATCCTCGTGGTCGCGAGCGATCGAATCAGCGCGTTCGATCACGTGCTCGAACCCGCGATTCCCGGCAAGGGTGAGCTGCTTACCCGGCTGAGCACGTGGTGGTTCGCGCAACTGCCCGTGCCGAATCACCTGCGCGAGGCGAGTGAGACGACGCCGAGCATCCCGCCGGTCATTGCGAATCGGGCGATGCTCGTGGCCAACCTCGACATGTTTCCGATTGAGTGCGTCGTTCGCGGATACCTCTCGGGCAGCGGTTGGCTCGAATATCAGGAATCACAAACGGTGTGCGGCATCGCGCTACCCGCCGGGCTGAGCAACGGCGACCAGCTTCCCGAGCCGATCTATACACCGGCGTACAAGGCGCCGGTCGGCGAGCACGACGAGAACATCACGTTTGAGCGCACCGTCGAACTGATTGGGGAAACGGATGCGCGCGCATTGCGCGACCTCTCGCTCGAGGTGTTTGCGCGCGCGAGCGCACTCGCGGCAGAGCGTGGCGTGATTCTCGCCGACACCAAGTTTGAGTTTGGACGTGACCGCGAGACCGGCGTCATCACGTTGGCCGACGAGGTTTTGACGAGCGATTCGAGTCGCTATTGGGATGCGGACGCCTACGCTCGCGGCGAGCGCGAGCAAAGCTTCGACAAGCAGATTGTGCGCAACTGGCTCAGCGCAAACTGGGACAAGCACGGCACGCCCCCCGCCTTGCCAGCAGCGATTGTGGAGCAAACCGCGGCGCGCTATCGCGAACTCATCGAGCGGCTAGTCGGTTAACATTGCGGTCGAGCTGATCGAAACGTGTATCCATACGGGTAATCAACTCGTTTCGCATCGAAGTCATCTCTGACTTAAGCTCATTTCGAATGCTCTGCATCTCGCGTCGAAAGCTTGAAATCACGATCCCCTGTATGCCAAAAATCGACGCACCAAAGACACCGATGAGTGTCCACACCTGTGGTTCGGTCAAGGTCAGCACCCTCCCATTGTGAACCCCCAACCGGGATAATTCCAGACGCATCCCGGAAATTTGACTCGTTAACGAGGGCTTGTGGACACTTCGTGATGCAGGGCATGGCGGGGAAATAGTGAGTGCCCGCTATCGTGAGAGCCGTCATGAAACTCTTGAGTGCAATCTTCCACTTCCCCGAGCGCGGCGATGTTGCGCTGTGGCGACGCTTTCTATCGGTCATCATCGGCCTGCCCCTCTACGGGCTCGCCGTCGCGCTCATGATTCGTGCGGGAATTGGTCTGGAGCCGTGGGGCGTTTTCCACCAGGGCATCGCCAACCGAACCGGCATTTCCTATGGTGTCGTATCGATCATCGTCGGCGCGGGTGTTCTCTTGCTCTGGATTCCCCTCCGACAGAAACTCGGCGTCGGCACGGCCATGAACGTCATCATCATCGGGCTTTCGGTCGACCTCTTTTTGCCCATCACGCCCGTCGCCGCGAACTTCTGGTTCGGCGTGCTCGAATTCTCAATCGGCATTCTGGTCAACGGTCTCGCCATCGCCATGTACGTCGGCGGTGGACTCGGGGCGGGTCCGCGTGACGGACTCATGACAGGGCTCGTCAACCGGTTCGACAAGCCCGTCTGGCTGGTGCGCACGAGCATCGAAATCGTCGTTGTCGCGATGGGCTGGCTCATCGGCGGGCCGCTCGGTCTTGGCACCATCTATTACGCGCTCACGATTGGACCCGTGGCCCACGTGCTGATGCCGTGGTTCGCACTCGACAAGAACAAGACCGGCTCCGGCTCCGGCTCCGGCTCCGGCTCCGGCAAACCGCTCCACGAATCTTTCGACGGGGACTGACGAAGAACGCACCCGTGTTGCTACCGTGACTTCGGTCACCTTCCGGAGGTTTACATGGGCATCGCCGACAACACGCGCGACATTGAAGAAACAATCGTCACTGATTTTTCTGACCGGATGAGCTACGGCGGGTACCTCGAACTTGACAGGTTGTTGTCTGCCCAACGTCCGTTGAGCGACCCGCAGCACCCCGATGAACTGCTGTTCATCATCCAGCACCAAACGACCGAGCTGTGGATGAAGCTCGTCGTGCACGAGCTAAACCAGGCGCGCGCATTTCTGCGTCACGATGACCTTGCCCATGCTCTCAAGTGCGTAGCCCGCGTGAAGCACATTCAGAAATCGATGGCCGAACAGTGGTCGATTCTGGCCACCCTGACCCCCAGCGAATATGCGCAATTTCGTCAGGTACTGGGCAATGCCAGTGGATTCCAATCCCACCAATACCGCTGCATCGAGTTCGCGCTCGGCAACAAGAACGCCAAGATGCTCGCAGTGTTTGATGCGAAGCCCGAACAGCAGGCGGTCTTGCGAGAGGCACTCGAGTCGCCGAGTCTCTACGACGAATTCTTGCGGTACCTCGCGCGAGCGGGATATGAGATTCCGGCCAGCGTGCTCGAGCGCGACGTCACTCTCGCGTGGGTTTTTACTCCCGACATCATGCCCGTGTTCGAAAAGATCTATAACGACCCCGAGTCGAACTGGGCGGCGTACGAAACGTGTGAAGAACTCGTCGATTTGGAAGAGAACTTCCAGTTCTGGCGATTCCGTCACCTGCGCACGGTTATGCGCATCATCGGCATGAAGACGGGCACGGGGGGTTCGAGTGGTGCATCATTCCTGCAGCGCGCACTCGACCTCACGTTCTTTCCCGAGCTGTTCGCCATTCGCACCGAAATTGGCCTGACCGAGCGCGACACGAAACCGAACTGGGCCAGCTAGGAATCTGCCAATGACAAACGGATCACTTGGCGTACGTGCCGAGATTGCCGCGACCGGAGAAGTGGGGCTCTTCTTGCCCCTGCTCGGCGATCATCACGCGCACGTTCAACTTGTCGACGCGCATGAGCTCGCCAACGCAAACCTCGGCTTCGTGCTCGACCTCGGCGGCAGCGTGAGCGGGAGTGGCACCGCGTCGGTGCCTGACCTCGCCGAACAGCTCGGCGAACGCGTGAGCGTGGCCTATGCCGGTGCATTCTTGAGTGCCCCGGGTGGCTATCCGAGCGATCGGTCCTGGGCGCCCGCGGGCAGCGTGCGCTTCGTGGTGAGCGCCGACGATGCGGAGCACGCCGTGTTCGAACAGCTGCGCGCGGGCGCATCCGTCATTAAGGTTTCGTTGCATCGCGACGCCGGACCCGTCTTCGATTTGGCCACCCTCGAGGCAATTTGTACGGTCGCTCATCGGCAGCGCGTCTCGGTGGTGGGACACGCCGAAGGTATCGGCATGACCGAACTTGCGCTGAATGGCGGGGTGGATGTGCTGGCCCACGCCCCCTTCACCGAGGTCGTCACACGCGACGTGCTCGAGGAATGCGTGTCGCGCGGCATGACGTGGATCACCACGTTTGACATTCACGGGTACGGCTCACCGTCACCCGAGCAAGCCGAGAACCTCTCTCTCGCGCTCGACAATTCGTGGCGATTCGCCGAAGCGGGTGGCGCGCTGCTCTATGGCACCGACCTGGGCAATGGGCCCGTGCCGGTGCGACTCAATGCGCGCGAGATTGAGTTGATGCATGAGGTGGGGCTCGATGCCCAGGCAATCATCACGGCCATGTCGACGACGTGGTTGACTCGTCACACGAGCGCCCGCATCGACTCGGCACGCGGAGCGTTCGTGTCCATTGACGAAGACATGTCCGGTTCACTCGATGACCTGATCGGTGCACTGACGAGAACTCGTCCCATTCACTCGACCGAATTGGTGTCTTACGATGACTGACTTCGCCGCCCTCGCCGCGACACTCGATGCCAACGACCCGTTACGCGACTATCGACACCGCTTTTTCGGCACGGGTGCACCCGGCCACGAGGCCGACGCCGCCCGCACCGGAATGCCGCTGGCGTACTTTGACGGCAACTCGCTCGGCCGCCCCGCCGTCGCCGCCATCGAGCGCATCGAATCGTTTTTGCGCCACGAGTGGGGCACGCGACTCATTCGCTCCTGGGACGAAGAATGGATGCGCCTTCCTTTCGAGCTCGGCGACCACATCGGGCGCACCGCACTGGGAGCCGCACCCGGGCAAACGTTTGTCGCCGATTCCACGAGTGTCATTCTCTTCAAGCTCGCGCGCGCGGCGGTCGACGCTCAGCTCCTCCGCGATCCGGCGCGCACCGAAATCGTCGCCGATAGCGATAATTTTCCGACCGACCGATTCCTGCTTGAGGGCATCGCGGCCGAACGTGGACTTAGCCTGCGCTGGATCGACAGTGATCCCGAATCGGGTGTGTCGCTCGAGCAGGTGCGCGAGGTAACGAACGAACGAACCGCCCTCGTGCTGCTCAGCCACGTCGCCTACCGCTCTGGATTTCTTGCCGATGGACCCAGTATCACCGCCGCGGCGCACGAGATGGGCGCACTGATTCTCTGGGATCTCTCTCACTCGGTCGGCTCGGTGCCCGTTCAACTCGATGCGTGGGGCGCCGATTTTGCCGCTGGTTGCACCTACAAGTACCTCTGCGGTGGTCCGGGTGCGCCGGCATTCGGATACGTTGCCTCGCGCCACCTCGACGAGGTCGACCAACCGATTCACGGCTGGATGGGCGCGGCCGACGTGTTCTCGATGGGCCCGCGTTACGAACCCGGCCCGGGCATCGTCAAGTTCATCACCGGCACGCCGCCCGTGCTCGGCATGCTCGCGATGCAACCGGTGATTGACATGATCGCCGAGGTTGGCATTGAGGCGATTCGTGCCAAATCGATTGCACTGACCGAACTGGTGATTGCGTACGCGGATGAGCACCTCGCGCCACTGGGCGTGCGAGTGGCCTCACCTCGGGCGAGCGACTCACGTGGTGGGCACGTCACGCTCGCGCATCCGCTCATGCGTGACGTCACGGCGGCGTTGTGGGCACGCGATGTGATTCCCGACTATCGCGACCCGGGTGGCTTGCGTATCGGGCTCTCTCCGCTGACCACGAGCTTTGCCGAGGTCATCGTCGGTCTCGATGCGGTCGCGAGTACTCTGAAGTCATGACCGTTCGTGCACGCCGCCTCGCCGCTGCCCTTTTGACGATGGCGATGGGCGTCTGCGTCGCAATCGGCGTAGTTGCGCCAGCCAATGCCACCACCTTCACCTCGCCCGTAGAGATTGAAGGAGCGCCGGGCAATCCCGCATCAGGCATCGAGTTTCACGGCAAACTGTACTTCTCCGGGACTGACCAGCAGGGCGATCGCAGGCTCTATTCATATGACGGTTCACGCTTCCGGCTGGCCGACTCGGTCCATCAATACCCTGGTAATTTTGTCGTCGCAAATGACCTGTTGTTCTATAGCGCCATAGACGCCGATCGAACCTGGCATTTGTTGTCCTACGACGGAACCGATTGGACCGAGATGGGCGCCACATCGGAATATGCTGCCATCGAATCACGCCCGTTGCCGAGCTCGACTGACATGATTCTCGCGGTCCCCGTTTCGGATAACGAGACTCGTTTGGAGTCTTTGTCTCAGGGTTCCACAACCATCATTGACACGTACCGGTACGCCACTGACCTCGTTGCATTCGGCAACCATGTCTACTTCACGGGCATGCCATCCGGAACAAACTATTACCAAATGTTCCGTACCGACGGAACAACTTCAGAGCTCGCACGGCCAGGCGCCGGAGTCGACATGACCGTGTGGAACGGAAACCTGTACCTCGGGTTCCTAGATCAGAATCTGGCGTTCTATCGAATGAAACCTGACCTCAGCCTCGAACCCGCGGTGATTCCCAACATTGAGTACGCGTTTAACTTCACTCCGGTGGGAGACAAACTGGTCTTCACCGGCGATAACGACGGACCCCAGGTGCTCTACGCCTATGACGGCAGCGCAGCAACACCAATCCCGGGTAGTCCATATCGAGTAGATGATCTCACGGTGATTGGAAGCGACCTCTTCTTCACCGGTGATCGCAGCACCGTTCAGGTATGCGCACGTGACGTGACTCCGAACTGCGCCGAATTTGGTCACCTCTACCAATTCGATGGTGCCGACTTCACGCACATCGCAGACACGCCCGGATACGCCGAGGGTCTGATGGCATTCGGGGGGCGTCTCTACTTCGACGAGGGAACTCGTTGGATGATGATCGAACCCGCCGCCACCCTGCCAAACACCGGCCTCGACCTCGCGCCGGGTCTTGGCGCAAGCGTGTTTCTCGTCGCAGTCGGCCTCGCTCTGGCCGGTGCCGTCGCGCAACGCCGGCGCCGAATCGAGCGCGCGACCACCGGTTAGACTTGAGGCGTCCAAACGCTTGTGACGCAGAGAAAAAGAGTGTGCGATGCCCGTTTTTGTCGTTGAGGTCATGCCGAAACCCGAAATCCTCGACCCGCAGGGCAAGGCAGTGGCAGGAGCCCTCAGCCGGCTCGGCCACACCGAGTTCTCCGCGGTGCGTATGGGCAAGCGCTTTGAGGTCACCGTCGAGGGACCAGTCACTGCGGACACCCACGCCAAGCTCGAAGAGATTGCCCGCGAGATTCTGTCGAACCAGGTCATCGAAGACGTGGTGAGCATCACCGAGGTCACCGGCGGCACCGGAGGCACCGCCTGATGCGCATCGGCGTCATCACCTTTCCCGGGTCTCTCGACGATCGGGATGCGCTGCGCGCGATTCGCATTGCCGGTGCCGAGCCGGTCAGTTTGTGGCATGGCGAACACGATCTTCAGGGCGTCGACGCACTCGTGCTCCCTGGCGGTTTCAGCTACGGCGACTACTTGCGTGCCGGCGCCATCGCGAGCCACGCGCCGATTATGGCCGAGGTCATTGACGCCGCCAACAAGGGGATGCCCGTGCTCGGCATCTGCAACGGCTTTCAGATGCTCGCCGAAGCGCGGCTCGTTCCCGGCGCTCACACCCGCAACGACGTGCAGCACTTCGTGCGTCGCGACCAGCACCTGAGTGTGGTCAACAACACCACCGCCTGGACGACCAAATTCGGCGAGAACGAAGAGATCATCATCCCGTTGAAGAATGCGGATGGTCGCTTCATCGCCGATGCCGACACCATCAAGCGCATCGAAGACAACGGTCAAGTCACGTTTCGCTACGTCGGACTCAACCCGAACGGTTCGGCCGATGACATTGCCGGAGTGTCAAACGAGCGAGGAAACGTCGTCGGCCTCATGCCGCACCCCGAGCACGCGGTCGAGCCCGGGTTCGGACCCGACACCGCAACGCACATGCGCTCAGGCCTCGACGGTCTGCGTTTCTTCACCTCGGTCATCGAGCGAGTGCTCGCATGACTCCGAAGCGCTTATACCTAATTCTGTCGATTGCGGAAGCCGGCACCTGGACCCTGCTCATTGCTGGTCTCATCGTGCGAGCCACGGCGGGCATCGACCCGTCCGCGCTGTTCGTGATCGGTGGCCTGCACGGCTTCGTCTTCATCAGCTACGGCGCGACGGCGATTCTCGTCGCCATCAACCAGCGCTGGCACTTCCTCGTTGGGTTACTCGCGGTGATGACCGCGATCTTGCCGTACGCGACCATCCCGTTCGACATCGTGCAATCGCGTCGTGGCGCACTCAACGGTGACTGGCGCCTCGAGGCCACCGATGACCCGCGCGACCGCCACTGGTTTGATCGATTTGTTCGCTGGTTCTTGAACCGTCCGGTTTTGCTCGTTCTGGCCATCCTGGCCGCCATCATTCTGATTTTCTGCGTTCTCTTGCTCGCAGGTCCCCCCGGAGGTCGCTAAGTCGTGAGTCGTCCCGCAGCAGATACCGTCGAGAACGCGATTGCGACTCCCGACAAGGAGCAGCCGTTTGCGGCCCTCGGTCTGAAACCCGACGAGTACGCGCGCATCAAAGAGATTCTCGGGCGACGCCCCACGAGTGGCGAGCTCGCCATGTACTCGGTGATGTGGAGCGAGCACTGCTCGTACAAGTCCAGCAAGATTTACCTGCGCCAGTTCGGCCAGAAGGTCACACCCAAAATGCGCGAAAAGCTCATGGTGGGCATGGGCGAGAACGCGGGCGTCGTCGACATCGGTGAGGGTTGGGCCGTCACGTTTAAGGTCGAGAGCCACAATCACCCCAGCTACATCGAACCGTTCCAGGGCGCCGCAACGGGCGTCGGAGGAATCGTGCGCGACATCATTTCGATGGGCGCGCGACCGGTTGCCATCATGGATCAACTGCGCTTCGGTGCCGTTGAGAATCCCGACACCGCTCGGGTGGTCTCGGGCGTCGTGGGCGGCATCAGCTTCTACGGCAATTGCCTCGGCCTGCCGAACATCGGTGGCGAGACCTACTTCGACGCGGTTTATCAGGGCAACCCGCTCGTCAACGCACTCGCCGTAGGCGTGCTGCGCCACGAAGATCTGCACCTGGCCAACGCCTCGGGTGTGGGCAACAAGATCGTGCTGTTCGGGGCGCGCACCGGTGGCGATGGCATCGGTGGCGCATCCATTTTGGCGTCTGATTCGTTCGATTCGACCGGACCCACCAAGCGTCCGGCCGTGCAGGTCGGCGACCCCTTCGCCGAAAAAGTGCTTATCGAGTGCTGTCTCGAGCTGTATCGCGAGGGACTTGTCGAGGGCATTCAAGACCTCGGTGCCGCCGGCATTTCGTGTGCGACGAGCGAACTGGCGGCCAACGGCGACGGCGGCATGTTTGTCGAACTCGACAACGTATTGTTGCGCGACCCGACGCTCACCAGCGAAGAGATTCTCATGTCGGAAAGCCAAGAGCGCATGATGGCAGTCGTGGAACCCGGCAAGCTCGAGGCGTTCCTCGCCGTGACGGCGAAATGGGATGTCGAAACCAGCGTTCTGGGCGAAGTCACCGACACGGGCCGTCTGGTCATTCACCACAACGGGCAGGAGATCGTCAACGTCGACCCGTCGACCGTCGCGGTCGATGGTCCGGTGTACGAGCGCCCCGTGGCATATCCCACGTGGATTGACGCGCTCAACGCCGATTCAGCAGACAAGCTCGCGCGCGCGACCGACGGCGCGACACTGCGGGACGAATTCCTCAGCCTCGTGGCCAGCCCCAACTTGGCCGACAAGAGCCTGATCACGACCCAGTACGACTACTTCGTCATGGGCAACACGGCCCTCTCGTTCCCCGATGACGCCGGCATGATTCGGGTCGACGAGGAGTCGGGGCTCGGCTTCTCGGTGGCGACGGACTGCAACGGGCGCTACTGCCAGCTCGACCCGTACCAGGGCGCTCAACTCGCGTTGGCGGAGGCCTATCGCAACGTGAGCGTCACGGGCGCTGTCCCCGCAGCCGTGACCGATTGCCTCAACTTCGGCAGCCCCGAAAACCCCGAGGTGATGTGGCAGTTCCAGCGCGCCGTCGAAGGTCTCGCCGACGCCTGCCAGGCCATGGAAATTCCCGTGACCGGCGGAAACGTGTCGTTCTACAACCAGACCGGCGACGTGGCGATTCACCCGACCCCCGTCGTGGGTGTGCTCGGCATCATCGATGACGTCGCGCGACGCATCCCGAGCGCCTGGCACGAAGAGGGCCAGAACATCTACCTGCTCGGCGTCACGAAGACGGAACTCGATGGCTCTGCGTGGGCGAACACGATTCACAACCACCTCGGCGGTCGCCCGCCGGCCGTCGATCTCGATCGCGAAGTCGCGCTGGGCAGCCTGTTGCGCGGAGCAGCACTCGAGGGACTCGTCACGAGCGCACACGACCTCAGCGACGGCGGTCTCGCCCAGGCTCTCGCCGAGGCCGTCACTCGATTCGGCGTCGGTGCGCGCGTGTACCTCGACGAAGTTCTCGAGCGTGATGGTGTCGACCTCGCGACCGCCCTCTTCAGCGAATCCACCGGTCGCGTGCTCGTCTCGGTGGACCGCGTCGATGACGTGAAGTTCGTCGGACTGTGCGAAGCCCGCAACTATCCCGTCTTGCGCATCGGTGTGACCGATCAAAAGGGTGCGGATGCCGCACTCGACGTGCAGGGAGTCTTCACGGTTCCCGTCGCCGAGATTGCGCGGCGCAGCTCCGAGACGCTGCCGAAGTACTTCGGCTAAGGAGACCTACCTCAGCTAGCGCGTTCTATGCGCGACTGCGTCGACGAAGCACAGCGACGATGACAAGTGCGAATCCGGCCAGGGCGACCAGTGCGCCTCCTGCGACGTTCGCGAAGACATCCACACCGGTGTTCGGCAACTTCTTACCCAGCGTCGTTACGGCAACGCTTCCATGGTCGTCGAAGACCATGGGGTCACCAAACATGGCAAGTGTGATTGTGATTTCACCCGTCTCGTCGACGTTCGTCGTCTTCGCACGGAAGGAACCCGGAGCCAGGTTAATGACGTAGTCATCGCTTGGCACGTTGCCGGCGATGAGGAATTCGAAGGGGAAGTCTGGCGTAGAGAGGCAAGTAAACGGACCACCGCTCAAATTCGGAATAGTGATTCCCGTGTCATACCCGCCGCAGATTCCCGTGGTGGGGTCGTAAGTCTGTGGTCCAACAACACCAGAGGATGCCCCGAGAACGTATCCGACTGGCAGGTCGATGTAGAGGCGATCACCGGCGATGTTCGTGACAAGCGGAAAGGTAATGGCGACTGACTGGCTATTGAGCTCCCCCGAGTTGAACGTCGAGTTGTCAATCGTCATGTTCGCGCTGATGTCGTTGTTGTCAGCGAAGGCGGGCGAGGCGGTACCCACAATGGCAATGACGGCAGCGGCGGCGAGTGCGCTCTTAATCTTCATGCGCTAAACCTATCCCTCTTCGGCAATGCGCACATGGTGGCGGATTACCTCGGACACCACGAAGTTGAACCACTTCTCGGCGAAAGCGGGATCTAAGTCGGCTTCTTCGGCGAGCGCCCGCAGCCGCGCAACTTGACGCGCCTCGCGGTCAGGATCGGACGGCGC
>CANGKD010000033.1 GCA_947454495.1 Actinomycetota bacterium
GAGCAAAAAGTCGCCGATGCTCCCGCATCGCTCGACGAGGGCCAGGCCCAGATTGATGCTGGGTGGGCCAAGATCCGCCAGGCGGAGGCCGATTTGGTTGCCGGCCAGTCGCAGATCGACTCGGGTCAGTCTCAAATCGACAGCGCGCGTCCGGGGCTCGAATCTAACAAAGCCCAGCTCGAAGCCGGTCTGCAGCAGGCCATTTCGTCGGGTGCTCCCCAGTCGCAAATCGATCAGCTGAACGGCCAATTGGCTCAGGTCACGGCGGGACTCGCACAGCTCGACGAATCGCAAGCGGCCCTCGATTCGGCTCGTCAGGCGAGCGCCACCGGTCTTGCCACCATCAACGAGAACAAGGATGCGCTCACCAAGGCCCAGGCGGACCTCAACAAGGCTCGTGCCGACCTGCCGGCGCAGGTGCAGAAAGTGGCCTGGGGTCAGGCGCTCATCGATGCGGCGAAGAACTATCGTGCCGTCTCGGTTGACAACCAAACGGCGCTCGGTGCTGTCTACTTTTCGACACCCATGTCCGACGTCTCGCCGGAAGCCAAAGACGCCGTCGTCACCGCTCTCTCCGAAATGAAGGTTGCCGGGGTCAGCGTGGAGTTCTCGAAAGAACTTGCGACCTCGCTCGGAAGCATCGTCGGCCCTGGCGAACTCCTTGGTTTGGTCATTGCCGGAGTTGTGTTGCTCATCATGCTCAGCACCTTCGTCGCTGCGGGTCTGCCCGTGCTGACCGCCCTGCTCGGCGTCGGCATCAGCGCTCTGGGCGCCTACGCGTTGTCCTCCGTTGTCGAAATGAACTCCACGACGCCGACGCTCGCCGTCATGCTCGGTCTTGCGGTGGGAATCGACTACTCCCTGTTCGTGCTCAACCGTCACCGCCGTCAGCTCAAAGCCGGCATGTCGATGCGCGACTCCATCGCGCTGGCTAACGGCACGTCGGGCACGGCCGTGCTTTTCGCCGGCTTGACGGTCATCATCGCGTTGCTTGCCCTCAACTTGACCGGAATCGGGTTCCTCGGACTGATGGGATCCATCGGTGCCATCGCGATCGCGATCGCGGTGCTGGCGGCCGTCACCTTCACGCCGGCCATGATGAAGATCAGCGGGATGCGCGTGCTCAGCAAGCGTGAACGCGCCCGTCTGGCGACCCTCACGTCGAGCGACGCGGGTGCCCCGACCGGCAGTGTTGCGGTTCCCGTGGCGCGCGAGATTTGGGCAGCGAAGCGACCCGTGGTCGCGCTGCTCATCACGGTGGGCGTGTTGCTCGTGGCGGCCATCCCGTTTGGATCGATGCGCCTTGGCCTCTCCGACGGATTCTCGGAGCCGGTCGAATCGACTCAGTACCGGGCCTACCAACTCACGAGTGACGCCTTCGGCGCGGGCCAAAACGGCCAGGTCACTGCGGCCATCATGTTTGACCGCAAGCTCGCCGGCGACGATCTGCTCAAGACGCAGGCCGAAATCGCTTCAACGCTCATGACCGTCCCGAACGTCGAGGCGGTCGTAACCGGAGCTCCGTCGCCCGATGGCAAGACGCTGGCCTTCTCGGTCGTACCGTCGGAAGGTCCGGCCTCGGTGTCGACCGAAGCCGTGGTCAACGACTTGCGAGCTAAGGCGCCGCAGATTGCCGAACTGACGGGCGGTGAGCTCGGTGTCACGGGCATGGCGGCGGTCAACATTGACATTTCGAAGAAGCTGGCCGATGCGCTTCCGCTGTACCTCGGTACCGTGCTCGCGCTCAGCGTGTTGCTCATGATGCTCGTGTTCCGCTCGATTGCGGTCCCGCTCGTGGCGAGCGCCGGGTTCTTGCTCTCCGTATCGGCGGCGCTCGGCGCTGTCACCGCGGTCTACCAGTGGGGCTGGTTGGGTTCCATCTTTGGTGTTCACAACCCGGGTCCGGTCATGAACTTCTTGCCCACGATCTTGATTGGCGTGCTGTTCGGTCTCGCAATGGACTACCAACTCTTCATCGCGGCCGGAATCCGGGAGGCCTATGCCCACGGTGACAGCCCGCGCGTGGCAATCACGCACGGTGTGCGCGCCGGTCGCGCGGTGGTCATCGCCGCGGCAATCATCATGATGGCGGTGTTCGGAAGCTTCGCGTTTGCTGAATCAACCATGATTCGACCGATGGGATTTGGGCTGGCTTTCGGAGTGTTGGTCGACGCGTTCCTCGTTCGATTGCTACTCGTGCCGGCCGCGCTGCGTCTTCTCGGCAAGGCCGCGTGGTGGCTCCCCGCCTGGCTTGATCGACTGCTTCCGGACGTCGATGTCGAGGGGTCGAAACTCACGCGGGGCGAGAAGAAAGAGTCGGTCGTTCTCGTCGCGTAGGGCATTTTGCGGGGCAACCCGTTGGCTCAAGAAAAATTCACACATTCACGCTTGACACATGCGCCACGCGGGCACTAGACAAGTGTTTATTCTCACTAAACGATTACTGTGAGTAAACACTTATCCACAGCCCGAGTAAAGGTAGCCATGACCAAGCGTCACGTGATCAAGAAGGCTTCGGAAGCCGATTATCAGGTCGAGACCGCCATCGCGCCCGACTCGAGGGGGTACTCGCGCTGGCGCGCCGTGGGTTACGCCGACGGTGCCGCACACACCGACTTCGGCATGTCGCGACTCGACGTGGGCGGGAGCATCCCCACTCACGTGCACTCGTTCGAGGAGCAGTTCAACCTGATTTCGGGTGAGGTCATTCTCGTGACCCCCGAGGCAACGGTGCACCTCGTCGCCGGTGACTACGGCGTTATCCCGATCGGAGTGCCACACTCGTGGCACTCGGTGGGCGACGTCGAGGCCACGTGGGCGGACATCCTGTCGCCGCCACCGCGCCCGGATCACGACTACGACACGTATCGCGTCGCTGACGAGCCGGCGGGCACACCCGTCACCGTCGACGCACGCGACCCGCGTACTCGCTCGTTTGGCAACATCACCGAGGGTCATATGAACCCCGGCCGTCAGTCGCAGGAATTGCTCGCGGTATCGGCGAGCATGCGCACGGCACTTCTCGTCTACAGCGGCATTTCGCTCAAGATGATGGTCGATTCAGACCTCGGCGCAGTGCTCTCCTCGATGTTCATGGTGCAGTACGAACCGGACGGCAAGGCCGGCGCTCACGATCACCCGCTCGAAGAGGCCTACCTCATCATGGACGGCGAAGTCGACGCGTGGTTTGACGGCGAGTACGTGCGCATGGTTCCGGGTGACATGGCATGGGCCGGCGTCGGTTGCGTGCACGCCTTTGCAGCTGTTGGTGCACCCGTTCGCTGGTTGGAGACACAGTCACCCCAAATGCCACACCGTCACGCCTATCGCTTCTCGCGTGATTGGGAATACCTGTCCCAGAAGCTGGAGGGCGAAAAGTGAGCACCAAGACGACGCTGATTGTGGGTGGAACCTCGGGCATTGGACTCGAACTCGCCAAGACCCTCATTGCCCGTGGCGAGAAGGTCATCATCACCGGACGCGACACCGCGCGGTCACAAGAGATTGCGGCGACGGTCGGGGAGCACGCCTCCGGTCTGGGAGTCGATCTCTCGGTTCCCGAATCCATCGCCGAATCGCTCAAGAGTGTTGGCGAAGTGAACGGCCTCGTGCTGGCGGGAATTTTGCGCGATGCGAACACGGTGCGTGACTACAACATCGAGCGCGCCAAACTGCTCGTCACACTCAAACTTGTTGGCTACACGGAAACCGTGCACACGCTGCTCGGTCGTCTGCCGGAGAATCGCGACACGGCCATCGTGCTGTTTGGCGGGCGGGCGAAGGATGCTCCGTACCCCGGCTCGACCACGGTCTCATCCATTAACGGTGGTGTCGAAGGTTTGACGCGCACGATGGCTCTTGAACTCGCTCCCATGCGCGTCAACGCCATTCACCCGGGCATCATCGGCAACAGCCCGTTCTGGAGTGATAAGCCCGCGGGTGTTCTTGACGGCTATGAGTCGCGCACTCCCGGTGGCGAGCTGGCGACCATGGAAGACGTCGTGGGCGCAACCCTGTTCTTGCTCGACAACAAGGGCACATCCGGAACCAACATTTACGTCGATCGCGGCTGGCGCCTGACGTAACCCACTCCAAACTTTCGTTTCCCCCCAACCCCGCTCCACCCGCACTACCTGCTTTACCCGTTCCACTTGCTCCACCTGTATCACCACTCACCACGAACCGTTGCTCAACGAGGAGGAACAATGTCAAGTAAGACAAAGGCAAGCGACTTCACCGAAGGTCGTTCAGTTGTCTTCCGTAATGGAACCGTCATCACGGTCGACTCGCAGGGCGTGCTTTACGACGCCGACGTGTTGATCATTGACAAAAAAATCGCCGGAGTTGGCCACAAACTTGAGGTCCCCGAAGGCACCGTCGAGATTGACGCCAAGGGCGGAATCGTCATGCCTGGCATGATCGACACGCACCGCCACATGTGGCAGACCGCACTGCGCGGCTACGGCGGCGACTGGGCACTCACCCAGTACTTCGTCTTCTACTACCTGACCTGGGGTCACATCTTCCGTCCCGAAGACATTAAGGCCGGCAACCTGCTCAGCGCGCTGGAGTCGGTTGACCAGGGCGTTACGACGACGCTCGACTGGTCGCACGCTCTGCGTACGCCCGAGTATGCCGATGCCGCGGTCGAATCGTTCAAGGAGATTCCTGGACGCTTTGTTCTCGCCTACGGCAACTACCTCGGAGCTCCGTGGGAATGGGCCAACGCACCCGAATTCCGCAAGTGGGTCGGCGACTTCAAGACGAGCGACATGCTCGGACTGCAACTCGCGTTTGACGTCACCGGCGCCGAGGGCTTCCCCGAAGAGGCTGCCTTCAAGGCCGCTCGTGACCTCGATCTGCGCGTCACCACGCACGCGGGTGTGTGGGGTGCCACGACCGACACGAGCATCAGCCAGATGTTTGACGGCGGCTGGATGACCGACAAGGTCTGCTACGTACACGCATCGTCGCTCGGCAAGGAGAGCTACCAGAAGATCGCAGCCACCGGTGGCACGGTTTCGGTTTCGACCGAAAGCGAGCAGAGCGCCGGTCAGGGCTACCCCTCATCCTGGGAAATCAAGAAGTATGGCATCACGAGCTCGCTGTCGATGGACACGAGTGTCTGGTGGAGTGCTGACTTCTTCTCGGCCATGCGTTCGACACTGAGCGCCTTCCGTTCACGTGATCACCTCGAGGCGCAGGCCAAGGGCGAGACGGTCACGGTCAACCGAATGACGGCACAGGACGCCGTGTGGCAGGCGACCATGGGTGGCGCCCACTCACTCGGTATGGCTGACCAGATTGGTTCGCTCACCGTGGGCAAGAAAGCCGATGTCGTACTCATCAAGAACGACGAGTCGCCCGCGATGACGCCGATTCTCAACCCCTACGCCCACGTGGTCTACCAGGCCGGTACGGCGGATGTGCACACCGTCATGATCGACGGCAAGGTCGTCAAGTTTGACGGAGAGCGCATCAACCTGCCGCTCGCACCGATTCGCGACAAGGTCGCTAACTCGGTCGAGTATGTGCGCGGACAACTCGGACCCGACCAGTGGAACGAGTGGATGAGCCCCGCAATTCCTGAAGACGAGCCGATTCCGAACCCCTACACCTACGGATAGTCAGGCACCACGCGCACACTGCGCACCCTTTCTTCAACACCACAGGCGAAGAAAACCAAAACAAGAGAGGTAACACATGAACAAGAAACTACGGACAGTGCTGTCCCTAGTGGCTGTCACAGCGGTAGCCACACTCGGACTCGCAGGATGTTCCAGCGACACAGCAGGCGGCGGCGACAAGCCGCAGATTGCATACCTGTCGTTCGCCGTCACCAACAGCTACGACTCGCCCATGCTTGCGGCCGCCAAGGCCGTTGCTGAGGCGAACGGCGCCGAGGTGACTGTCTTCGATGCAAACAACGACCCCAAGGTGCAGTACCAGCAGCTGCAGGACGCCATCACCTCGGGCAAGTTCCAGGGCATCATCACGCAGCCGATCTTCGGAACGGGTCTCACCGACCTCGTCACGCAGGCAATTGACGCCGGCATCAAGGTAGTCAACATGGACCAGATTCTTGGCCCGGACTTGACCACGTTTGAATCGCAGGTTGATGGTCTCTCGGGCAACGTCGTCTTCGTGCCGACCGAGCTGGGAACCAAGCTCGGCGAGCAGGTTGTCGCCGCGTGTGCCTCGCAGAAGCTCGACCCCTGCAACGTTGGCTACATGTACAACATCAAGGCCTCGGCTCTCGACGTTGCGACGAAGGAAGCCTTCGACGCCGCGATCAAGGGTTCGCCGGTCAAGATCGTCGGAGAGGGCGAAGGATTCTTCACCCCCTCGTACGCCCTCAAGGCCGTTCAGGACATGCTGCAGGCTCAGCCGGGCATCAACCTGATTGCCGGATCAGACCAGAGCATCCAGGGTGCCGTTCAGGCTCTTGACGGTGCCGGACTTACCGGCAAGGTCCTCCTCGTCGGCTTCGGTGGTAGCTCAACGGCTGTCGCGGGTGTCGCCAACGGAACCTGGTTCGCCGACGTCGCTCAGGCTCCCGCAACCACCGGAAAGCTCGCCATGCAGCAGCTCTTGGCCGCGATCAAGTCGGGCACGGTTACGCCCGGCACGAACCCGCTGTCTGGTCTGCCGAACAACGGTGTCATCACCAAGGACACGGCAGCTCAGTTCACCGGTGAGTGGATCGGCTAACACCAAAAATGCAGGCTAATCAGCCCCAGTCCGACCTCCCGGAGATCCATGTGGAACTCCGGGAGGTCGGGAAGGCCTTCGGCGGAACACCCGTCCTGAAGGACATCTCACTCGCGATTCGGCGAGGTTCCGTGCACGCACTCGTGGGAGAGAACGGTGCCGGAAAATCGACGCTCAGCAAGATCATCTCGGGCATCTACGTTCCCGATGGAGGCGAACTCCTCGTCGACGGCGAACCCGTCAGCTTTCGACGCACGCGTGACGCACTCAAGGCGGGCATCGCAACGATTGCGCAAGAACTTGCCCTCGTGCCGTCTCTCACCGTCGCACAGAACATCTTCCTCGGCAACGAGCCGGCCCGTGCTGGCTTTTTGAGCAAGCGCGAACTTCGCCGCCAGTTCGCCGAGTTGACCGAGAACGTCGGATTCGCGCTGAATCCCGATGACATCGCGGGGTCGTTGCGCACCGCCGACCAACAAAAAGTGGAAATTCTTCGTGCTCTCGCCAGTGGGTCGTCATTCATCATCATGGATGAACCCACCGCGGCACTCTCGGGCACGGACGTCGCCCGACTTCACGACCTCATTCGTTCACTCGCGGCCTCGGGTCGCACCGTGTTGCTGATCTCGCACTTCTTGAGCGAAGTGCTTGAACTCGCGGATGACATCACAATTCTGCGCGACGGCGAACTCATTCGAACCGGTCCCGCAGCGAAAGAGACGGAAGAGAGCCTCATCGCGGGAATGTTGGGTCGCGAACTGAGCGCCCTGTTCCCGCCCAAACCCCCGGTTCCCTCGGAAAAGACCGAACCCGTACTCTCGGTACGTGGCCTGCGCGCCCCGGGCGTCAACCGGGTTTCGCTCGACATTCGCCCCGGCGAGATCGTCGGCCTGGCCGGGCTCGTCGGCGCGGGTCGAAGCGAAATTGCGCACGCGATATTTGGTGCGACGCCACGACTCGCTGGTGACATTACGTTGGATGGCCGCCCACTCGAACACGGTGTGCGCGCGAGTCTCGCGAATGGGCTGTTTCTCATCCCCGAATCTCGTAAGGATCAGGCACTGTTTCTCGCCCGGTCGATTCGGGAAAACGTCACCATGTCCAACCTGTCGATGTTTGCGCGAGCGCTCTGGATTGGACGCAAGCGCGAACAAGCCAGCGTGACCGACGTGCTCGAGCGTGTTACCGTGCGCGGTTCCGACGCACGACTCGTGTCAGCACTTTCGGGTGGTAATCAGCAGAAAGTTGTGTTCGGGCGTGGTTTGCAGAAATCACGTCGGGTGATGATTGCGGATGAACCGACCCGCGGCGTCGACGTGGGCTCGCGTCGGGCCATCTACGACCTCATCGTCGAACAGGCCAAGGCCGGCACCGGCGTGCTCGTGATTTCGTCCGACGTCGAAGAAGTCATCGGGCTGTGTCACCGCGTGCTTGTCGTACGCGCCGGTTCCATCGTCGCCCAGTTCGTGGGCAAGGACATGACCGAGACCAACATCATCGGTGCCGCATTCACTCAAGCCATCCCCACCGTGGGTTCCTAAGCGAAGAAGGACAGTCACATGAACAAGACCCTTGCGACATCGGGTGACGCGCTCACCGACCGCCCTGGCCTGTTGGGACGGGTGCGGTGGCGTTCGCTCGCGATCGTGTTGCCGTTCCTCGTCATCTTTATTGCGGTGTCAATTGGTAGCCCGTCATTTCTGAAGCCGGTGAACCTGCTGAACATCCTTGACCAGCAATCATCGATTCTCATCATCGCCGCGGCTGGCACCATCGTGCTCATCACGGGCGGCATCGATCTTTCGGTGGGGGCGACCTACGCGCTCTCTTCGGTTGTCGCGGGCACGCTCGCCATGACACAGCCCCCAATCGTTGCGATTCTGGCGGGACTCGCCGTGGGTGCGCTCGTCGGACTCGTCAACGGCGTCGTGAGCACAATTCTGAAAATTAACGCGCTCATTGCCACGCTGGCGATGTCGTTCATAGCTCTGGGAGTCGCGTCGCTGGTGACCGGCGGAAACCTGATCGTGCTCTACGACCACCCCGAATTCGGAGAAATCGCGAAAGCGAAAATCCTCGGTGTGCAGTCGGCCATCTGGATCGCAATCATCGTCGTTGTCGTGCTCGGACTGATCCTCGCCCGCACCACTCTCGGGCGATACTGGTACGCGGCCGGCGGCAACGCCGAGGCGGCGCGACTCGCCGGAATTCAGGTCTCGTGGGTGCGCATCCTCGCATTCGTTCTGAGCGGTGTGGCGGCCGGTCTCGGTGGAATTTTGGATACCTCCCGCGTGCTCAGTGCGCAAGCATCCGCGGGCACCGCGCTCACCTTCACGGTGCTCGCCGGCATCGTGGTCGGTGGCACGTCGATACTCGGTGGTGAAGGCGCAATTTGGCGCACGGTCATTGGCGTGCTGTTTATCGCCCTCATTGGCAACGGCTTCAACCTGTTGGGTGTGGATGCGCTGTTCCAGCAGATCACGCTGGGGCTCATCCTGCTCATTGCCGTCGGCATCGACGCCTGGTCTCGGGTGAGACGCTAAGCGCCGAACGAAAGCGCGCGCTGCGCCGAGTGAACGGTTCCTCGGTGCAGCGCGTTTTCGTGTGACTAGTGGTCGATCTCTGCGTGTGGCGTCTGGCCCCAGAGATACCAGACGCCCCGTGCCGGCTCATTGCCGTGATTGACGTAGAGATGCGGAATCATCGAGTCGAAGTGAACTGAGTCGCCGGGTGTGAGCACGTGCACCTCGTCCCGGATATACAGCGTCAGTTCGCCCTGAACCAAGACGCCGTATTCGGAGCCAACGTGTTGCAGCCGTTCTGTGTGGGCACCGTTGGTGCCGGTGTGCTGCTCATACGTGACGAGATAGCCGCTGACGGTTGAGGCTGCCGGAGCGTGGGCCAAACCCTCCCAGCTCACGCCATCGCCCATGTGTGCAACGGGGTTGTCGTCCGCTTTCTGCACGACGACGGCGTCACTGCCAATGTGCTCGGGAGCGAGGGGTTGACCCGCTTGCACGCCAAGCACCTCGTCGAGTGACGCTTCGAGGTGCGTCACGAGGGCATAGAGCGTAGGCACACTCGGTTGAATGTGACCGTTCTCGACCTGCGAAAGTAACGACGGCGACACTCCGATGGCCGTCGCCACACTGCGCAAACTCTTGCCGCGATCTTCGCGCGCTTCACGCAATCGAAGGCCAAGGTCAACGCTGTGGGTCATGTCGTTCGACCCTCCTCGCGTGTGACTCTGACATCACTCAGTTTAGGTCGCTGAGAGGATAAATATGCCTCTTCACCTAGTTGACGAACAGGGGCGCGAGCGCACCGGAGAAGACCTGCCAGGCGAGCACACTCTTCGCCACGAGGCTCAGCGTGATGTAGGCACGCTCGCCGCGAAGGTAGCTCTTCCAGCCACCAATCTGACGGTACTGGAGCACCTGGTTCACTGCGAAGGTGTTGAAGAACACGAACAGCGAGATGATGATGCCAATCACGAATCCGGGCACCTCGACGGCATTTGTTGAGCCGGGTTGCAACGTGTAAATCATGATGATGATCCACGGCACGATTCCCGTCATCGACCCAAAGATGAAGGGCAGGAACTTCTTGTTGCCCGGAGTCTCGTACTTTTCTTGCAACGCACCGAAGAGAATCATGGCCGCGTTGACGGCAAAAATCGCGAACAGCGCACCGACATCGGTGGCTCCTGTGAGCTGCGCGATGAGCCAAATCATGACCGACGAGCTCAAGGAGTACTCGGTCCATCGGAAGTAGTTGTGGTTCTGCTTAAGGCCATTGGCGTAGCGGTTGAACACACCCGGCCACGAAATCAGGAAGTGGAAGAAGGCGGACATAAAGAGGAACGCCACGACACCGAGCCCAAGGTTGACATCGAACAGCGTGACGCGTTCGGTCGGGAGGTCGAGACCGGGCGGACCGGTCATGTAATCGACGGTGACCGGGAAGGTGACCTGGTCGCTGAGGCGCGTCAGCAAGAAGAGGAATGCGGCACCCTGCAGAAAGTGAACACCACCAGCGACGATGTTGTAGACGCGAAGTCGGCGAATCTGCTCATCTTCGGAACGAACCTTGCGGGCCATGGTGAATCCAATCTGACGAAGGGAGAGCGCACAGCTCCCCGCAGTCAGTCTGTTGCTTTCTCGAGCGTGCGTCAATGTGGTGTGCGTGGTGGCATAACCCAATCAAATCCACGGCACGGTATTCACTACGAGAGAGAATGAAGCATGGTCGTCTGGAACCCGAGTGAGTTCATTACCGAACTCTTCATCGGTGGGCAATCGCGTCCCGCGGCCGTCAAAACATCGGTTTTTGATCCAGCCCAGCCCGCCCAACTCGTGGGCCACGCCACTAGCGCGAGTCACGAAGACGTGAGTGACGCAATCGTTGCGGCTCACGATGCATTTGCTGGTTGGTCCGCACAGTCGCCAAGTGACCGCGCAACACAGCTTTCTCATGCCATCTCGAGCGTTGCGCGGCATCGTGACGACGACGCGACACTTCTCACCCGCGAGGTGGGCAAGATTCATCACGAATCGGTCGTCGATTCGATCGTGCTCGAAACGCGGTGGAACCTCGCCCTGGACCTGGTTCACGACGTGGATGCCGTTCACGAGTTTGACTCCGCGCCGGGTGCGCCGGAATCAACGCTCGTGCAACGTCAGCCTCTGGGCGTGGTCACGATCATCGTGCCCTTCAACTGGCCGCTCGCGATTCTCGGTGCCGCACTTCCACACGCCCTTCTCGCGGGCAATACCGTGATTGTCAAGCCACCGCGCACGGCTCCGTTGGCAACCGCCCGGGTCGTGGCGCGAATCGCAGCATCACTTCCGCCGGGTGTGCTCAACGTCATCACCGGCGAAGATGACGATGTTCACGCGCTCATCGACGACCCGCGAATTGCCAAGGTGTGCTTTACGGGGAGCGTTGAGGGCGGCAAGAACATCATGCAGCTCGCGTCGCGCTCGCTGACACGCGTCACGCTCGAACTCGGTGGCAACGATCCCGCAATCTTCTTGGCGGATGCCCCGCTCGACGACGAGCATCTCGACCGGTTGTTCTCCGCCGTCTTTGACACCTCGGGTCAAATCTGTATGAACATCAAGCGCATCTATGTTCATGAGTCTCGTCGCGATGAGCTCATTGCCGGACTTGAGCAACGACTTCGAGACGTGCGGTTGGGGCACGGACTCGACAATGGGACGACGATGGGCCCGCTTCATTCGAAAGCACAACGAGATTCCATCGGCTCGGTCATCGCCCAGGCGCGAGCCGCCGGGGCAGACGTTCGTCAGTTTGGTCAGTTGCCTCAGGGAGATCTGAGCGACGGATTTTTTGTGTTGCCAACACTCGTGATTGATGCCGACCCCGGTCTCGACGTTGTGACGTGCGAGCAATTTGGGCCGGTCATCCCGATTATGACCTTCACCGACGAGGCGGATGCCGTTCGCGCCGCCAACGACACCTGGGCTGGACTGGGCGCATCCGTCTGGACGACCTCTGACGAAGCTGCTGCCCGCGTCTCACGCCAACTTCAGTGTGGCTACGTGTGGATCAACGATCACGGGGCTGCGCGACTTGACTTGCGTGCGCCATTCGGCGGAATGAAACAGTCGGGTTTTGGTCGCGAGCAGGGTCTGGCGGGTATCCGCGAATTTCAAGACACGCGCGTGGTGGCGCGCTAGAGAGCGGCACAGACGGCACGTTTGGCGAGCTAGAGGACTCCTCGAACGGCCGCAATCGCCAGCGTGATGAGGGGTGCCACAACCAGGGCCGGTAAGAGGTTACCCACATTGACCTGACGAATGTTGAGCACCCGGAGTCCGATGCCCAGCATGAGAATGCCGCCGGTCGTCGTGATGCTCGCAATCACGGCGCTCGACATGAACGTGCCCAACCCGACGGCGAGCAGCGTGAGCAATCCTTGCCAAATTCCGACGGGCAACGCGGATGCGGCGACACCCCAGCCGAGCGCGGCGGCAAAGGCGATTGCGCTCACGCCGTCGAGAGATGCCTTGAGGGCGAGCGTCTCGATGCCGTGACCGGTTCCGTCGCTCAGTGCGCCCAGAATGGCCATGGGGCCGACGCAGTAGATGAGCGACGCATCCACAAAGCCTTCAACAAATGTGTTGGGACGCGACTCGGCTCCCGCGGGCGACTTCTTCGGGCGTGCCACGGCTCGCTTGCGCGTGGTCGCCTGGAGCCAGGTTCCGAATTGTTCGAGGCGGGCCTCGATGTTGAGAAGTGACCCGGTCACCCCGCCGATGACGAGGGCGCCGACCACCACAAGAAGACCCACACCGGGTCCGACGGCATCGACGAAGTCGACGTCGTTGAGCGACATGATGTTCATCGCCCCGATAACGAGCACCACCAGGCCCAATGAGTCGGTCACCACGCGGCTCGTCCGCTCGGGCAGGCGGTGACCCACGAGCACGCCGAGTGATGCGCCGACCAGAATGGCGATGACGTTGATGATGGTGCCGAGGCCGATCATTGTGCTCCTTCGGGGGCGGATGAATTGTCATTGGCACGGGAGTCGGTGAAATCCCATACGAAGAATCGATAGTCGACACGTTCAAGAACGTGCGTTGGCACGATGGCAAAGTCATTCGCCGTCGGAAAGTTGTCTGCCACGCGCATGATGGGGAGGCGACGCGAGAATGCGCGCACGATGAATCGGCGACTGTGCCGTTGCGCCATCGTGAGGAGTTGGTGGGTAAGGTCGGCCGTGAAGTTGAGCACACCGTCACCAAAGATCACGTCGTAGTCGACCATGTTGGTGGTCCAGTCCTGAGCGATGACACGCGGGTCGTCGATGAACGGATCGGTGTCCATCGCCGCCGTGCACAGCGGCATCAGCGCCCGCGTGTTACCAAGCAGAAGGCGCGTGGGCGCGGAGCCAATGAGCTCGCGATAAGTTTCGACGTCGGCGTCATTGGGTGCCAGTGGATGTGGATGATCCGCTGCCCAATACGCGCTGTCGATCTCTGCCATCACCCGTACCGTCCGCGTAGTCTCAATAAGAAAAAGGGAATTCGCTGTTTTTCTCGAGTGCGTTCCCGGTTTTTAGAGAGTAGCAAGGCAGTCCATGACACGTTCGTTTGCGCATCCTTTTTCGTATCTGAACGACGCCGCAACTCGCAACCCCGAGGGCGTCGCCATCAGCACGATTGGCACCGACCTCACCTTTGCCGAGGTTTACGACACCGCGCTGCGCATCGCGCGGGTGCTGCGCGATTACGGAGTGCGGCCCGGTCACGTGGTCGGGGTTGGGGCTCAACCCATCATTGACCTCGTCGTAGCGCAAGCGCTTTTTCACGAGGCGACCGTCGGGGCCGAGATTCCACCTGGAATGGCGAATTTTGACCAGGCGGTTTTCGATTGGCTCCTCGTCGTCGAGATGCGCGACGATTTTCCCGTCGAACGACAGATCATCTTGGACGAGGGATTTTTCATGCGCGTCGCCACCGCGCAGCCACATCACGACCCACAACCGTACGAGAGCGAAAACTCACCGTGTCGCCTCAACTTCTCGAGTGGAACGACCGGCGTCGCCAAGGCTATTCCCGTGTCGATTCGATGCCTCGAAGACCGCAGTTTCGAACGACGACACCAATGGATGCTCGACGAGCCGTATCTGTGCCTTCTGGGTCTCTCGACCGGACTCACATTCATGACGTTCTTCGCGCAAGTCAAGGCTGCCGAGACGTTCATTCTCGCCGCAACGGGAACGACGGCCGGGACGGATGCGCTGGCGCAAATTCGTCGTTTTGGCGTGCGCTGCGTCATGGGCTCACCGCACCAGTTGGGAACACTGCTCACCGCCGCGCAGGGGACGACCGACGCGTTCGACTCCGTCACCACGATCATGTCGGCCGGAAGCGTCATGCCCGACTTCATCGTCGAGCAGCTGCAGCGTCGCTTCACGAACGCACGGTTTGTGTCGACGTACGCGAGTTCGGAGGCGGGGTCCGTGGCGGTGCGTGAGGGCATCGGGTCGGCCGCAGGATTCGCCGGAACTCTTCTCGATGACGTCGATGTCGTGATTGTTGACGACGCCGGCAGCCCCCGGGCGGAGGGTGAAACGGGAAATATCGCAATCCGGCGTGCGCACCAACCCCAGGAGTACCTCAACGACCCGGACGCGACGGCGCGCACCTTTCGCGACGGCTACTTTTTTCCCGGGGATACGGGGTATCTGCGCGGACGTGAGCTCTACCTTGCGGGTCGCTCGAGCGAACTCATCAACGCGGCCGGTGTGAAGGCCGATCCCGCGCGCATCGAATCCATCGTCTTCGGTTTTTCGGGCATCACCGATGCAGCCGTTTTCCCCCTCGACACGACGCAGGGTCTGACCAAGATCGCGTTGGTTTTTGTGGCGGATGCCGACCTCGACGTTCCCGCCCTGCTCGCCTACCTGCGGGATCAGCTGGGCGAGTCATCCCCGAGCCATGTCGCCCGCGTGCCACGCATCGCACGTAACCACATGGGCAAGGTCAACCGTGCCGAGTTGGCTCAGTCGTTCACCCAGAAGGTCACGTTGGGTTTCCCGCTCTAAGGCTCGCGAACACATTAGGGTAGGGTTATGGAAAAGTTTTCGAATTTTCGTCGTAAGTCAGTTGCACTCGTCGGCGTGAGCCTCATCGCTGCTCCCCTCGCCGCAATCGCATCGCCGGCATTCGCCACGGCAGACGCGTGCACCGCTGTCGATGCGGGGGCAACCGAAGTTTTGCCCGGTGTATGCGAGCTGCAGTTCGTCGAGGCTGGTGACTTTACCTTTGACGCGACGTCGGGCGTGGCCAAGCTGACCGCGCTCATCGTGGGTGGAGGTGGAGCCACGGTTTACCAGGACCAAGGCATCTACGCGGGCGGCGGTGGAGCCGTCGTCTACGTCGCAAACGTCGACATCTCGGCCCCCGTCGAGATCACCGTCGGAATAGGCGCAC
>CANGKD010000034.1 GCA_947454495.1 Actinomycetota bacterium
ACACCCGTCGGCTACGCCGCAACATTGACGAGCCCACCCACCTCGGTTTCGGCAATTGAAGAGTCGGTGCTGTCGGAGCTCCTCGATGCCCTCGACTGGCACTGGGACGACCTGGATGAGCGATTTCCCCCGGCAATCGGGTGGTCAGGCAACTGGCATCCCATCGTCGTCGCCGGCTCGCGTACTCGTCTGCACCGACTCGACTACGACTACGACGCTCTCGAAGAACTCAGCAAACGAGAGGGATGGACGACAATTCAGCTCGTCTTTCCCGATGATGACGATCGAATGATGCGCACGTGGTACTCGCGCAATCCTGCGCCCGCCGTGGGAATCGACGAGGATCCGGCGACCGGTTCCGCGGCTGTTGCGTTTGGGGCCTACCTGGTAAGCACCGGTACGGCTGCGCCCGGTGACGTGGTGACGATTTTGCAAGGCGATGACATGGGTCGACCGAGCGTAATTCTGCTCACCATCGGAAACGGCGCGATGAGGGTGACGGGCACGGCGGTCGAATTGTGATTTCGATCTGGAACAATCCGCGACTTCGTAACGGGCTGTTTTTTGCGTTTCTCGGCGTGCTGATTTTCTCGTTCACGATGCCCTTCACGAAGGTCGCCGTGGGCGGCTTTAATCCGTACTTCTTGAACATGGCTCGCGCGGTCATTGCGGGAATCGCCGGAATCATCGTGCTGCGAGTAGCCCGAGTCCCCATGATCAAGCGACACGAGATTCGCGGATTTCTGTGGCCCATTGCCATGAACATTTTTGGTTGGCCCATCTTCATCACCCTCGCGCTCGAACGAACAACGAGCGCACACGCGGCCGTGATTGCGGCCTTCATGCCACTCATGACCGCGTTTCTCGCGGTGGTGTCAACTCACGAACGCGTGGCGCGATCGTTCTGGTTTGCCGCTGGCACCGGAACCGCCATTCTCGTGATCTTCTCGCTTTCGCGTGGTGGGGCGGAAGGCGGCAATTTTCTGGCTGACATCCTTGTGATCGCGGCCGTGGTGTCCTCATCGTGGGGCTACGTCAAAGGTGCGAGTCTGTCGCGCGAGCGGCCCGGTTGGCAAGTCATCTCGTGGGTCGTTGTTCTCGCGTTACCCGTGACGGCACCACTCACAGCGGCCCTGTGGTTTGTCGGCCCCAACCCGCTCGAGGCCACCGGTGTGGAATGGCTCGCGCTGCTGGGGCTCGCTTTTGGCTCGATGTTCTTCGGATTCTTTGCCTGGTACAAGGGTCTCGCCATGCTCGGCACGGCCTACGGCAGTCAAGTGCAGCAGTTGCAATCACTGCTGACCCTGGGATGGTCGGCCCTACTACTCGGCGAATCCGTGACCCTGTGGACTCTCGTGGCCGCCCTCGGCGTGATCGGTTCGGTTTTGTGGGCGCAACGAAGTCGCGCTCCGCAGTCACCACCGGCAGCGGGCAGCTAGACCTAACGCAGGTCGCTCAGGACCTTTTCGAGTTCGACCAGCGCAATCGCTCGATGGCTGCGCGCGTTCTTCTCGTCGGGCGCCATTTCGGCCGCAGTGAGAGTTGCGCCATCCGGAACGAAGATGGGGTCGTAGCCAAATCCGCCGTCGCCTCGGGGCGCTCGTTCGAGCACACCACGCCAACGACCCTCGACCACGGTCTCGCGAGCGGGACTCCCCGGCGTGGCAGGAACGACGAGCGCGATGACGCAGGCGTAGTAAGCCCCCCGGTGCGCGTCGGGTACATCGCTCAATTGTTCGAGAAGCAGGGTCATGTTTGCGACGTCGTTTCTGCGTGTACCCGCCCATCGCGCCGAAAAGATGCCAGGCGAACCGTTCATGACGTCAACGCACAAACCGGAATCGTCGGCGAGAGCGGGAAGCCCGGTGTGTGCGGCCGCGGCGCGCGCCTTGATCAGCGCGTTTTCGGCAAATGTCGTGCCGTCTTCGATCGGCTCGGGACCGTCGTAACTCACGACGGTGAGCCCGGGAAACCTCGCTCCCAACATGTGCTGGAATTCCGCCACCTTGTGGGCGTTGTGCGTGGCAAGAACGAACGTTTCGGGAATCATGAGCCGGCCGGTGTGCGCAGTCGTGTCGCCGGCTCAGACTGCCGGCTGCTCGCTCGGCGCGAGCACACTCGTTTGGTGCGTGGCGAGTTCCGCGCATCCGTTCACCGCGAGGTCGAGCAGGGCATTCAGTTCGTTGCGGTCGAACGGTGCACCTTCGGCGGTGCCTTGCACCTCGACGAAGAGTCCACGCCCGGTCACCACGACGTTCATGTCGGTCTCGGCACGCACGTCTTCGACGTAGGCCAAATCGAGCATGGGAACACCGTCAATGATGCCGACCGACACCGCCGACACCGTGTCGATGAGCGGCACCGATTTTTTGCCAATGAAGTTGTGCTCGCGGCCCCACTCGATGGCGTCGGCGAGGGCGACGAACGCACCCGTGATCGCGGCGGTGCGTGTGCCGCCGTCAGCCTGGAGCACGTCACAGTCAATGATGATTGTGTTCTCACCGAGGGCACGCATATCGACAACGGCACGCAAACTGCGCCCGATAAGGCGAGAGATCTCGTGCGTGCGTCCGCCAATCTTGCCCTTGACCGACTCGCGGTCCATGCGGTCGTTGGTCGAGCGTGGAATCATGGCGTATTCGGCGGTCACCCACCCCTTGCCCTTACCCGTCATCCAGCGCGGAACACCATTGGTGAAGGATGCCGTGCACAGCACTTTCGTGCGGCCGAACGAGATCAGGGCCGACCCCTCGGCCTGGGCGCTCCATCCTCGTTCGATTTCAATCACACGCAGTTCGTCGTGCGCACGACCATCGGCGCGGGATACGGCTTCCGTCACGGGTTTCTCCTTCATTGGTGCGCGCGTTGCGCGGGATGGCACAGGCGTTTCGTCAGCGCGATGAGCGGGGCTGCACGTCGATTCGCCCGGTCGGCGCGTGTTCGACGATGTCGATTTGTGGACCGAGCAACTGTCGGGCGAGTCGCATGAATTCGGGTGTGTCTTCTCCCGTGGCTTCGTAACGAAACACGGGTTGCAGGCTCGAATCGCGGTCGAGCTGGTTGCTCACCAGTTCGCGATAGACATCTTTTGCGGTTTCGTTGTCACTCGACACGAGCCGCACATTCTCGCCCATGACATAGCTCAACGCGCCGCGCAGGTACGGGTAGTGCGTGCAGCCGAGTACGAGTGTGTCAATGTGCGCGTCGATCATCGGCTGCAGGTACCCCCGCGCGACCGCAAGCACTTCGTCGCCACTGGTTTGGCCGGCTTCGACGAACTCGACGAATCGGGGGCAGGCGGCCGTCACGAGTTCGATGTGCGGCGCCGCGGCAAACGCGTCGTTGTACGCGCGCGAGGCGATCGTGGCCGTGGTGCCAATGACCCCCACACGATTGTTTCGCGTGGCAGCGACGGCAGCACGCACAGCGGGCTGAATGACTTCGACCACGGGGATGTCGTATCGTTCGCGCGCATCCCGCAACATGGCTGCGCTGGCTGTGTTGCAGGCAATGACGAGCATTTTCACGCCCTGGGTGACGAGGTTGTCGAGCACATCGAGCGAATACTCGCGCACCTCCGCGATCGTCTTTGTGCCATACGGCGAGTGCGCCGTATCGCCGATGTAGACAATCGATTCATGTGGCAACGAGTCTCGAATTGCGCGGGCGACCGTGAGCCCGCCCACACCGGAATCAAAGACGCCAATCGGAGCGTCTCTATTCATCACGCATGCTCTCGTAGATCTCTTTGCACGTCGGGCAGACCGGAAATTTCTCGGGAGCGCGATTCGGAATCCACTTCTTTCCGCAGAGCGCATACACCGGTTTGCCCGTGACGGCCGATTCCACGATGTCTTCTTTGCGCACGTAGTGCGAGAAGCGCTCGTGGTCACCTTCTTCGAGTTGTTCGTCGCGAAGAAGTTCTTCAAGTTCACTCTCGAGCGTGGTGGTTCCACCGCCCGTGGTCGACGGTTCGTCGTCACGCGCAAATCGATACGTGCTCACCATGGTTCCAAGCATACGAGGGTCGACCACGCGAGCGCAGACGCAGACCCCGCCACACTGTGATTGCGCGACGGGGTCCTCGTGATGTGGCGGTATCAGGCGCTAAGTCTTGCTAGCCCGCGTAGGTGCCCAACGTCACCGAGATGTCTTGAGTTTTGCCATCTCGAAGAATCTGCACGGTCACGGTTTCTTCTGCCGCCGACGTGCGCACGAGTGCGGTGAGGTCGCTGGCATCGGTGACGGGGAAGCCGTTGAATTTGAGAACGACGTCTCCCGCTTTGAGTCCGGCCTTTTCTGCCGCGCCACCCGAAATGATTTCTTCGAGTCGACCGCCGACCGTTGTGCTGCCTTCGGCGTTCGCCGCGTCACTGACCTTTGCACCGAGCAAGCCGTGACTGGCCTTGCCGGTCGCGATGATCTCACTCGAGACGCGCTTTGCCAGGTTGGACGGAAGTGCGAAACCGACGCCAATACTTCCCGACTGACCGGAGGCACTGCCCGCGTTCGCAATGGCCACGTTGATGCCGATGAGCTTGCCGCTCGCGTCGAGCAGGGCACCACCCGAATTACCCGGGTTGATCGCCGCATCCGTTTGGATGACCGGAATGTTGATGGTGGCCGTGACACCGCCGGAGCTTTGCTGTCCCTGACCGAGATCGAAGTTGAAGAAATCGAACGGGCTCGAGGAGTCGGGCGCGGTCCCCGAGTTGTCCTCCGGTGCGGCTGTGCTCGCAATTTGAATGCTGCGATTGAGTGCGCTGATGATTCCCGTCGTCACCGTCCCCGCGAGTCCGAGTGGTGCTCCCATCGCGATGGTGACATCGCCGACGTTGAGTTTTGCGGAGTCGGCCCACTCGATGGGCGTCATGCCCGACGCGTTGTCGAGCTTGATAACAGCCATGTCCACGGTGGGATCGGATCCGACGACCGTCGCACTAAAGAGGTGACCGTTGTTGTCACGAACCTGGATCGTGGGCGTCGAGGCAGCGCCGTCGAGCGTGACCACGTGGTTGTTCGTCAAGACGTAGCCATCGTCACTGAGCACAACGCCCGAACCCGTGCCTCCCGAACCGGAGCTGTCAGACACGCTAATCGTCACCACGCTCGGTGATACAGCGGCGGCCACCGCGGTGACGGCCGTGACGCTGTCAGGACGATTGACCGTGATGCCTTGGGTTTCGTTTGTTCCGGTAATCGCCGTGCCACCGCGAGTTCCTGAGATGAGAAGTGCGGCTCCGGCGCCGGACGCCCCACCGATGACTGCACCGACCGCAAGCGCGGCGACGATGGGAACCATGCGTGACCGATCGCGACGACGAAGAGACGCCGGAATGTCGGACTCTGCGGCAATCGCCGCGGGCTGGCTCTGGGATGCGGACATGGAATCGGCCATACGAGCGGCGTCTTCCGGTGGGTAATAGTAGTTCGGCTTGTCATTCATGGTGATCAAATGCTCCTTCCAAGCAACCCAAGAGTGCCCACACTCGCTGAGGGAAATCTATGGGCTGGCTGAACGTTTTCTGGGAATCAATTCCCGTCGCAACCCGGCGCCGAACGTGCCGATCGACACCCGGAGGTGACCAGCACGGTGTCGGCATTTTGAACAAAAACGAGTGGCGCCGAGGCTCCACGGTTTAGCGTACCGTCGAGTGCAATCCAGTCTTGACCGGCCCAGCGATACGCAACCGAGTAGGTCACGGTCACCTGCGGGCTCACCGCTCCCAGCGAGCGATACCGATGACTTGTCGGCGTCGACGAGAACTCACGTTGCCCAAGTTGCTCCCATGTTGCTCCTGGACTCGACGTTGCGCCGGACTCGCCGTCGCCGAATGCCCAGTCGTAACGAATCGGCGTGAACTGCACATCCACATCGCGGTCGAACACCACGGTGCTCACCTCGTGCGTCGCGATGTGCGCGACGAGATTCGTGGGGAGACCAATGACGCTCCATCCCGCGGGCTCGGTTTGCAAGGTGGGTGATTGCGGTTCCACGTGCGAGAGATCATCGAGAGTCAGTGTGGGAATGACGGGTTCGGGAGGGATGGGGTCAACCCCGGGCGTCGACGTTCCGCACCACGACGGCGTGATGACCCACGCCACGCAATAGACAGAGAGCATTGACGTCGGAATCGTCGGTTTATAGGGGCCTAACCACGTTGCCCCACCGTTCGTCGACCCGCTCGATCCGGCATTGCCTGGCGAACCGGGGCTTCCCGGTCGAACCCACATGTCACTGACATCAACACCGTTGTTGTTGATGATTCCAGTGACGGCGAGGGCAGGCGGCCCAGGAAGCAAGATGGCGGCAATGACGGCAACGCCGAGAACGATTGTCGAGAGACGTGCGAGTGCGGAGAGATTCATTCGCACACGGTAAGCGACGCCGACGAGCGACGCGGGGAGTCGTGCACAGGCGACGCACGCGGGACGAACGACCTATGGAGTAACTCGGTATCGGCGCAAGTCGAGTGCCGGGTTGGCGGCGCGTGCCGCCGCTAACGCACTCGGCGAGATGAAGGCAATCGCGATTCCCGCATCCTGCCCCATGTCAATGAGGGTTTCACCGAGCGGGGAGATGATTCGCGACATACCCACCGCCACCGGCGCGATTTGATCGGCCGCAACGACGTAACAGAGGTTTTCGATCGCGCGCGCTGCCGTCAACGCAACCCAGTGATGCGGCTTCTTCGGGCCAGCCAGCCACTCACTAGGAATCGCCAGCACCTGCGCGCCGGCATCGACGAGGCGACGCGACACCTCAGGGAATCGCAAGTCATAACAGGTCTGGAGCCCGACCCGCAGTCCCGCCAATTCGACGACGACCGCTTCGGCCGCGGGGTCTCCCGCCGAAATCCACGAACTTTCCGTCGCACCGAACGCGTCGTAAAGATGCACCTTGCGGTAGTGGGCAACCAAACCACGTTCCGGATGCACCGCGACGAGTGTGTTGAACGGACGGGTGAGATCGTCGCTCCGTTCCAACATGCCAGCCACGATGGCCACGCCGTGTTCGGCTGCAATCGCGATGAGGCTGCTCACAAACTCTCCTTCGAGCGGCTCCGCGACCGACGTCACCCAATCACCCAGAGTTCCGGCGAACGCGTGCGAATACTCGGGCAGCACAACAAGTCGGGCACCGGACCCACCGGCAGCGGCCACAAAAGTGCGAATGTTTTCGAGATTGTCCGACGCGTTCGGTCCGGGACTGAATTGGACGACGGCAACGGCGATCCCGTCGCTCGATTCGTCGAGACCGTCAATCGCCGGAGTTCCGAGCGCGCCGTCGTCGGCCATTAGGTGGCCTTCAATATCTCGCGGCACTGCGCGACATCGTCGTTCATCTGCGCAATGAGTGGCTCGATACCCGGGAACGCGATCATGCCCCGCAGTCGCTGCAGAAACTCGATTTCGACGACCTTTCCGTAGAGATCGAGGGTGACATCGATCAAGAACGCCTCGACGCTGCGATGCGTGACGTCATTGAACGTGGGGTTCAGCCCGATTGAAACCGAGGCGGGGTAGCGCGTGCCGTCGACATGAACCCAACACGCGTACACGCCATCTGCGGGGATGAACCCCCGGGCGTCCCGTCCGAGATTCGCCGTGGGAAAACCGAGTTCGCGACCGCGCTTGAGACCATGAACGACTTCGCCAATCACGCGCGGCGTGTGTCCGAGCAACCTGGTGGCCAGGGGAACGTCCCCGGCCTCGAGGGCTTCACGCACCCACGACGACGACACGCGTCGACCGTCGATCAGAACATCGTCGGCAACGACGACACGAATTCCGCGCTGCGCACCTAGTTCACGAAGGGTGTCGACCGTGCCCGCGGCGTTGTGCCCGAATCGGAAGTCCGTTCCAACAACGATGACCCGTGCATCCAAATCACTCACAAGAACCTGGTCCACAAATTCCTGCGGACTCAGATTTGAGAGATTCTCATCAAACGCCAGTTCCTGCACGCGATCGATACCGGCAGCAGCGAGCGCGGCGTTGCGAGCGGCCGCGTGAGCGAGCAACGCGGGCGCACCCTCGGGGTTCACCACCTCCGCGGGGTGACGATCAAAGGTGATGACGACGGAGTGCAAATTCTCATCACGCGCAATCGTCACGACGTCGTTGATGAGCTTCATGTGTCCGAGGTGGAGCCCATCAAATTTTCCGACTGTAATAACCGACGCGCGCGCGACGAGGCCGCCCGAGCGGCCCTGGCGCGACATCCACCACAGACCGAGAATGGGCAGAATCAGAGGAATGAACACATAGCCGCGTCCGTAAAGCGACCAGACGGTGTCATGCGGAAAGAGCGCCGGATCGACGAGAGACAGCGTGCCGACGCCCAGCACACCGATCAGCTCGAAAACGAGAGCCACCCAGGTGACCACCCGGGCGGCTCGCGTGCGAACCACCAGCGTCACGGTGATGACGACGTACACCAGCGCTGCCACGGCGGAGAGCACGTAGGCAAGGGGCGCCTGGTCAAACTTCGTGATGATTTGAAAGATCGAACGCCCTAGCGCGGCCAGGGCAAGAATGCCGTAGGCAGCAACAAGAATTCGACTCGCTCCGGAGTGACTCGACCTCATTGAACGAACCAAATCACGTTCATCCGAGCCAGCATGATGGCAACGGCAATCAACGAAATACCCACGACCACGGTGCTCCACCGCGAACGGTCGATGAGAGCCCAAAACCCGGCGGCCAGTGGAATGAAAATTGCGGTGATCAGGTACATGTAGAACTCGAGCAGAGACCCGGTCGGTTCGTTTCCCATCAGCGGCGACGCAATGGTGACCGCGAGTTGCACCAACAACAACAATGCCGAGACACCGGCGAACGCCATCGTCAGGTCACTCGGGCGACGACCAAGAAGGCCCAGGATTGTGGCCAGCATGCCGCCGACAATCGCAACGGCCAACTGCACCCACGTGAACCACTCCAACACGGCTCTACCCACGCTCCTTTTTTGGCGATGCGCTCATTCGTCCGGCGGAAAGTTCACGAGCGAGACGAGTTTGCCCGACACGACTTTGACGAGCCCAATTAGCGTACCCTGCGGCGACACCGCTGCGAATGGTCCGGGCGAATCCTCTTGATCGACCACCGGGCGCTTTCCGTGCGTGAGGTCGCGCGTCGTTTCGTCAGACATTTCCATCACCGGAAACATGCGCGCCGCTGCAGTCGCACTTGAGAGGAGTCGCTCAATCAACGACGGATCGCTCAAGGTTCGCGCATCCGCGATGTCAAAAGGGCCGACTCGGGTTCGCCGCAGGCGCGTGAGATGTCCTCCTACCCCGAGGGAGAAACCCAAATCGCGCGCAAGAGCACGGATGTAGGTACCCGACGAACACTCCACAATCACGTCGAGATCGATAAACGAGTGTTCATCGTCGATGACGTCGAACCGACTCTCAACGATGTCAAAACGCGACACCGTGACCGGTCGCGCGGCCAGCTCAACCGACTCTCCCGCGCGCACGCGCGCGTACGCCCGCTCACCGTTCACCTTGATGGCGCTGACCGAACTGGGTACCTGCGCGATGTTGCCGGTCAGTCGCGCGACACCGAGTTCGAGATCGGACTGCGCGATGCGACGCACCTGCTCAGCGGGTGCGTACCCGAGAAACTCACCTTGCGCGTCATCGGTCGTCGTGGATGCACCGAGCCGAATTGTCGCCTCATAGACCTTGTCGCAGCCGGTGAGATACGTGAGCAGTCGGGTCGCGGAATTGACACCGAGCACGAGTAAACCCGTGGCCATGGGGTCGAGCGTGCCGGCGTGCCCGACCTTTCGCGTGCCCGCGAGTCGCCGGGTCTTGGCCACAACGTCATGACTCGTCCACTCCGACTCTTTGTCGACGAGCAGGATGCCACTCGCGGTCGAGGAAGTCGTCATCTGACGATTATGGCAAGCACACCGGCGGGTTCTCGCATCGTTAGGCTCGCATCGTGCACACAGAACTCATCGAGTGGTTCGCCCGGAACGGTCGTGACCTGCCCTGGCGAGCGCCCGGATTTACTCCGTGGGGTTCACTCGTGAGCGAGTTCATGCTGCAACAGACTCCCGTGGCGCGGGTGCTCCCGCGGCTCGACGAGTGGCTTGCGCGCTGGCCCACGCCGGCCGCGCTCGCCTCGGCGCCCCCCGCTGATGCGGTTCGCGCGTGGCAAAACCTCGGCTACCCCCGCCGCGCACTGTGGCTACACGCGTGCGCGGTCACGATTGTCGAGAAATTCGACGGCGCCGTACCCAGCGATGTGGATGATCTGCTCAGCCTTCCCGGTGTGGGTCCGTACACCGCGCGCGCCATCGCGGTGTTCGCGTTCCGCGCCCACGCTCCGGTTGTCGACACCAACATTCGACGCGTCATCGCCCGAGCAGTGCACGGCGAGTCTGATCAGGCCGCACCGTCGACCGCTCGAGACCTCGCCGATATGACCGCACTACTTCCCTCACCCGAGGAGTCCCCCGAATTCAACGCGGCCATGATGGAGCTCGGCGCACTCGTATGCACGGCACGCACACCCGACTGCGAGCGGTGCCCGATCCTCGATATGTGCGCGTGGCGAGCTGCTGGTTATCCGTCGAGCGACGCACCGCGCCGGCGACCGCAGGCAAAGTACGAGGGCAGCGACCGGCAAGCCCGTGGCGCCGTGCTCAAGCTGCTGCGTGACGCTCCCGGTGCCCTGACGCGCGACGACATCGGTAGCGTGTGGCCGGATGCCGGTCAGCTCGATCGCGCCGTGCTGTCGCTACTCGACGATGGTCTCGTCGTCGTCGCGGATGACAGATTCACGCTGCCGGGCTAGGTCATCTGCGGCACGACGTTCTGGCTCGTCATCGATTTCCCGTGGCTTGACGTACGGGTCAGCATCGCCCGCGTAGTGCGCGCCCGCGGCGATTTTCTCGACTTCTGCATCACGAGCAGCCGCTTCGGCGAGCAGAGCTTCCAGAGATTTCGCGGTGTCGGGCAGCGCATCCAACACGAATTCGATACTCGGTGTGAGACGAGTCGTGAGATTACGCCCGACTTCGCCGCGAATTCGGCCGGTGTTCGCCTTGAGAGCCGCCTCGGTTTCGGTCCGTTCGTCATCGGAACCGTAAACCGTGTAAAAGATGGTGGCGTGTTGCAGATCGCCCGTGCACCGCACATCGGTGATGGTGACGAAGCCCAAGCGGGCGTCTTTGATGACGCCGCGCTCGAGGGCCTCGGCCACGATGACCTTGATGCGTTCGCCGAGCTTGCGCGCTCGGGGATGATCGGTTGCCACGCTCAGTCCTTTTCTTGGAATTCGATGAGGGAGAGCCGCACTAAACGCGCGGCTTCTCCTTCATTTCGATGGTCTCGATTTCGTCACCGATCTGGATGTCGTTGTATTTGCCGAGACCGATACCACACTCGAAATCGGTGCGAACTTCGGTGGCGTCGTCTTTGAAGCGGCGCAATGACTCGATGGCCAAACCATCGGCAATCACAATGCCCTCGCGGATAACGCGTGCCTTGGAGTTGCGTGTAATCGTTCCGCTACGCACGATACATCCGGCAATGTTGCCGAACTTGCTCGAGCGGAAGATTTCACGAATTTCGGCGACACCCGACTGCACCTCTTCGAACTCGGGCTTGAGCATGCCCTTGAGCGAGTTCTCGATGTCGTCGAGCGCGTTGTAGATGACGTTGTAGAAACGGATGTCGACGCCTTCACGCGCAGCACGCTCACGTGCCTTCGTGTCGGGGCGAACGTTGAATCCGATGATGATGGCGTTGTCGACCGTGGCCAGGTTGACATCGGATTCGGTGACCGCACCCACACCGCGGTGGATGATGCGCAGCTGCACCGAGTCGTCGACCTCGATCTTGAGCAACGATTCTTCGAGCGCCTCGACGGCACCCGAGACATCACCCTTGATGATGAGGTTGAGCGACTCGACCTTGCCCTCTTCGAGAGCACGGGTAAAGTCTTCGAGCGAGATGCGCTTGCGCGCCTTGGCGAGCTGTGCATTGCGCTCGACCGCTTCGCGCTTCTCCGCAATCTGGCGTGCCGTACGATCTTCCTCGGTGACGAGGAACGTATCACCGGCACGCGGAACGCTTGAGAGTCCCTGAACCTGAACGGGGCGCGACGGCAGAGCCTCTGTCACCGCAGTACCGTTCTCGTCCGTCATCGCCCGGACTCGACCGTAGGCCGTGCCCGCAACGATGGCGTCACCGACACGGAGCGTTCCCGACTGAATGAGCACGGTCGCGACCGCGCCGCGACCCTTGTCGAGGCGCGCTTCGATGGCGATACCGCGGGCATCCTTGTTGGGGTTCGCTCGCAGGTCAAGGCCCGCATCTGCAGTCAGCAGAACTGCGTCGAGAAGCTCGTTGATGCCGATTCCCTCACGGGCCGACACGTCGATGAACATGACGTCGCCGCCATACTCCTCGGCAACGAGACCGTACTCGGTGAGTTGCTGACGCACCTTGGCGGGATTCGCATCCGGCTTGTCGATCTTGTTGACCGCGACCACAATCGGCACGTTTGCTGCTTGGGCGTGGTTGAGCGCTTCGACGGTCTGGGGCATGATTCCGTCGTCGGCTGCGACGACCAGAATCGCGATGTCGGTGACCTGTGCACCACGGGCACGCATGGCCGTAAACGCCTCGTGACCGGGGGTGTCGATAAAGGTGATGTAGCGCTCGACACCTTCGTGCGTCGTGTGCACCTGATACGCACCAATGTGCTGTGTAATTCCACCGGCTTCACCGTCGACGACACTCGTCTTACGAATCGCATCGAGAAGTCGCGTCTTTCCGTGGTCAACGTGACCCATGACGGTAACGACCGGCGGACGCTCCATGAGGTCTTCGTCGGACTCGTCCTCGAGCTCTTGTTCGAGGTCGATGTCGAAGGCCTCGAGGAGCTCTTTGTCTTCGTCTTCGGGGCTGACGATTTGAATCTTGAATCCGAGCTCTTCGCCGAGAATCTGGAACGTGGTGTCGTCGAGCGATTCGGTCGCGGTCGCCATTTCACCGAGGTGGAACAGCACCGTCACGAGGTTTGCGGGACTCGCGCCAATCTTCTCGGCGAAGTCGGCCAGCGATGCACCGCGGCGCATCGTGACAATCGTCGACCCGTCACCGCGAGGAACACTCACGCCGCCGAGCGACGGTGCTTCCCGAAGCTCAAACTCGGCGCGTTTCGTGCGCTTCGACTTGCGGGCCTTGGACTTGCCGCCGCCCTTACCAAAGGCTCCTGCGGTTCCGCCGCCAGGGCCACGTCCACGTCCTCCGGCACCGGGACGACCGCCACCGGGGGCACCGCCGGGACCGCCACCGAAACCGGGGCGAGCTCCCGCTCCGGCACCCGCTCCGGCAAAGCCAGGACGTGCGCCCGGTCCGCCCGGACGAGCACCGGCACCGGCCGGACGTGGTCCGCCGGGACGACCGAAGGATCCGGGAGCACCGGGAGCACCCGGCGAACCGGGGCGGGGTGACATTGGGCGGGGAATGCTACTCGGGCTGGGTCGCGTGCCCATGCCCTGCGACGACGAGAACGGATTGTTTCCCGGACGCGGCGCACCAGCTGGGCGAGTACCCATTCCCTGCGACGACGAAAACGGGTTATTTCCCGGTCGAGCGCCAGGCTTTGCGCCAGTCTCGTCGGGGGATGCGGCTGCCGGAGCGACCGGTGCCGGAGTCGACGGCGCCGACGGGACATCCGACGCGGTCGGCATGCCGGGCTTGGTTGGGCTCGGTGCCGGCGACGCATCTGCCGTCGGAGCCTCCGCCGGAGCGGACGCAGTCGCCGCCGGTGCAGCCGACGACGCGGCCGCCTTGGAAGATGACTTCGCCGCGGGTGCCTGGTCGGCCGGAACAGGCTTGAGACCCTCGGCCTCGAGTGCAGCGCGAAGTTTTCGCGCCACGGGAGGTTCAATCGTCGAAGAGACGCCCTTGACGAATTCGCCTAAATCTTTCAGTTTCGCGAGAGCAATTTTCGAGTCAATTCCATACTCGTGCGCAATCTCGTGAACGCGTGGTTTCCCAGCCACAATTCTCCTGTCTTAGAAGGCTTCTCGCCGGTTAAGACAGGGAAGCCATCAGTTACGTGTACAACTCATTTCGAGCCGCTCATTAGTTGTCCATTAGCCGTTCAGCCTTTGTCTGATGAAGGGGAACTGACGCGATGTGCGTCAGCGTGCGCTCGAAAACCTCTCGAGCTTCGGCAGTGATGTTGACCGTGGTGCGAAGCGCCCGACCGAAGGCCTTGCGCGTCAACGCCGATTCAAAACACTGCACTGTGGGGTGGATCCATGCTCCGCGGCCAGCTTCGACGCCGTGTGCGTCGAAGAAAACCGAACCGTTTCGCGCCACAAACCTCACGAGTGAGGCTTGATAATCACGAGACCGGCAACCGATGCAGGTTCGTTCCGCATCCATGCTACCTCACCCACCGACCACGACTAGGCGTGTGAAGCGGGGCCCGCTTCCGAAGCATCTGTTTCGGCCAACCGCGAGTCGGGTTGGATGTCGATTTTGGCGCCGGTGAGACGTGCCGCGAGACGCACGTTTTGCGCATCCTTGCCGATTGCCAACGAGAGTTGGTAGTCAGGGACAAATGCGCGAACCGCTTTGACGTCTGCGTCCACAACGATCGCCTTCGTGACCTTAGCGGGCGACAGGGCGTTGGAGACGAAAGTTGCGAGATCCGGGCTGTACTCGACGATGTCAATTTTTTCTTCGTTGAGCTCTTCCTGAACCGCGCGCACCCGGCGTCCGAGCTCGCCGATGCACGCGCCCTTTGCGTTGATAGCTGGGTCTTTTGCGGCGACGGCAACCTTAGAGCGGTGCCCAGCTTCCCGAGCAACCGCGACGATTTCCACCAGACCGGCCGAAATCTCCGGGACCTCGAGCGCGAACAATCGACGCACGAGTTGGGGATGAGTTCGGGAAACGGTCACCTGAGGTCCTCGTGTGCCGCGTTCCACCTTGGTGACGAAAACGCGCATGCGTCGACCGTGCGAATAGTCTTCGCCGGCGACCCATTCCTCTTTAGGCATTTGCGCCTCAATCGTGCCCAAATCGATCGGGACGAAGTTGGGGTTGGATCCCTGCTGAACGACGCCGGCCAGAATGTCACCCTCGCGACCCTTGAAATCGCCCAGGATTTTTTCGTCCGCAAGCTCGCGCATGCGTTGACTCATCACCTGCTTGGCGGCGAAGGCAGCGATGCGACCAAAGTCCTCGGGGTCAGCAATCGACTCCCCGATGACGGCACCCTCGTCGTCGAGTTCGGGCACATAGATGGTGATGATGCCCGTGCGACGGTCTAGCTCGACACGTGCCTGAGCCAACTCAGCAGCAGGGCCGTCGGAGGCTTGCGCCACATGCTTTTGATAAGCGACGAGGATCGCCTGTTCGATCATGGACACAAGCTCGTCGAAGGGAATTCCCTTTTCGGACTCCATGAGCTTGAGATCACGAAGATTAATGTCCACGACTGCCTCCCTATTCACATGTGAAATGCCCGGGCCAACGCGAGCCCCGTGCAGAGAATCAGCCTACGCCTTTGACGTGATGCTGGCGACCGCCTCAGAAATGGCGACCTCGGTGCGCTCGCCCGTTCGACGATCCCAGAGTTCTAC
>CANGKD010000035.1 GCA_947454495.1 Actinomycetota bacterium
AACTAGACGCGGCGACGCTTGGGCGGACGGCAGCCGTTGTGCGCCTGAGGCGTCACGTCGCTGATCGAACCGACCTCGAGACCAGCGGCCTGAAGCGAGCGAATCGCGGTCTCGCGACCCGAACCCGGTCCCTTGACGAACACGTCGACCTTTTTCATGCCGTGCTCTTGGGCCTGGCGTGCAGCCGATTCGGCGGCAAGCTGTGCGGCGTACGGCGTCGACTTGCGCGAGCCCTTGAAGCCCACCCCACCCGATGACGCCCAGCTGATTACGGCACCAGTCGTGTCGGTAATCGACACGATGGTGTTGTTGAACGTGCTCTTGATGTGGGCCTGACCCACAGCGATGTTCTTCTTGTCTTTCTTGCGCGGCTTGCGTGCCGCGGACTTTGGTGCAGCCATTAGATCTCCTAAACCTTGCTCTCAAAAAGCAGTCCGCCGGGGACTACTTGGCCTTCTTCTTGCCGGCGACGGTGCGCTTCGGGCCCTTGCGGGTGCGAGCGTTCGTCTTGGTGCGCTGACCGCGCACGGGCAGGCCCTTGCGGTGACGGAGGCCTTCGTAGCTACCAATTTCGACCTTGCGACGAATGTCGGCGGCAACCTCACGGCGGAGGTCACCCTCAACGCGGAAGTTTCCTTCGATGTAGTCACGCAGAGCGATGAGCTGGTCATCGGTCAGGTCTTTGACGCGGATGTCTCCGCTGATGTTCGTGTCCGCGAGCGTCTTGAGTGCTCGGGTGCGGCCCACGCCGTAAATGTAAGTGAGTGCGACTTCCACGCGCTTTTCGCGGGGAATATCAACTCCGGCAAGACGTGCCATGGTGGCTTCTCCTGGTGGTGAAGTGGAGGTGTGGAGCAGTGGCGGGGCTACGGGCCTCCAACCCGAGGTGTCCTTCGACCGTTGAGGGGCGAATTCTTGCTACTGCTTGAAGAGATATTCAGTTGTGAGAGTGGATGCCCGACTCACGCCGGGTATCAAACCTGTGATGCGATCTAGCCCTGGCGCTGCTTGTGGCGGGGGTTTTCGCAAATGACCATCACGTTGCCGTGACGACGAATGACCTTGCACTTGTCGCAGATCTTCTTTACGGAGGGGTTGACCTTCATGATGATTTCCTTTTGTTCGCTGTCTTCGTGCCCGCAAGCGGGCCGTTACTTTTCAGCAGTTCGGTGTGACGCGCTGTGAAAGTCGCCGGTTACTTGTAGCGGTAAACGATGCGGCCGCGAGTAAGGTCATACGGACTCAGCTCAACAATGACCTTGTCCTCGGGGAGGATTCGGATGTAGTGCTGGCGCATCTTGCCCGAAATATGGGCAAGAACCTTGTGGCCATTCGTCAACTCCACGCGAAACATGGCGTTGGGCAACGCTTCGACAACCGAACCTTCGATTTCGATGACGCCGTCTTTCTTGGCCATATACTCACTTGTCGCTTTAGTTTGAACTACTGATCGTGCGGATTTTTTGGTTTCATCGACACGCCAAAAGGCGGTCTTTGACACCAAAACTCAATCTTATGGGGTAAAAGGTCGTTTCACCAATTCGGTCACGCAATCGGCGTGGGCGTGACGCCGAACGGAGCAAGGCCTGCGGCACCACCATCTTCTGCCGTGAGTACCCACACGCCGCCGGCGTGGACTGCAACCGTGTGTTCCCAGTGCGACGCAGCCCCGCCGTCGCTCGTCGCCACGGTCCACTCGTCGTCTTTGACGTACGTCTCCGGGCTGTGCATGACGACCATCGGTTCGATGGCAACCACAAGACCGGGCTTCACGTCGGGCCCTTTCTGGCGCACGCGATAGTTGAACACCGGCGGCTCTTCGTGCATCGAGCGACCGATACCGTGCCCGATGTACTCGGTCAAGATGCCGTAATTCTGTCCGAGTGCGTCGCCCTCGTTCTCGATGTACGTCTGAATCGCATCGCCGACCTCGTTGAGGTGTTTTGCCCGCGCGAGTCGAGCGATGCCCGCCCACAGCGATCCCTCGGTCACGCGCGAAAGTTCCTCGCGGCGCGGGGTCTCGTGCGCGTCGCCCCCGGGAATCACGACGGTGATGGCCGAATCACCATTCCATCCGCCCAAAATTGCTCCCGAGTCGATCGAGACGATGTCGCCCGGCAGCAACACCCGAGTGCTCGGAATGCCGTGAACGACCTCGTCGTTGACCGACGCGCAAATCGTGTGACGGTAGCCCGGTACGAGTTTGAAGTTTGACGCGCCGCCACGCGCAATGATGGCCGCTTCGGCAACCGCGTCGACGTCGAGCGTGGATGCGCCGGCCACGATTTTGGCGCGAGCCGCGGCCAGCGATGCGGCGGTGGCTAATCCGGGTTCCACCATGAGGCGGAGCTGCTCGGGCGTCTTGTAAATGGAGGAGCGAAACATGCGACGGTTAGGCGACAACGCCGACGCCGGCCAAGGCAGAAAGGATTCGTTCGGTCACGTCGTCAACGGCGCCGAGTCCGTCCACCGTCACGAGCAAACCTCGCTGAGCAAACAGGTCGATCAACGGAGCCGTTTGTGCGGCGTAAACGCTCATGCGATGACGAATGACTTCTTCCGTGTCATCGGCCCGGCCCTGTTCGGCCGCGCGCTTCAACAACCGTGAAACCACCTCATCGGTGTCTGCCTCAATCTGCACGACCGCGTTGAGCGGTTCGTGCTCGGCGGCGAGCACCCGATCGAGTTCGGCAACTTGTTCCGGCGTTCGCGGATACCCATCGAGGAGAAACCCGTTGCTGGCATCTGACTCGCGCAGCCGGTCAGCCACGATCGCGTTCGTGATGTCATCGGGTACGTACTCGCCCGCATCCATGATTGCTTTGACTTTTACGCCGAGCTCCGTCTGGTTTGCCACGTTGGCTCGAAAGATGTCTCCGGTCGAGATCGCGGGAACACCAAACGCGGAAGCGAGGCGCGCGGCCTGGGTTCCTTTACCCGCTCCGGGCGGGCCGATCAGTAAAAGCCGGGCGCCCGACGTCACTTAAGCAGACCCTCGTAGTGACGCTGTTGCAACTGCGAGTCAATCTGCTTCACGGTCTCGAGGCCGACGCCCACGACGATGAGGATCGACGTACCACCGAACGGGAAGTTCGAGTTGGCGCCAACGAGCACGAGTGCGATCAGCGGAAGCAGGGCGACGATACCGAGGTAGAGCGAGCCCGGGAGCGTGATGCGCGTCAACACGTAATCGAGGTACTCGGCCGTCGGACGACCGGCACGAATTCCGGGGATGAATCCGCCGTAGCGCTTCATGTTGTCGGCAACTTCTTCGGGGTTGAACGTGATGGCCACGTAGAAGTACGTGAATCCCACGATCAGCAGGAAGAACAAAACCATGTACAGAGGGTGGTCACCCTTGGTGAGGTACGTCGTGATCCACGTGACCCACTCGGCGGGTTTCTGTCCGGCTGCGGGCTGGTTGAACTGTGCAATCAGCGCGGGCAGGTAGAGCAGCGACGAGGCAAAGATGACGGGGACCACACCGGCCATGTTGACCTTGATGGGGATGTAGGTGTTGTTTCCGCCATATGTGCGGCGACCCACGACCCGCTTCGCGTACTGCACCGGGATGCGCCGCTGCGATTGCTCGACGAACACGATGGCCGCCACGACCAGAAGACCGACGGCAATCACGATAAGGAAGGTGTTCCATCCCTTGGCCTGCTGAATGGCCCACATCGACTGCGGGAAGCGTGCGGCGATCGACGTGAAGATGAGGAGGGACATACCGTTGCCCACGCCCTGCTCGGTGATGAGCTCGGCCATCCACATGATGAGTCCGGTACCGGCCGTCATCGTGATGACCATGAGAAGAATCGCGTACCACGCGTCGTTGGTCAGAAGCTGCGAACACTCGGGCGTCGAAGTCGATCCGAACAGGGCGCCCGAACGTGCAACCGTGATGAGCGTGGTCGACTGAAGCACGCCGAGGGCAATGGTCAAGTAGCGCGTGTACTGCGTGAGCTTGGACTGACCAGCCTGACCCTCTTTGTAGAGGGCTTCGAAGTGGGGAATGACCACGCGCAACAGCTGCACGATGATCGAAGCCGTGATGTAGGGCATGATGCCCAGGGCAAAAATGGAGAGTTGGAGCAGCGCGCCACCCGAGAACAGGTTGACGAGTTCGTAGAGGCCCGACGTGTTCTGGTTCGCAGCCAAACAGGCCTGCACGTTGCCGAAGTCAACAAACGGGCTGGGGATGAACGAACCGAAACGGAACAGAGCCACGATGAAAATCGTGAAGCCGATCTTGCGTCGAAGGTCGGGGGTGCGGAAGATCCGCGCTACTGCGCTAAACACAAGTTTCTCCTGGTTTCTTTCTTCGTGACAGGAACGCGGCCCTCGGGGTAAATCCTGAAGGCCGCGCTCCTCACAACGTCAAGAGCAGTGGCGACGGTTATTTCACCGAACCACCGGCGGCAACAATCTTCTGCTCTGCTGAGCTCGAGACCTTGTCGACCGTGACATTCAGCTTAACCGCGATGTCTCCATTGCCAAGAACCTTGACCAGCTCGTTCTTGCGAACTGCGCCCTTAGCCACGAGGTCAGAGACGGTCACGTCGCCACCCTTGGGGTAGAGCTCGGCCAGTTTCTCGAGGTTGACAACCTGGTACTCGGTGCGGAACGGGTTCTTGAATCCACGCAACTTCGGCGAACGCATGTGAAGGGGCATCTGTCCACCCTCAAATCCGATCTTCACCTGGTAGCGAGCCTTCGTACCCTTGGTTCCACGACCAGCTGTCTTACCCTTCGAACCTTCACCACGGCCGACGCGCGTGCGCGCCTTCTTGGCACCAGGTGCGGGACGAAGGTGGTGAACCTTGAGCAGGTGCTCCTTGGGCTCGCCGGGCTCCTTCTTGGCGGCAGCTTTCGGTGCGGCCTTGGGAGCAGCAGCCTTCGGCGCTTCGGCCTTGGGCGCTTCGGCCTTTGCCGCAGCGGGGGCCTTCTCAGCAGCGGCCTTGGGATCCGCTGCCGCCTTCGGTGCTGCTGCTGCCTTGGGAGCTGCCGCCTTCGCAGCAGGAGCCTTAGCAGCAGGAGCCTTAGCGTCAGCTGCCTTGGGAGCAGCCTTCGCCGCAGGCTTTACTGCGTCGTCTTTATTTTCAGCCATTAGTCAATCTCCTCGACCTTCACCAGGTGAGCGACGGTCTTGACATAGCCACGGTTGACCGGGCTGTCTTCCTTGACGACAATGTCGCCAATGCGCTTGAGTCCAAGACTGCGAAGCGTGTCGCGCTGGTTTTGTTTTTCGCTAATTACCGACTTGATCTGCGTGACCTTGAGACGTGCGGCCATTAGACACCTGCCTTAGCGGCTGCTGCGTCTGCACGAACGAGACGTGCCGGAGCAACCTGGTCGAAGTCCAGTCCACGGCGAGCGGCAACGGCGCGCGGCTCTTCGAGCTGCTTGAGTGCCTCAACTGTGGCGTGAACGATGTTGATCGTGTTCGACGAACCGAGCGACTTGCTCAGCACGTCGTGGATGCCGGCGCACTCGAGAACGGCACGAACCGGACCACCGGCGATAACACCGGTACCCGCAGCGGCCGGACGGAGCAGGACAACGCCAGCCGCGGCTTCACCCTGGACGGGGTGAGGAATCGTGAATCCCACGCGCGGAACGCGGAAGAAGTTCTTCTTGGCTTCTTCGACACCCTTCGAGATGGCGAGCGGAACTTCACGGGCCTTGCCGTAGCCGATTCCGACCATGCCGTTTCCGTCTCCGACGACGACGAGCGCGGTGAAGCTAAAGCGACGACCACCCTTGACGACCTTGGATACGCGGTTGATGGTGACAACACGCTCGAGGAACTGGCTCTTGTCAGCGTCACGGTCGCGGTTGCGGTCTTTGTTGGGGTTGCGCTCACGCGCTCCCCGACGGGCCTCGCGAGGCTCGTCGCGCACTGACTCCGTGGCTTCTGCCACAACAGCTTCGGTTACGACGGTTTCTGCCACAGCAGCCACCTCGTTCTCCTTCTCAATCTCGCTCACAGGTTGAGTCCACCCTCTCGCGCTCCTTCGGCGATCGCGGCAACGCGACCGGCGTACTTGTTTCCGCCGCGGTCAAAGACCACAGCCTCAATGCCGGCCTTCTTGGCGCGCTGGGCAACGAGTTCGCCGACCTTTTTGGCCTTGGCGGTCTTGTCACCGGCGAAACCGCGGAGTTCGGTCTCCATCGTCGAAGCCGAAGCGACCGTGTGGCCCTTCGAGTCGTCGACTACCTGAACGAACACGTGGCGTGCCGAACGGGTTACAACCAGACGCGGACGAGTCGACGTGCCCTCAATCTTCTTGCGAAGACGAGCGTGACGACGGTCGCGCGATGCAGATTTGGTCTGAATAGCCATGGTTTACTTACCACTCTTTCCGGCCTTGCGGCGAACAACTTCGCCGGCGTAACGCACACCCTTGCCCTTGTAGGGTTCAGGCTTGCGAAGCTTACGGATGTTGGCAGCAACCTCACCGACGGCCTGCTTGTCGATGCCCTTGACGGTGAGCTTGTTGTTGCCCTCGACCTCGAAGGTGATGCCAGCGGGCGGGTCAACCGTGATCGAGTGCGAGTAACCGAGGGCGAATTCGAGAGATGCTCCCTTGGCTGCGACACGGTAACCCGTGCCCACAACCTCGAGGCCCTTTTCGTAGCCCTGAGTGACGCCGATGATCTGGTTGGCGATGAGCGTGCGCGTCAGTCCGTGCAGCGAACGCGAGTTGCGCTCGTCGTCGGGACGCGTGACGACAACCTGGTTGTCTTCGATGCTTACGCGGATGGGGTTCGAGACGACGAGCGAGAGCTCGCCCTTCGGGCCCTTGACCGTGACGTTCTGTCCGTCAAGGTTGACGGTGACGCCACCGGGAATGTCGATGGGGAGGCGACCAATACGTGACATTTTCGGTTACCACACGTAGGCGAGAACTTCTCCGCCCACGCCTTTCTGCTCGGCCTGACGGTCGGTGAGAAGACCGTTGGAGGTGGACAGGATGGCAACACCGAGACCGCCAAGAACCTTGGGGATTTCGGTCGACTTTGCGTAAACACGCAAACCGGGCTTCGAAACACGCTTGATGCCGACGATCGACTTCTCACGATTCGGGCCGAACTTCAGGTTGAGTGTCAGCGTCTGACCCACGCGGGCGTCGCTCACTTCCCATCCTGCGATGAAGCCCTCAGACTTCAGGATGTCGGCAATGCGCACTTTCAGCTGCGAGCTGGGCATCGACACGGAGTCGTGGTGCGCCGAGTTCGCATTGCGCAGTCTGGTCAGCATGTCTGCGACCGGATCTGTCATTGTCATGTGTGATTTTTCCTTTTTGTCACCAGGTTTCGCGTGCTTTGCAAGGCAAGCGACCTGTGGTGGTTCACGAAACGCAAACCGCGTTCGTGTGGATCAAGAACTGGCTAGGCCGTCTTGAAGGGGAAGCCGAGCTCGCGAAGCAGCGTACGACCCTGCTCATCGTTCTTGGCGGTGGTCACAACCGTGATGTCCATACCGCGGACGCGGTCGATCTTGTCCTGGTCGATCTCGTGAAACACGGACTGCTCCGTGAGACCGAAGGTGTAGTTGCCGTTTCCGTCGAACTGGCGGTCGGAAAGACCGCGGAAGTCGCGGATACGGGGAAGTGCGAGCGACAGAAGTCGGTCGAGGAACTCCCACATGCGGTCGCCGCGCAACGTGACGTGGCAGCCAATGGGCTGGCCTTCACGAAGCTTGAACTGGGCGATCGACTTGCGAGCCTTGGTGACCTGAGGCTTTTGACCCGTGATCTTGGTCATGTCGGCGATTGCACCGTCGATGACCTTGCTGTCACGAGCAGCCTCGCCGACACCCATGTTCACCACAATCTTGGTGAGCGTGGGAATCTCGTGCACGTTGGAAAGTCCGAGCTCGGTAGCCAGTTTCTTCTGGATCTCGGCGCGGTACTTCTGCTTGAGACGCGGCTGGATTTTGCCAGCAGCAACGGCAGTGTTTGTCATTACAGGTCCTTACCTGACTTCTTGGCGTAACGAACGCGAACCTGCTTGGTCACGCCGTCTTTGGTTACGGTTTCGACACGGTGGCCGACACGCGTGGGCTTCTTGGTGCTGGGGTCAACCACCGCCACGTTTGACATGTGGATGGGCGCCTCAACCGTTTCGATGCCACCGGTCTTGGTGCCACGCTGGCTTTGGCCAACGCGCACGTGCTTGGTGACGAAGTTGATTCCCTCGACGATGACGCGGTTCTGCTCGACGAGCACGTCGATGACCTTGCCCTGCTTGCCACGGTCTCCGCCGCGAGCCTGACTGCGTCCGGTGATGACCTGAACCAGGTCACCCTTCTTGATCTTGGCCATGACTAAATAACCTCCGGGGCCAGGGACACGATCTTCATGAACTTCTTGTCGCGAAGTTCACGTCCAACCGGTCCGAAGATGCGAGTTCCGCGAGGGTCACCGTCATTCTTGAGGATGACGGCGGCGTTCTCGTCGAACTTGATGTACGAGCCATCGGCACGGCGGGTGTTCTTCTTCGTGCGAACGATGACGGCCTTGACGACGTCACCCTTCTTCACGTTGCCACCGGGGATAGCGTCTTTAACGGTCGCCACGATGACATCGCCGAGTCCCGCGTAACGGCGGCCGGAGCCTCCGAGTACACGGATGGTGAGGAGCTCCTTGGCGCCGGTGTTGTCGGCGACCTTGAGTCGCGATTCTTGCTGAAGCATTTTCTCTTACCTCTTACGAAGCAGCCCGCGGGCTACTTGGCCTTCTCGACGATTTCGACCAGACGCCAGCGCTTGGAAGCGCTCAACGGACGGGTCTCGCTGATCACAACAAGGTCGCCAATGCCCGCGGTGTTCAGCTCATCGTGAGCCTTGACCTTCGAGCTGCGGCGCATGACCTTGCCGTACAGGGGGTGCTTCACGCGGTCTTCGACCTCAACGACGATGGTCTTGTCCATCTTGTCGCTGGTGACGTATCCGCGACGAACCTTGCGGTATCCGCGAACAACCGCGTCGGCCTTGTCGGCCTTCTTTGCAGTGGTCTCAGCCATTATTCGGTCTCCTCCGTCTTTTCGGTGGTGTCGACCGCGTCAGCAGCCTTCTTGGGTGCTGCCTTTGCCTTCGGAGCAGCCTTGGCAGCGGTCGCAACGGGCGTGGCACGGATGCCGAGCTCGCGCTCACGCAGCACCGTGTAGATGCGAGCGATGTCGCGCTTCACGGCACGCACGCGGCCGTGACTCTCGAGCTGCCCCGTAGCCGACTGGAAGCGCAGGTTGAACAGCTCTTCCTTCGCGCGACGGAGCTCTTCGATGAGGCGCTCGTTGTCGAACGTGTCGAGGTCGACGGGCTTGAGTTCTTTCGATCCGATCGCCATTATGCGTCGCCCTCCTCGCGCTTGATGATGCGTGCCTTGAGCGGCAGCTTGTGAATCGCGCGCATCATTGCTTCGCGCGCAATCGTCTCGTTCACGCCGCTGAGCTCGAAGAGCACGCGACCTGGCTTGACGTTGGCTACCCACCACTCGGGCGAACCCTTACCGGAACCCATGCGGGTTTCGGCGGGCTTCTTCGTGAGCGGGCGGTCGGGGTAGATGTTGATCCACACCTTTCCACCACGCTTGATGTGACGCGTCATCGCGATACGAGCGGACTCGATCTGACGGTTGGTCACGTAGGCAGGCGTCAGAGCCTGAATACCGAATTCACCGAAGCTCACCTTTGTGCCACCAGTGGCTGCGCCACTACGGCCGGGGTGGTGCTGCTTCCGGTGCTTTACTCGACGTGGAATCAACATGGTTATGCCTCAACTCCTGCTGCCACCGGCGAATCGGACCGAGGGCCCGAGTTGCGGCGTGGGCCGCGGTCGCCGCGCTCATTGCGCATCGGCTTCATGTTTGCCTGCTCGCGAGCGAGTTCTTTATTGGTGATGTCACCCTTGTAGATCCAGACCTTCACGCCAATGCGGCCGAAGGTGGTCTTTGCCTCGTAGAAGCCGTAGTCGATGTTCGAGCGAAGCGTGTGCAGTGGCACGCGGCCTTCGCGGTAGAACTCCGAGCGGCTCATTTCGGCGCCGCCGAGACGGCCGGAGACCTGGATACGGACACCCTTGGCGCCCGCGCGCTGTGCACCCTGCATGCCCTTACGCATTGCGCGGCGGAACGCCACACGTGCGGAGAGCTGCTCGGCGATGCCCTGTGCAACCAGCTGAGCTTCGGCCTCGGGGTTCTTCACCTCGAGGATGTTCAGCTGGACGGTCTTGCCCGTGAGCTTTTCGAGGTCGGCACGAATGCGCTCGGCCTCGGAGCCACGACGACCGATGACGATACCGGGGCGTGCCGTGAAGATGTCGACACGAACGCGGTCACGCGTGCGCTCGATCTCGATGCGGGCGACACCGGCGCGGTCAAGCGTCTCGCTGAGCATCTTGCGGATGCGAACATCCTCGGCAACGAAGTCAGAGTATCGCTGACCCTTCTTCGTGCTGTCGGAGAACCAACGCGAGATGTGGTCGGTCGTGATGCCCAGACGGAAGCCGTACGGGTTTACTTTCTGGCCCATTACTTGGCCTCCTTCTTCGCGGCCGGAGCACCCTTGGTCACGAGCTGATCGGGCGTCGAAAGCACGATTGTGATGTGACTGGTGCGCTTGAGAATCTTGAATGCACGGCCCTGAGCACGCGGACGGAACCGCTTCAGGGTGGCACCCTCGTCGACGAAGGCCTGCGAAACATACAGGTCTTGCTCGGCCAGGTATTCGTTTGCCGCGTCTGCCTTGACTCGTGCGTTGGCCATGGCCGAAGCAACGAGCTTGTAGACGGGCTCGCTCGCGTCTTGCGGCGCGAACTTCAGAATGGCCAGGGCCTCGATGGCCTGCTTGCCGCGGATCATGTTGACGACGCGACGGGCCTTCATCGGGGTAACGCGGATGTGACGCACGCGTGCGACTGACTCCACCATTTCTTTACCTCTCTTCTCGCCCCCGGGTTAGCGGCGGCGACCCTTCTTGTCGTCCTTCACGTGACCACGGAAGGTGCGGGTGGGGGCGAATTCGCCCAGCTTGTGTCCGACCATGGTTTCGGTGACGAACACGGGGATGTGCTTGCGACCGTCGTGCACTGCGATGGTGTGTCCCAGCATGGCGGGGATGATCATCGAGCGACGCGACCAGGTCTTGATCACATTCTTGGTATTGGCTTCGTTCTGCTTGACGACCTTCTGAAGCAGGTGCTCGTCAACGAAGGGGCCCTTTTTGAGACTACGTGGCATCTTCTATTCCTACTAACGCTTCTTGCCGGTCGTACGGCGGCGGACGATGAGCTTGTCGCTTTCGCGGTTTGCGTGGCGCGTGCGGCCTTCCTTCTTACCCCACGGGCTGACCGGGTGACGTCCACCAGAGGTCTTACCCTCACCACCACCGTGCGGGTGGTCGACCGGGTTCATCGCGACACCACGCACGGTCGGGCGAACGCCCTTCCAGCGCATGCGGCCGGCCTTACCCCAGTTGATGTTGGACTGCTCGGCGTTGCCGACCTCACCAATCGTGGCGCGGCAGCGCGCATCCACGTTACGGATTTCACCCGACGGCATACGCAGCTGGGCGTAGGGGCCGTCTTTGGCGACGAGGCGAACGGAGGTTCCGGCGGAGCGGGCGATCTTCGCGCCTCCACCCGGCTTCAACTCAATCGCGTGCACAACGGTACCCGTGGGGATGTTGCGCAGCGGCAGGTTGTTACCCGGCTTGATGTCGGCACCAGCACCCGACTCGATGACGTCACCCTGCGAAAGCTTGTTCGGGGCGAGGATGTAACGCTTCGTGCCATCTGCGAAGTGCAGGAGCGCGATGCGTGCGGTGCGGTTGGGGTCGTACTCAATGTGAGCGACCTTGGCCAGCACGCCATCTTTGTCGTTGCGACGGAAGTCGATGATGCGGTACTGGCGCTTGTGGCCACCACCGATGTGACGCGTGGTGATGCGTCCCTGGTTGTTACGTCCACCCGTTTTGGGCAGCGGACGCAGCAGGGATTTCTCGGGCGTCGAACGCGTGATCTCCGCGAAGTCAGCGACGGATGAACCGCGGCGACCGGGCGTAGTCGGCTTGTATTTGCGAATTGCCATTGCTATTCCTTGAGTTCTCTGGACGTCTCTTAGCCGACGGCCGTGAAGATGTCGATGGAACCGGACTTGAGGGTCACGATCGCGCGCTTGGTGTCCTTGCGCTTTCCGATACCGAACTTGGTGCGTTGCTTCTTGCCAGTGCGGTTCAGCGTGTTGATCGATGCGACCTCGACCTTGAAGATCTTCTCGATAGCGAGCTTGATCTCGGTCTTGTTCGAGCGCGGGTCGACGAGGAACGTGTACTTGCCCTCGTCAATCAGGCTGTAGCTCTTCTCGGAGACAACCGGAGCGATGATGACATCGCGCGGGTCTTTGTTGGTCTCGGTCATGCGCTGACCTCTTCCTTCTTCTTGGCACCGATGAACGACTCGAGAGCGTCCTTGGTGAAGACAACGTCGTCGCTCACGAGCACGTCGTAGGCGTTGAGCTGGTCATACGTGATGACGTGAACGGTCGGGATGTTGCGCACGGCCTTGAGCGTGAGCTCATCGCCCTTCGCCACAACGATGAGCTGGTTCTTGCCGGCAACAACGCTCGACAGGAACGCAGCGGCAACGCTGGTCTTGGGTGCGTCGGTGGCAAAACCCTCGACGGCCCAGATGCGGCTTCCGCGCGCGCGGTCAGACAGTGCACCGAGCAGAGCAGCGGCGATCATCTTCTTGGGCGTGCGCTGTGCGTAGCTACGCGGCGTCGGTCCGTGAACGATGCCACCACCGGTCATGTGCGGGGCACGAATCGAGCCCTGACGAGCGCGACCGGTTCCCTTCTGCTTGAACGGCTTGCGACCGGCACCCGAGACCTCGCCACGGCTCTTGACCTTGTGCGTGCCCTGGCGTGCGGCAGCGAGCTGCGCCACAACAACCTGGTGGATAAGCGGAACGTTGGCGGCGACGTCGAACAGCTCGGCGGGTAGTTCGACCGAGCCGGTCTTCTTACCCTTGAGGTCGACGACGTCGATGGTTGCGTTAGCCATGGACTACGCCCCCTTCACTGCGTTGCGGACGAAAACGAGACGGCCACGAGCGCCGGGAACGGCACCCTTGACCAAGATGAGGTTCTTCTCGGCGTCGACCGAGTGAACCAGCAGGTTCATTGCGGTCACGCGCTCGGCACCCATACGACCGGCCATGCGCATGCCCTTGAACACGCGGCTGGGAGTCGATGACGCACCGATTGAACCGGGCTTGCGGTGGTTACGGTGCGAACCGTGCGATGCCGAGACGCCCTTGAAGTTGTGACGCTTCATAACACCGGCGGTGCCCTTACCCTTGCTGGTTCCCACGACGTCGACCTTTTGGCCGGCAACGAAGGTTGCATCAACGGTCAGTTCTTGACCAACGCTGTAGCTGTCGGCGTCGGCGGTGCGCACCTCGGTGAGGTGGCGACGCGGCGTGACGCCTGCTTTGGCAAAGTGACCAGCCTCGGGCTTGTTCACCTTGCGGGGGTCGATGGCGCCGGCAGCAATCTGCACGGCAGCGTATCCGTCTTTCTCAACGGTGCGCAGCTGCGTCACGACGTTGGGAGAAACTTCGATAACGGTCACGGGAACGAGCTTGTTGTTCTCGTCCCACACCTGGGTCATGCCAAGCTTCGTGCCGAGCAGACCCTTAACGGTCTTGTTCTGCGTAGTCATGGCGGTCCTTAGAGCTTGATCTCGATGTTGACGTCGGCCGGGAGGTCGAGACGCATCAGCGAGTCGACGGCCTTCGGCGTCGGGTCGATGATGTCAATCAGACGCTTGTGAGTGCGCATCTCGAAGTGCTCGCGGCTGTCTTTGTACTTGTGAGGCGAACGGATGACACACACCACGTTCTTCTCCGTCGGAAGCGGCACGGGGCCGACAACCGTTGCACCCGCACGGGTCACGGTGTCGACAATCTTTCGCGCCGAGTTGTCGATGACTTCGTGGTCATACGACTTAAGTCGAATGCGGATCTTCTGTCCCGCCATGTCGGACTCTCTCTCTCTGTAAGGCGTCATACGGTTTCCCGCATTGGACGCAAAGCAACACGCTTGCTTATCGCAGTTACGCACCACTGTTCTGATGTCAAAGCTCTTCTTCGATTCGTCTGCCCAAATAACAGGCGCTCACTCCGTCTCGACGCAATGTCGAATTGGAATGGCGCTGCAGTCTCGGCAGACACAATCGTCCAAGAGCGGCCACGCATCACTTTTGTCGCGCACGCGAGAACTAACTCGCACACACGGTCTTGCCGCTGGATGCCCAGCGACTCAACGATGAGGCGTGGCGATGTTCTCTACCCGCGGCCTAGTGATGTCGAATGATTTCGATGCACTATGCACTGCCTGGCAGTGATCTCCACACGAGGCGAAGAATGTCGAACCGCATAAGTCTGGCATAGGTGCGGTATTGCGTGCAACCCGGGCGTGTCGCGGGGTCGCAGTAGTGTGACTCTCGGGTACCAAACCTGCCCGCGAATAGGGAACACATGGCGATTTCACCGGTCACGACTGCTGAGAATATCGCGCGCCGGGCCCACGAGGCAGCGGTGACGAAGACGGGCGAGCCGTACATCCATCACCCCCGTCGCGTTGCGGCTAATGTCAAAGAAATTCCTGATTGGGGCATGTTTTCGGATGCCGAGCGCGAGGCGCTTGAATGCGCCGCATGGCTGCACGACGTGGTGGAAGACAACCCTAATTTCACGCTCGACTCGCTTCGAAGCGAGGACATCCCCGAGCTTGCCGTCGACGTCGTGGCGCTCTTGTCGAAGAACCTCGATGTGCACGGAAATGTTCTGCGCGAACATGTCGCGGAAGGCGATTATCTAACGCGCATACGCATACATCCGCTTGCACTTCGGGTGAAACTCGCCGACCTGGCCGATAATTCGAATGTCATTCGTCAGCGAGAATATGCGTCGATGATCGCGTCAGGTGCGGTCGGCCCGAACCGCAATCCCGACCGGTATCCCCGGTATCGCGCCGCGCTCGACCCCGATGGTGAGTTTGGCGAGTGGTTTGCGCGGCGCATTCTGCTTGATCCGCACAAGGCATAGCGAAGCCGGCCTGTCCCCACGAGGCCTG
>CANGKD010000036.1 GCA_947454495.1 Actinomycetota bacterium
CCCATCACTTGATGACTGTCCGCCCGTGGCCACGACGTTGTCAGCGTTAGTTGAGACAGTCGGGACGTCCGTGTCGGAGCATCCACCGGGAGGGTCCGTCACGTTGCAGAAATTGAACGCTGCGGTGGAATTCGCCGAGCCGAGAAGATCGGCACCGGACACTGCGCCGCCGCTTGCGTCAAGAGCCGACACGGTGACGTGGTCGGTGTCGAGGTCGGAAACGGCAAATCCCAGGTTCCCGGCCTTGGTCGGCGCTGCAAAAGTCACCGTGAGAATGTTGTCCGTTGAGGTACCGTCGGAAGACGTAATCTTCAGGAAGTTGTTGGTCGCGCTGGGGCCGTTTGCACCGAAGACGGCACCAATGGGCGTCTCCGACGTGAACCATTCGTCTTCATCGGTCACGTTCAAGACCTCGACACCCGTGGGGGACTGGCTTCCGGTGATGTCAAATGTGGCATCGGGAACGAGGGCGTTGCCAAACTTAATCGTGTTGGCGTGGTCGTTAGCAGTCAGCAGCGGAATGGCATCCCAGACACCCCATACACCGGGGTCTGCTGCCTGGGCAGGAGCGAGAGGCGCAATTGCGAGGGCGACGGCGGCCAAGGAGGCGCCGGCCATCATGGTCAATGATTTTTTCTTCATGAGTGAATACTAACGTTCTAATCTTTCCCGCGTGAAGTTTAGAGTTCGAGTTCACTTCGCGTCGGAGGATTGCAGCCGGCGCGCGAGCACGTGATGGCGCCAACGTGTGCCGCGAGCGAGAGCACAGCGGTCCACTCATCTGTCGTGAGCGAGCGGAGAGCCGACACGGGTCCATCTCCGGTACCCGCGCCGAGCGCGCCGCGCTCCTGCAGGCCGAACAACGTGGCGCCGAGGAACGAATCACCCGCGCCGACCGTGTCGACAAGCTCGATGACGGGCGCGGGAACATCCGTCACCCGATTGCCGTCGAGGTACAGACTTGCTCCGGCCGACCCGCGCGTGACAATCACGGCTCGTCCCTCACGCGACCACAGCGCGGCCGTTGCGTCAACGAGGTCGGGGGAGTAGAGCCACGCGATATCTTCGTCGCTCGCCTTGACGATGTGCGCCACGGTGATTTGCCGCTCGACACGCTCGCGCTCGGCATCCCGATCGAAACCAAGTCCGGGTCGAATATTCAGGTCAATGACGACGGTGGTCGTGCCCTGTTCGTGCAGACGGGTTGCCGTGTGCTCAATTGCCTGCGCACCGGGTTCGATGGCGAGTGCGACGGAACCCATGACGAACGCCGCCGGCGATTTTGTCACGATGTCCGCGAGGTCGAGATCCGTCAGTCCCCAGTCAGCTGTTCCCGTGATGTAGAAGCTGTAACTGGCCTTGCCGTGATCGTCGAGTGTGGCGATGGCCAATGTCGTTGGATCGGACGTGCGAATCAAATGTGCCAAGTTAATCGATTCGGGTGCGAGCCAGTCGTGAAGTTTCACACCGAATGCGTCCACACTCATGCGGGCCACGAACGTCACATCGGTACCCAATCGGGCAAGCGCAATGCACACGTTGGCGGGGGCGCCACCTGTCTTTGCCTGATACGACCCATCGGGCTGCTGGATGAGGTCGATGAGCGCTTCACCGACAACGACAATGTGCTGTGACATGTGTGCCCCTCTCGTGGTGTCGTCAGTGAGAATCGGCGACATCGCAACTCAGGTTGACGACAGGTTAGTGCGTGCTCGGTTCCGACTCGATTTCACTGCGATCGCCCGACCACAGGGTGTGGAACGTGCCCGGCATGTCGACGCGCTTGTAGGTATGGGCGCCAAAGAAGTCTCGCTGACCCTGCACGAGCGCGGCGGGCAAACGCGGTGCACGCAGACCGTCGTAGTACGAAAGAGAGGAGGCGAAGGCGGGGATAGGGATACCCGCGAGTGACGCTCCGGCAACGATGCGGCGCCACGACGGAAGCGACGCGCCGATGGCCTCGGTGAAGTAGTCATCCAATAGCAGCGACAGCAGCCCGGCGTTCTTGTCGTACGCGTCGGCGATGCGGTTCAGGAACTGTGCACGAATGATGCAGCCACCGCGCCAGATCTTGGACACGGCCCCGAGGTTGATGTTCCAGCCGTATTCGGCCGCACCCGCGCGAATCGCGTCGAAGCCCTGAGCGTAGGCAATGATCTTGGACGCGTAGAGCGCGTTGCGCACCTCGTTGACCAGCTTGGCTTTGTCATTCGAATCCAGCGGGGTTGTCTCGGCCGGCAATCCCGACACGGCGGCGCGCTGGGCGGCCTGCGACGACAGGGAGCGAGCGAATACCGCTTCGGCAATACCCGACACGGGTACTCCGAGGTCGAGCGAGGTCTGAACCGTCCACACTCCGGTGCCCTTGGACCCGGCCTGGTCAAGCACAACATCAACGAACGGCGCACCCGTCTTGGCATCGACCTGTTTGAGCACCTCCGCGGTGATCTCGATGAGGTAGGACTCCAGTTCGCCCTTGTTCCACTCGATAAAGATGTCGGCAATTTCAGCGGGCGTGAATCCGCCGGCTTGACGCAAGATGTCAAACGCCTCGGCGATGAGTTGCATATCGGCGTACTCGATGCCGTTGTGAATCATCTTGACGAAGTGGCCCGCTCCATCGGTGCCCACGTGCGTCACACAGGGTTCCCCTTCGGCGACCGCCGCGATGGACGAGAGAATCGGGCCGAGCGTTTTGTACGATTCCGCGCTGCCACCGGGCATGATGCTGGGGCCCTTGAGCGCTCCCTCTTCGCCACCCGAGATTCCCGCGCCGACGAAGTGCACACCGGTCGCACTAACCGCTTTTTCACGACGAATGGTGTCGGTGAACAGCGCGTTTCCGCCGTCGACAATGATGTCGCCGGGTTCGAATCGTTCGGCAAGCTGGCTGATGACGGCGTCCGTACCCGCGCCCGCCTGAACCATGATGATGGCCGTTCGCGGCGTCGCGAGCGATGCCACAAAGTCGTCGATGGTCTCACTGGCGATGAAGTTTGCTTCGGGATGCTCCGACACGAGCAGACGCGTGCGCTCGGGCGAACGGTTGAACACGGCGACGGTGTTGCCCTCGCGGCTGGCGAGGTTGCGTGCGAGGTTTGAGCCCATCACGGCGAGACCGACAACGCCGATATTTGCTTGGGGTGTGACCATGGTGGGAGGGCTCCTTGGGAAAAGTGCGGTACAGGCAATGTCGGGTAACGTCGCTACGAGATTACCGAAAAGAACGAGGGCGGTGACCGACGGTGACTCCTGCACCAATCATTCTTGTCATGGGGCCGGCTGGCTCTGGCAAATCCCACATCGGCCAAGACCTAGCTCACACGCTGGCGATTCCCTTTCTCGATGCGGATACCCTGCATTCCGCTGCGGCGCGTACGAAGATGGCCGGTGGCCAGGGACTGACTGATGACGATCGAGCGCCCTGGTTGGAGCGTATTTCGACGGTGTTGGCCGGTTCGCGAGCGACGGGTAAGGGACTCGTTTTGGCCTGCTCGGCGCTCAAGCGCGCCTACCGCGATCAGTTTCGCGCTGCCTGTCCCGAATTGTTCGTGATCGAACTCGAGGTGAGTCCCGACGTGTTGGGCGAGCGCCTGCGCACGCGATCGAGTCACTTTGTGTCGGTCGACCTACTGCCGTCGCAGTTGGCTGATCTCGAGCCGCTTGCCAATGACGAACGCGGAGCGCGAATTGATGGCATGCGCGCGCCGGCCGTAGTGGTGCATGACGCGATTAGCCTCGTCGCAACAGACTGAGCTAAACTTTCCCGAGTACTTCGGCGAGGGTGTTGGTTCGCAGGCTATGCGAGCTCACGCACCGTAATCGACGCGGTGGAATGTCTCCTCATTCGTGGGGTGGTTTCCCTCGTGCGGTTTGCCGAGATGTTGAGACCACCGGAAGCCGATCGGCTGACGCACACAAAGAATAAGGAGCCATCATGGCTGAAGTTGACAACAAGGTGCCCGCCGCGGTTCGCACCGAATTTGGCAAGGGCTTTGCTCGTCGCCTCCGCGCTGCCGGCCAGATTCCCGCCGTCATTTACGGTCACGGATCAGACACGCGTCACGTCTCGGTGCCCGCACACCAGGTGAGCCTGCTGCTGCGTAAGAAGAACGCGGTGCTCGACCTGCAGATTGAGGGCAAGAGCCAGCTCGTTCTCGTGAAAGATGTGCAAAAAGACCCAGTGCACATGATCATCGAGCACATCGACCTCGTCGAAATCATCAAGGGCGAGCAGGTCACCGTTGAGGTTCCCGTGCACGTCACGGGTAACGCACTGTCGGGCACCATTGTCGAGCTCGACGTCAAAACCCTGCACCTGCAGGCCGAAGCGATGCACATCCCCGAATTCGTCGAGGTCAGCATCGAAGGTGCTCGCCCCGGCTTCAAGGTTCAGGTTGGCGATGTCAAGCTCCCCTCGGGCGTGACCGTCATCGGTGAAACCGACGGCCTCGTCGTTCACGTGCACGCACCGCGCGGTGTGGACCTCGGTGAATCCGAAGAAGAGCTCGCCGCCGAACTGGCCGAGGAAGCCGCTCACGCCGAGCACAAAGAAGAACTGCACCAGGCTCAGCACGACGCCGAGAAGGCGGCCGCTGAAGCCGACGCCGAGCTCTCGGGCGCCGTTGCCGAGGCCGAGAAGGTCGTGGAGTAACACCTGTCTTCTGACAACACGTGGCTTGTGGTCGGGCTCGGTAACCCCGGGCCCGACTACGCAGCCCATCGCCACAACGTAGGTCAGATGGCGTTGGCCGTGCTCGCCGATGACTTATCGGCCAAATTCGTCTCACACAAGGCCGGTGCGCAGGTTGCGAGCGGATTCGTCTCGCCCGGCGGCCCCAAACTTCTGTTGGCTGCCCCGCACAGTTACATGAACCTCTCGGGCAAGTCCACCGCCGGCCTGCTGAAGTTCTTCTCCCTCGGCTCAGACCGACTTATTGTGCTGCACGACGAACTCGACATTGCCTTCGACGACCTGCGCGTGAAATTCGGTGGGGGACACGGTGGTCACAACGGTCTGCGTGACATCATTGCCGCGACGGGCACGAACGAGTTTGCGCGCGTGCGGATCGGCATCGGTCGACCGCCGGGCCGTCTTGACTCGGCGGATTTCGTCTTGAGTCCGTTCACACGTGCCGAACGGGATGCGTTGCCGAACGTCCTTGTCGACGCAGCCGACGCCACTCGCCTCATCGCGACCGACGGGGTGTTGGCCGCTCAACAGAAGTTCAACACCAAAGCCTGATGCGCAGCGCGAGCACCATGGCTCGGCGCGAACGACGGCCACGCACGCTCGTAGACTGACCACGTGGTTTTTTCCGGGTTGACGCGCGCGCTGATTGACTCGGGAACGTTTAGTGCGGCCTTGCCGAACAGCAATCGTGACGCGGACTTCTCGCTCACGCCGGGCATGAACGCACCCTTGCTCGTCGCAATGTTGCGCGAGCGGGCGCGCAGTGGTGGGCCGGCCGCCCTTCTTGCGGTGACCGCGACGAGTCGCGAAACCGAGTCGCTGCGCGATGCCCTGAGTGCACTCGAACCGACAGCTCTGTTGCTCGAGTTTCCCGCCTGGGAGACGCTGCCCCATGAACGGCTGAGTCCGAGCGCCGAAATCACCGGTCGACGATTCGACACCTTGCGCCGGGTTGCCGACTGGGACGGTTCAGCACCGCTGGTCGTGCTCGCGTCGGTGCGTGCGCTGTTGCAACCCATTGCGGGTAACTTGCTCGCGGTCGAACCCCTCATCATCACGACGGGTTCGCGCGGCAACGATCTCGACACGATCAGCCGACAGCTCATTCACTTGGCCTACTCGCGCGTGGATATCGTCACCCGACGGGGTGAGTTTGCCGTGCGCGGGGGAATCCTTGATGTGTTCTCGCCGACGGCCGAGCATCCCATTCGTCTCGATTTCTTCGGTGACGAACTCGAAACCGTGCGGGCGTTCTCGGTTGCCGACCAGCGCTCCCTCGAGGGCGACATCTCGGAGGTCGTGCTGCCACCGTCGCGTGAGTTGCTCCTGACCGACGCGGTGCGTCAAAGGGCTCGCGAAATGGAACACGAGTTTCCTGCGATGGCGGGCATGCTCTCCAAGATTGGCGAGGGGATTGCCGTCGAAGGTATGGAGTCGCTGACTCCCGCGCTCGTTGACAAACTCGTTCCATTGACGGAGTACTTGCCGCGCGACACGGCCATTGCCGTTGTTTCGCCCGAGCGTGTTGCCACGCGCGCAGTCAACCTCGGCGAAACGAACCGAGAATTCCTAGATGCCGCCTGGAATGCGGCATCGGTGGGCGCGACCGCGCCGATTGACCTCTCGTCGGGAGATTTCTTGACGCTGACGCAGGTGCGGAGCGATTATGCTCACGGCCCGTGGTGGACGCTGAGCCCGTTTGATCGCGGCGACGAAGACGACGTCCGCGTGGCGGGTGAACCCGTACCCAGTTTCGCCGGCAATGTTGATGGCGCGATTGAGCACGTCGGAGAGAAACTTCGTGCCGGTTGGTCGGTTGTCATCGCCTCGGCCGGGCACGGCCTCGTCGAGCGTGCGGAACAGATGCTTGGCGAACACACGCTCGCCGGTCGAATCGTCGAATCGCTGCCTGAATCGCTCGAAAAAGGCGTTGCGTATCTCGTGCAGGCCAACCTCGAACACGGATTCGAGCTGCCCGACGCCTCGCTTGCGCTACTGACCGAGAGCGAGTTTTACGGTCGCTCCGCAACGTATGACGCACGGGGTACGAAACGTCTCGCGGGAAAACGCAGCAAGAACGTCGTCGATCCGCTCCAACTACAGGCCGGCGACATCGTGGTGCACGAAACGCACGGCATCGGTCGTTTTCTCGAGCTTGTCTCTCGTGAGGTGTCGAGCGGCGGTCGCACGCCGATCAAGACGACGCGCGAATATCTCGTCATCGAATATGCGCCGAGCAAGCGCGGCTACCCCGGCGACAAGCTCTACGTACCGACCGACCAACTCGATCAGCTCACGCGCTACGTGGGCGGCGAGGAGCCGTCGCTGTCGAAGATGGGCGGCAGCGACTGGTCGCAGGCAAAGTCAAAGGCTCGCCGCGCGGTGCGCGACATCGCGGTCGAATTGGTCAAGCTGTACTCAGCGCGCATGGCGAGCCGGGGACACGCGTTTGGCCCCGATTCACCGTGGCAGCGTGAACTGGAGGAGGCGTTCCCGTTCATGGAAACTCCCGACCAGCTCACGACCATCGACGAAGTGAAGGCCGACATGGAGCGTCCCATCCCCATGGATCGCCTTATTTCGGGTGACGTGGGTTTCGGCAAGACCGAGGTGGCCGTGCGTGCCGCTTTCAAGGCAATCCAAGATGGCAAACAGGTGGCGATGCTCGTTCCCACCACGTTGCTCGTGCGGCAGCACGCCGAGACATTCAACGAACGCTTCGCCGGTTTCCCGGTGCACTTGCGTGCTCTCAGCCGGTTCCAGACCGACAAGGAGGCTCGCGAAACGCTCGCCGGCCTCGCCGACGGCACCATCGACATGGTCATTGGCACGCACCGTTTGCTCAGTGACAACGTCAAGTTCAAAGACCTCGGACTGGTCATCATCGACGAGGAACAGCGGTTTGGCGTCGAACACAAAGACGCGCTCAAGAAACTGAAAACCAACGTTGACATTTTGGCGATGAGCGCCACGCCCATTCCTCGCACGCTCGAGATGGCCGTCACGGGAATCCGCGAAATGTCGACACTCGCGACTCCGCCCGAGGATCGGCATCCAATCCTCACCTTCGTCGGTCCGTATTCCGAAAAGCAGGTCGCGGCCGCAATTCGCCGCGAACTGCTGCGCGAGGGGCAAATCTTCTTCGTGCACAACCGTGTCTCGAGCATCAATCGTGTTGCCGCGCAATTGGCCGAGCTGGTTCCGGAGGCGCGCATCGCGGTCGCCCACGGACAACTCAGCGAACACCAGCTCGAACAGGTCATCGTTGATTTCTGGGAACGAAAGTTCGACGTGCTCGTGTCGACGACGATTATCGAGACCGGTCTCGACATCGCGAACGCGAACACGCTCATCGTCGACCGGGCCGACAAATATGGCCTCAGTCAGCTGCACCAGTTGCGCGGGCGCGTGGGTCGCGGTCGCGAGCGCGCCTACGCCTACCTGCTTTATGACGCGGAAACCCCGCTGAGCGAAACCGCGCACGACCGTCTCGCGGCACTGGCGGCGAACAACGAGCTCGGCTCGGGCATCCAGATCGCTCTGAAAGACCTCGAGATACGTGGCGCCGGAAACCTACTCGGTGGCGAGCAATCGGGGCACATTGCCGGCGTTGGCTTTGATCTCTATCTGCGCATGATCGGCGAGGCCGTCTCGGTTTTCCGTGGCGACGTTGCGGAAGGGCAAACCGAACTTCGTCTCGAAATTCCGGTGGATGCGCGAATCCCCGAGGATTATCTCGACTCAGAGCGCCTGCGACTCGAGGCCTACCAGAAGCTGTCCATTGCGAGCTCGCCCACCGCGCCCGATGGACAGATTGAGCTCGTACTCGACGAACTCACCGACCGTTATGGCACACCACCCGAGGCCGTGGCGACCCTCGCCCGAGTTTCGCGTCTTCGTCGTCGCGCGCACGCGGCGAACCTCGGTGAGGTCGTGGTGGTGGGTCCGAATCTTCGACTGACACCGGTCGATTTGCCTGACTCGGTTCAGGTGCGCCTCGCCCGCATGTATCCGGGCGCAAAATACGCGCCCGCCCCGCGCGTCGTCACGATTCCCGTTCCCGACTCGAGTGGCTCTGCTGCCCCCGACCTCGTGACGTGGGTTGAGGGAGTGTTGACCGCGCTGTTTCCGTCAGTGAGCGCGGGCCAGGGCGCGAGCGCGTCGAGCCCGAGCGGCGACGAGAATGCCGCCAATCACGATTGACACGGCCGAACCGGCGAGCACGCCCAACACGCCCTGGTCTTGCAGCGCCGGGTCATTCGCAAACGCGAGCTGATTCATCAGCAGCGACACCGTGAATCCGATGCCGGCGACGGCTGACACTGTCACGAGATTCGCACCCTGCACTCCACCGGTCGCACCGACTCGTCGCGCGAACAGTCCCACGATCCAGCCGCCCAGCGAGATTCCGACAATCTTGCCCACCGGAAGGGCAATGGCGATTCCAAAGAAAACTGGTCCGAGCGCATCCAGCCCGCCCTGCGGGAAGACCACGAGCGACGACACAAATGCGAACAGGGGCAACACGACGGCGTTGACGGCGGGTTGAATCGCATGCGCGGCCTTCTCGGCAAGGGCTGGCGAGAGCACGAGACCGAGGGCGACGCCGGCGATGGTGGCGTGGATGCCCGACGAGTATGTCGCCGACCACGCCGCGATGCCCAACACAACGAGCGCGAGTATGCGCAGCGTGCGTGCCACGCGCGAGTTCACGCGAAGGCATCCCACGCCAAAGAACAACGCGACCGCGCCAATGGCCGCGACGAGCGATCCCAGATCGAAGCCGTGGGCAAACAAGACCGCAATCAGCACGATTGCGATGAGGTCATCGATCACGGCCAGCGCCAGCAGAAATACGCGAATGTTCGCGGGCAAGCCGCGCCCGACAAGTGCAATGAGTCCGAGCGCAAAGGCGATGTCGGTCGCCACGGGGATGGGCCAGCCGCGCGCAAACTCGGGACCCGCGACGAGTAGGTACACGGCGGCGGGAACCGCGACACCGGCGACCGCGGCGATGGCCGGCGCGAGGGCGCGGGACGGTGAGTTCAGTTCGCCGCGCGTCAGTTCGTGACGAAGCTCGACGGCCACGATGAAAAAGAACAGGGCAAGCAACCCGTCCGTGATCCAGTGTTCGACACTCAGATCAAGAGCCGTGCTGGGTACAGCGAGGTGCTGGTGAATGAGTGAAATGAGACCCGGGCCGGCAACGGAATTCGCCAAGACAAGTCCGAGCACCGCGGCGCCGAGAAGCGAAATCGCCGAGTAGCGTTCCGACCGAAAAACGGTCACCAGCGTGCGGCGTCGACCCATGAGCGAAAGCCTAGTCAGCGCGCCCTAGTCTTCGGCGTGCGCGTGTCGATCAAGAAACGCGTAGACCTCGGCGTCGTCGACGCCGGGAAACGTGCCGGTTGGCAGGGGCGAGAGCACGTGCTGGTGCATGCGAGCACTTGGCCATGCCTTGCCCGCCCACCGCGCCGCCAGTTCGTCGGCCGGATGTTTGCAACAGGTCTCGTTGGGGCACGTCGAAACTTGCCGGTTATTGGTGTCGCGGCCACGAAACCACTTCGCGTCGTCAAATTGCACGCCGACACTAATGGAGAACTCTTCCGACGTGGATGTGCCGGTCTGCGTGGAGTCAAAAAATGTGCCGCTGGGCGTGTCGGTGTATTGGTAGAACTCGGTGGTGCGGTTGGTGCGCTCGAACGCGAGGCGGGCCGGCCACCGGCGACACACGGTTTGACCCTCAATCGAGCCGTTGATGTCGGCGGGGATGAGCAACCCATCGTTCGCGTATCCGCGGAAGACACCCCCATCATCATTGACGCGCAAGAAATGGGTGCGCAGATCGAGATGATGGGTGGCCAGGTTGGTGAACCGCAGGGCGGCCGCCTCGTGGGTGACGCCAAACGCGTCGCGAAAATCTTCGATGGCGATGTTGCGGTCCTTCTTCGCCGCCTGCAGAAAAGACACACTCCGGGTCAGCGGCATGAGACACGATGCCGCAAAGTAGTTGATCTCTAACCGCTGCTTGAGAAAGTCGGCGTAGTCGAGTGGCTTCTCGTGACCGAGCACACGGTGTGCGACGGCTTGCAGGGCCATCGCACGCAAACCGTGCCCACCGGGGATGGAGGCGGGAGGAAGGTAAATGCGCCCATTCTCAAGATCTGTCACGCTGCGGGCAGAGTGGGGCAGATCATCCACGTAAATAAGCGTGAATCCGAGGGATGCCGCGATGTCGGCCACCGTGCGGTGCATCAAGGCACCCGTCTCGTGCCCGGCCGCCTTGATCATGTCTTCGGCAATCTGATCGATCTCGGGCAGATAGTTGCCCTTTTCGAGCATCACGTGCTGAAGCTGCGTGTTCGCACGACGTGCCTCTTCGGGCGTTGCCGCAGCATCACGTTCTCGACGTTCCATCTCGCGATAGAGCCCCACAATCGCCTCGAGCGCGTCGGTCGGCAGCGTTTTGGATGCCCGCACCGACGGCAATCCCAATCGCGAGTACAGCGCGCTCGTGGTGATGCGTCCCAACTCAATCTCGAGTTCGGATCTGCGGTCGGGGGCCTCGTTCGAGAGTAGGTCCGTCATGCTCACGCCCAGCACCTGCGCCAATGCCGTCAGCGCGGTGAGTTTCGGCTCCCGCTTTCCGGTTTCGATGAGCGACAGTTGGCTTGCCGTCATGCCGGTGGACTCACTGAGTTGATCAAGCGTGAGACCGGATTGGGTACGGAAGTGGCGAATTCGTTTACCGAGCAACAGCAGGTTTGTCGACATGTTTTTGACTATATGGAAAGAATCGTCAAAATTTCTACCCAAAATGCTGTTTTGCCCAATATTTGTTCACCAAGGGTGAAACATAATCAAATATTCGCACCACATCACTGCACACCACGGGAGACAACGTGAAAACTGCAATCGATCTGAACGCACCCGAAATGGTCACCAACCGTGCTCTCTTGCACTGGTTGAGCGACATCGTCGAACTCACGAAACCGGCAGACATCCACTGGTGCAACGGCACTCAGACCGAATGGTACGAGTTGTCGCGCAAGCTCATCGATCAGGGTGTCATGACGCCGCTCAATCCCGAACTGCGCCCCGACAGCTTCCTGGTGCGCAGCGACCCCAACGACGTGGCTCGTGTCGAAGACCGCACATTTATCTGTTCCGTCAACGAAGCGGATGCGGGACCAACGAACAATTGGCGCGACCCCGACCTCATGAACGATGAGCTGCGTGAGCTATTCGACGGAAGCATGCGTGGGCGCACGATGTACGTGGTGCCCTTCTCGATGGGCCCGCTCGGTGGCCCAATCTCGCAGGTGGGCATCCAGCTCACGGACTCGCCCTACGCGGTCTTGAACATGCGCATCATGACGCGCATGGGCTTTGACGTGCTGCGGCTCATCGATAACGACACCAACTGGGTACCCGCGGTTCACTCGGTGGGCATGCCCCTGGTCGACGCGCTGGGAAACACGATCGACGACGTCCCATGGCCGAGCAACCCGATCAAGTACATTTGCCACTTCCCGGAGACCCGGGAGATTTGGTCCTTCGGCTCGGGCTACGGCGGCAATGCCCTGCTGTCGAAGAAGTGCTTTGCGCTGCGCATCGGCTCGTTCATGGGGAAGCAAGAAGGATGGCTTGCCGAGCACATGCTGTTGCTCAAGCTCACCAACCCGCAGGGCAAGGTCTACAACGTCGCCGCGGCGTTCCCGTCGGCGTGTGGCAAGACCAACCTTGCCATGATCACCCCCACGATCCCCGGCTGGACCGCCGAGACCATCGGTGACGACATCGCGTGGCTTCGACCCGGAAAAGATGGGCGACTCTACGCGATCAACCCGGAGGCTGGCTTCTTTGGTGTGGCCCCGGGCACGGGATACGCGACCAACGAGGTCGCCATGAACACGATGTGGGGAAACACCATCTTCACGAACGTCGCATTGACCGACGACGGTGACGTGTGGTGGGAGGGCATGACCGAGAAGGCGCCCGATCACCTCATCGACTGGCGTGGCGAAGACTGGACACCCGCATCGGGCCGCCCGGCCGCGCATCCGAATTCGCGCTTCACGGTTCCCGTGGAACAGTGCCCGACGCTGTCGAACGACTGGTTCGAAACCGCGGGCGTGCCCATCGACGCGATCATCTTCGGTGGTCGTCGGGCAACCAACGTGCCTCTCGTCGCTCAGGCATTTGACTGGAAGCACGGCGTGTTCATGGGCGCCACCATGTCGAGTGAACAGACCGCGGCGGCCGAGGGAACGGTCGGTGACCTGCGTCGCGACCCATTCGCAATGCTCCCCTTCTGCGGCTACAACATGGCCGACTACTGGGGCCACTGGCTCGAAATCGGTCGCAAGCTGGGCAAGAACGCGCCGAAAATTTTCCAGGTCAACTGGTTCCGCAAAGACGACAGCGGTTCGTACCTGTGGCCAGGCTTTGGAGAGAACTCGCGCGTGCTCGAATGGATCTGCCGTCGCGTTGACGACTCGGCAAAGACCTACGAAGCAGCCGTTGGTCTCGTGCCGGCCCGTGGTTCGCTCAACCTCGAGGGACTCGAGATGCCGCGCGGCGCCATGACCAAGTTGTTCCAGGTCGATCCGCAGCGGTGGTTAGCCGAGTGCGACCAAACGCAGGACTACTTCTCTATCTTCGGTGACCGTCTTCCGGCCGAAATGACGAAGCAATTGCAATCACTTCGTCGTCGCCTGAAAACAGCGGCGGTCTAGAGCACGAATCTCGCCGGTCATGTCTCTGGCCGGCGGGATTCGTTGAGCGGGAGAGTCTCTTTAGCAGACACTCCATGCGAGTGAGAAGATGGGGCTGCACCTGGGAGGGAACCTGATGAGCAGCCCCATCTTCTCCGAATCTTTGCGTGACGAACGTGCCGATGCGCTCGCCGAACTGGCCGATGTCATCGACCGACTGAGATCCGACGATGGATGCGCGTGGTGCGCCGAGCAAACCCACGAGTCGCTCGTGCGCTACCTGCTCGAGGAGACGTACGAGCTCATCGACGCCATTGAGTCGGGCAATCGCGAGGACGTGCTGGAAGAGCTCGGGGACGTGCTGTACCAGGTGCTCTTTCACGCGGACATTGCGCGCAAGACCGTGGGCGAAGAGTTCGACGTGTATGACGTGGCCGCGCACATGAGCGAGAAGATGCGTTCCCGACACCCGCACGTTTTCGGCGACGTGACGGCGGAAACACCCGACGAGGTCGTGGCCGTGTGGGAGCAACTCAAACGCGAGGAGAAGTCGGAGCGGTCATCGACTCTCGATGGTGTTCCGCAAGGGATGCCCGCCCTGCTGCTCGCCGACAAGTTGCTTGGCAAG
>CANGKD010000037.1 GCA_947454495.1 Actinomycetota bacterium
CGATGGGGCTGTCCGGTGCAACGCTCGTTGCGATTGCAACCAGCTCGTTTACGATCGTGCGAGCGCGAGGGCTATGCGATTCGAGCAGCATGGCGACGACATCCCGCACGCTTTCGAGGTCTTCGCCCAGCGCAGCGGCAAATCGCTGCAGCTCGTGGGTGGGGAGGTCGCGCGCAGCCCCCTCGGTCACAAACGCACGAATAACGGCAATGGAATCGGCCACCGCGCGCATTCCGCACAGCGCGTGGAACGACTCACTGACGCAAAAGATGAGTTCGGGTTTGTGGGAGGCATCACGGTAGTTGCGATTCGGCGCATCCACGGCAATCCCGGCGGCATTGTCCCGAGCGAAGCCCGCCACCGCCTGCTCCATCGAGGGATGCACCTGAATCGAAAGGGCCGTTTCGGCAGCGAGCACTTTGAGCAAGAAGGGCAGCGCGCTCAGGTCACCGACGGCCGTCGCTGGGTCGGCCGAAATCCACGCGGCGATGTCGGAGGCACCACCGGTCTCGTCGGGATGAACGATGCGCGACGGCGATCCGGGATGCGCGCCGAGCCACAGCTCGGCCTCCGGCTGGCCACTCGCGGGGCGGCCCAAAAGTTCGGCAATGGCGTGCACCGAACCCCACGCGTAATCACGCGGAGAATTGTCGATTTCAACAAACATGACGGCCCCTCAGCTCACCTCGCTCACGCTACCAAGAGTTTTGTGCTTCGCCGCCAAAGATTCCCCTCGCCCGGCGGCGCGCCATAGAGGTAGGGTCAGCAAAAAGGCAAGGAGCGTCACACCGTGGAATTCGCAACCCACCCGGGAGATTTTTTCGCACTCGAATCGGCTCTGTCCACGCAGGAAAAAGAACTGATCGTGCGCCTGCGGTCGTACCTCACGTCGATTCAACCCACGTTGGACGACCTCTGGGAACGTGCCGAATTTCCCACCGACATTGTCGCCGGCCTGAGCGGGGTGGGCATCATCGGGCTGTCGTGGCCCGAGACCGCTCCATTCCCGAATTCGGCCGAATTCCGGGGCTGGGTTTCACTCGAACTCGCCCGGGTAGACGCCAGCGTTGCAACGTACGTCGGCGTGCAGGCCGGTTTAGCCATGGGCGCGATTGGCTTGTGCGGTTCGCCGGAGCAGCGCGCGTACTGGCTCCCCCTGCTTGGTCGGGGCGAAAAAGTCGGAGCGTTTGGCCTGACCGAGCCACTTTCCGGTTCGGATGCCGCACTCGGCCTTCAGACAACCGCACAACGTCGTGGCGACGAGTGGGTGCTCAACGGCGCAAAACGATGGATTGGCAACGCAACCTGGAGTGATATCTGCGTGATCTGGGCCCGGGACCTCGACGACAACATGGTCAAGGGCTTCATTGTGCCTACCGACACGCCCGGCTATCACGCGACAAAAATTGAGCGCAAGGTGTCACTGCGCATGGTGCAAAATGCCGACATCACGTTGACCGACGTCGTCGTGCCCGAGTCGAATCGACTGCCGGGAGCAAAGACGTTCGCCGACACAGCCGCCGTGTTGCGCGCCACACGGGCCGAAGTTGCGTGGGCTGCCGTCGGTGCGGCTATTGGCGCATACGAGGCCGCGCTGACATATGCCAAAAATCGCATACAGTTCGGCAAGCCGCTCGCCGCTCATCAAATGGTGCAGGACTTGCTCGTGAAATGCATGGGAAACATCACGGCCAGCCTCACGCTCGTACGCGAGGCGAGCCGCAAGCAAGATATCGGCGACGAGCGCGACGAACATGCCGCGCTGGCCAAGGCCTTCGCCACCACGAAGGCACGCGAGACCGTGGCCATGGCCCGTGAAATTCTTGGCGGCAACGGAATCGTGCTGGATTACGGAGTCGCGCGCTTCTTCGCTGACGTCGAGGCCCTGTACAGCTATGAGGGTACGCGCGAGATCAACACCTTGCTGGTCGGGCGAGCACTCACTGGTCAGTCGGCCTTCGTCTAGCCTTATGAGCATGTCGCTCACCGGGTCGCTCGAAGTTGAGAAAAGTCGCCTCGAAACACAACGTGCACGACGCACCCAGAAAGCCATCCAACTCGCCGACACGGGCTTAGCGTCACTCGCTTTCGTTTTGCTCTTTGCTGAGGACGCCCTGCGCGCGGTCTTGGGCGACGCAATTGGTGTCGCACTCGCCACCGTGATCTGCGTGCTCTACTCCCTGCGACTCTTGCGCCATTGGCGCTCGGTTCGTTGGATGCGCATGCCGCTGATGCTCGTGCTGTTTCTCCTCGCCACAGGCGTCTCGTTGTTGTGGTCTCAGAATCTCGAGAGCTCGCTCATTTCGTGGGTGATTGCGTTGGCGACCGCGGGAGCGGCCATCGGTATGACGATGTTGTTGCCGTGGACCGCCCTCGTGAAGGCCCTGGGAACGGCCCTGCGGTGGGTCGTCGGACTCGGCTTTGTTCTTGAGGCCATTGCCGTGTTTGTCACGCATGGCCCGCTCTGGGTCCTCACCGGCCATCGCGACATGCTGAGCTTCGCCGCGCTCATGCTGCTCATCGTGTTGCCATTGCAGCTCGCCGAGCGAACGGTATGGCGTGGTTGGGCCTACATCTGGCTCCTCATCGCGCTCGCCACGCTCGTGTACACGCAGTCGATGCAATCGTGGCTCGCACTCATTGCGGTCATCATTGTTCGCGGTTTCGTGGCGTGGGCTCGCGCAATCGATCCCCAAAAACGCCGGCCCCTCTACGTCGTGAGTGTTGGACTGTTTATCGGCCTCGGAGTCGCCCTCGTGTCCACGTGGCCCGAATTTGCTGCCGCCACAACTCGGGGTTCGTGGGTCGCGCTCATATCTGCTTCGAGCACCGTCGGCGTGGTGTTTTTCGTCGCACTCGTGGTCACGACGGTGTGGCGATCGTGGTTCGTCGCCGTGGATCGGCCCCAATGGGACCTCGACACGCATCGAGCGTTTACCGCCACGAGCATGTTGCCGATTTTGACGACGACGGCACTCGTCGTCACCGGAGCCTTCGACGCGCGCCTCACGCTCGCCTCCGGACTTCTTTTGCTCGTCATCTGCGCGGTCGTGACGAAGTATCCCGAACGACTTCGGGGCGAAAACCGCTACTGACTCGGGGTCGGCTCCGGCGTGGGGTGGAGTACGGCGGTGATGTACGACTGGATGCTCGGGAAGTCCGGGTACAGCGGATCCGTCGGAATCGTGTCCGACTCCGGCGTGAGTTCGATGTGCACGATCGGGAGCTCTTTCGTCTTCGCCGCGAGCGTGATGAAGTAGGCAAGCATTGACCGGGGAATATTTGTGTGCACCATCTGCGTGCCCGCACCCACGATGTCGCTGAATTTCGTCACCACGTTGGCCGGGTTCACCTGTTGCAACAGGGCCTCTTGAAGCTGTTGCTGGCGCTGCATGCGCGTGTAGTCGGTGTTGTCCCAACGTGACCGCGCGTACATGATCGCCGTATAGCCATCGAGGTGCTGGCTGCCCACTTCAATCCATTCAGGGACGTCTTCGGCTGCCGTGCCAGGCTCGGCGATGGCAACGCGTTCGGTGACATTGATGTCAACGCCACCGAGTGAATCGACGAGGTCGACTGCGCCCTGCATATCGATGATTGCGTAATACGGAATCGTCAGACCGGTGATTCCCTCAACGGCATCGCGCACGGCCTCGATACCGGGAGAACTCCCGTTGGCGACCGCATCGGGATACAGGTCGGGGTGGTTGAGTTCGACATCCGTGTAAATGGTGTTGAGACACGCAAATTCGACGCAATATTCTGCATCTTCTTCGGTATAGCCGTTGGGGTAGATCGACCACATGGGTGACCCATCGACCCACGGCGCGTTGTGGAGATCGCGCGGCATGCCGACAATCGTGGCCTGACCCGTCTCGGCGTTGACACTGACCACCTGCACGGTGTCGGTGCGCAGTCCATCGCGGTCGGGGCCCGAATCCCCGCCGAGAACGAGGATGTTGTACTGCCCGTCAATCGGGGGCTCGCTCGGGCCGGCATTTGCCAAATCGAACAGACTGCCGGTTCCCGTGAGTCCGGAAAGGCCGGCGTTGAGTGCGCCGGCCGTGGACGCGCCCCAGGCTGCACCACCTGCCGTCAGGGCGAGCAGCACGATCGAAAATGAGGCAATCCACGCGCGGGGGCGCGGCGAGACCTTGACGAACTTGACAAGTCGCAACGTGTCGAACGTGAGCACAATCCAGAGCACGCAATAGTAGATGAGCCCGAATTGCACGAGCACGAGAACAAAAAAATTCACCGCGAGTGCCGACACGAAATCGCGCGCCACCACACCCAGTAACACCGCGAGCGCCACAACGCCCCAGCCAATCAACGTGGATGTGAGCCCGATGCGACCGAGGCGTCGATTGCCGGCCAGTGCCTGCGCCGAACCAGGGATGATGACGTTGAGCGCCACCAGCCACCAACCGCGCATGCGCATGACATCGGGAGAGCTGGTGTCGGGAAAGCGAATGGGACTGCTCGCGACACTCATAGTTGTGACTTCAGCGCCCTGTTCTTCTCGTCGACCTGTCGTTCGAGATCCACGGCAAATGCCTCGAGCCGATCGAGGAGTGCGTCATCACTCGTTGCCAGCATCTTGATCGCGATGAGTGCCGCGTTGCGTGCGCCACCAATCGACACGGCGGCAACCGGAACACCCGCGGGCATCTGCACAATCGAGAGGAGCGAATCCATGCCGTCGAGGTTTTTCAACGGCACGGGCACCCCGATGACCGGGAGTGGCGTAACGCTGGCAAGCATGCCGGGCAAGTGCGCCGCGCCACCCGCGCCGGCGATGATGACCTTGAGCCCCCGTGCGCGCGCCGACGAACCGAAGTCAACCAGCTTGCGGGGAGTGCGGTGCGCCGAGACGACCTCCACCTCGTGGGCAATGCCAAACTCCGCGAGGGTGTCGGCGGCGGCCTTCATCACGGACCAGTCCGAATCGGAGCCCATGACCACAGCGACAATGGGTCGGGAGTCAGTCATGGGCTTAATGCTAAGAGTCAGTCCTGAAAGTTCCCCGCCGCGCCACGCGCCTGTGCCACAACCGAATCAAGATCGTCTCCGGCCACGGTGACGTGCCCAACCTTGCGTCCGGCACGAAATACCTTGCCGTATACGTGGATCTTGGCGTTGGGATGACGTTCCATGGCCTGCCCCAGTCGAGAGGTCATGCCCCGTGAAGGTCCGCCCAGCACGTTCACCATGACGGCGTGGTCGGCCGTCATCTCGGTTGCTCCGAGAGGCAGGTCGAGCACGGCGCGAAGGTGTTGCTCGAATTGACTCGTTGTCGAACCGTCAATCGTCCAGTGGCCGCTGTTGTGGGGACGCATGGCAAGTTCGTTGACGAGGATGCGGTCGTCGAGCGTCTCGAACAGCTCGACCGCGAGCACGCCAGTGACATCGAGCCCCTCGGCAATCGTCACCGCAATATGGGCGGCCATATCCGCTACTTTTCCGGCGGAGAGCGGAGCCGGCGCGATGACTTCGGTGCAGACTCCATTCGTCTGAATCGTTTCGACGACCGGCCAGAGGGCAACCTCTCCCGATGGGCGGCGCGCGATTTGCTGAGCCAATTCACGTCGAAACGAGATCCACTCCTCGAGCAGCAAAAGCTCCCCCTCGGCGAGCGCACTAAGCCAATCGGCAACCTCGTCCGCCGAGGTAATCATGCGCACGCCCTTGCCGTCATAACCGCCGCGCGCGGTTTTCGCCACGGCTCGGCCACCGTATTCGGCGAGAAACGAAGTGACATCGGCAGATGTGGTGGCCATCGTCCATCCCGGCATGGGTACGCCGAGTTCACCCAATCGGCGCCGCATGGCGATCTTGTCTTGCGCAAAAGCAAGTGCGTGTGGACCGGGGCGAAGCGTTACACCGTCGTTGACCAACTGACTCAACACATCAGCCGGAACGTGCTCATGATCGAATGTGACGACGTCAACGGTCGAGGCAAACTCGCGAACGACGGCGACATCACGGTAATCGCCCACGGCCGTGGCCCCGAGTCGGGCCGACGAATCGTCGCTCTCCGCAAGCACCGAGATGTCAATGCCCAGATTTACCGCTGCGGGAATCATCATGCGGGCCAACTGACCCCCACCGATTACGCCTACCCGTTGTGCCATCCGCTGTTCGTCCCTCGTGCAATCGCTACAGTTTAAGTTCACGCATCCGCCACAGAAGGTCACCATTTTTCATGACGTCCCCCGCCCACGCGAGTGCCACGGCTGCGCAGTCTTTCTTTGCCAAAGTCTGGCATCAACTCATCGTGTATGCGCTCAAGTTTGGCGTGGTCGGGCTCGTTGGATTCGCCGTCGACATCGGGATCTTCAACGTGCTGATGCTGGGCGTTGCCGGAGAAGGCTGGTGGTCACACCCGGTCGGGGCCAAGTTTGTCAGCACGTGCGCGGCCATCGTGGTCAACTGGGTTGGAAATCGCTTTTGGACGTTTCGAAAAGATCGTCACCATCACATCGTGCGCGAGTTCGTTGAATTTGTCGTTGCGTCGGTTGCGGGCATGGGCGTCACGCTCGCTTTTGTGTGGTTCACTCACGACGTACTTGGCTTCACCTCATTGCTGGCGGACAACATCTCGGCCAACGTCATCGGTCTCGGGCTCGGTACGGCCGTTCGATTCGTTCTCTATCGCTACTGGGTGTGGGGGTATCGGCCAAATGAGGCCGGTGAAGCGACTCTCGCCGACGACGCCGAGCTCGCATCCTTGAAGAATCGGTCATCGCGGTGACGCGGATCGCCGTTTTCATCCCGACCTACAACGAGGCTGAGAACATCGCACGGGCCGTTGCCGACGTGCGCCTCCACGTACCCGAGGCAGACGTCTTCGTCTTGGACGATGCCAGCCCTGATGGAACGGGCGCCGTTGCCGACGACCTGGCGACAAAAGACAAGAAGCTGTTTGTTGTGCACCGCACGGAGAAAAAGGGGCTCGGTGCCGCTTATCTCGACGGATTCTCCCGCGGGCTGCGTGACGGCTACGACGTCCTGATCGAGTTTGATGCCGACGGGAGCCATCCGGCCGACGTCATTCCCGCTCTCGTGCGTGCGCTCGACGACACCCACGCGGGACTCGCAATCGGTTCTCGCTGGATTGCCGGTGGCTCGGTTGTCGACTGGCCCCGCCGACGACTCTTTCTCAGTCGCGGCGGAAACGCCTACGCCCGCCTCATGTTGGGCTTGACGGTACACGACTCCACCGCAGGCTTTCGCGCCTACCGGGCCGATTGCCTTCGCGCTCTCACGCTCTCGACGGTGAAGACCAAGGGATACGGATTTCAAGTGGACATGACACGCCGCGTGGACGCCGCGGGCTTTGCAATAGTCGAGGTGCCCATTGCCTTTCGCGAGCGCACGATTGGTGAATCAAAGATGAGCGGATCCATCATTTTCGAGGCGATGTGGATGGTAACCCTGTGGGGGTTGCGACGCCCATTCGACTATCTCCAGCGCGCGCTTTCGCGGGGCTGACGACCAATCGCCACGGCAGAGCGCTGCACGAGTTCGCTCAGCGCCGCCTGCACGAGAGCCACCTTGGGAACGTCGCGCATGACGAGGTCGCGCTCCGCGCCCGTGCCAACGCAAATGTCGCCGGAACCAAACAGTGCCTGAATTGCACTGGCCCGCACGGTGACTTCGTGGATGCGCACGAGGGCAATCTCGGATCGCGTGCGTGTGATCATCCCTTGTTCAAAAACCACGCGCCGAGTCGTGACGATCATGCGGTTGCCCAACCAGAACAAGAGTGGTGCCAACCAGAGCACGGCGATGAGCGCGAGAGCGAGCACGAGCAATGCGACGCGCATCCACGATTCGGGCAAAAGGCCGAACCCGAGCCCATACCCGGTTGCGATTGCAACGGCCACGAACGACGGCCAAATCAATAGGCGCAGATGGGGCCGGATGCGGGCAATGACGTATTCGCGGTCTTCAGAGTGTGCTGTCACGCGACAAGTATGCCGGGCACGTACGACTCACAAATCCAAGGAATGTGCAGGATTCGCACAATTCCGTCTCACACCACGCGAACGTGTGTGACGTCGCCCACACCGACGACCAGTTGCTCACCCGCCCGGCCGGCCGGGGTGTCGAGCGTGACGCAGAGCTGCCCACGAGCATCGAGAGATTCCGCGTGGCCCATGACGGACGTCGCGTCGGGAAGGTCTACGCGCACACGGCGACCGAGAGTGTCGCACGCGCGCGTAACCTCGTCGAGCAGGCCGCTCGAGAGCGCATCACCCTCGGCTGCGTCGAAGACGCGAACCAGTCGGCGCAGGTGAACCAGATAGGTCGAGAGCACTGAGTCGAGCTGCGTCGAATGCGCGCCGGCAACCACAAGCGATGTCGCCGTCGGCACCGGAAGGTGATCAGCGTCGAGGGTGAGGTTCACACCTGAGCCAATGACCACGGCCAGAGCGCCCGACGCATCCGTGACCAGTTCGCACAAAATGCCACAGACCTTCTTGCCGTCGATGAGCACGTCGTTCGGCCACTTGAGGGCAACGGATTCCGCACGCGGCATGTGTTCACCAATCGCGCGGGTCATGGCGAGACCCGCGAGCAGCGGGTACCAGCCCCACGCGCCCTCGGCAAGCGCTCGCCCGCTGGGTGTGGAGGGACGAATTAGCACAGATACGGCAAGGCACGCGCCCGGTGGGCTCACCCACGCGCGACCGAGGCGTCCGCGACCCGCGCGCTGGTCATCCGTCGCGACGACCGTGAAGTCGGGAACGTCGTCGCTCGAGCCGGCGCGTGCCAGCGCCACGAGTTCGTCGTTCGTGGAACCCGGGCTGGGCAACCATACCCATCGATTCGCAAGAGCCGCCGACCTGGTGTGTTCGGGGGCCGGTTGCGTCGACATGCCACTCATTGTGCCGTCAATCTGCATACTGCCTCGGCGGGCACGCACGGGGTAGGGTGAAATCCGTGAGTTCTGACGCGACATCCATCGACCCGTTCACGACGGCGGGCAAACTGGCCGAACTGAAGCAGCGCTACCACGAGGCCGTTCTGGCCAGTGGCGAAGCGGCCATCGTCAAGCAGCACGCTAAGGGCAAGTTGACGGCCCGCGAGCGCATTGAGGGACTGCTCGACCCGGGCTCGTTCGTCGAACTCGACGAATTCGTTCGCCACCGCACCACGGCATTCGGCATGGACAAGTCACGCCCCTACGGCGACTCCGTGGTCACCGGCGTCGGCACGATTCACGGTCGCCAGGTGGCGGTCTACAGCCAAGACTTCACGGTCTTCGGCGGCTCGCTCGGTGAGGTCGCTGGCGAGAAGATCATCAAAATCATGGATCACGCCCTCAAGACGGGTGTGCCCATCATTGGCATGCTCGACTCCGGTGGCGCGCGCATTCAGGAAGGCGTCGTGGCGCTCGGCAAGTACGGCGAGATCTTCCGTCGCAATACCGCCGCATCGGGCGTTATCCCGCAGATTTCGATCATCATGGGTCCAGCCGCCGGTGGCGCCGTCTACTCCCCCGCACTCACCGACTTCGTCATCATGGTGGACAAGACATCTCACATGTTTGTCACCGGCCCCGACGTGATCAAGACGGTGACCGGTGAAGAGGTCGGGTTCGAAGAGCTCGGTGGTGCGCTCACGCACAACACGATTTCGGGCGTCGCGCACTACCTCGCCTCCGACGAAGAGGATGCGCTCGACTACGCGCGCACGCTCGTCTCGTACCTGCCCGACAACAACATGGCGGAGCATCCCGTCTACGAAGCGGATGCCGAACTCGAAATCACTGACGCCGACAAGAAGCTCAACACGTTGATTCCGGATTCGCCGAACCAGCCCTACGACATGCACGAGGTCATTCGTCACGTTGTCGACCACGAAGACTTCCTCGAGGTGCAGCCGCTGTTCGCACCAAACATCTTGATTGGATTTGCCCGCGTTGAGGGCCGCACCGTTGGCATCATTGCCAACCAGCCGAGCCAGATGGCCGGAACGCTCAACATTGAAGCCGGTGAAAAGGCGAGTCGCTTCGTTCGGTTCTGCGACGCGTTCTCGATTCCGATTCTCACGCTCGTTGATGTGCCTGGCTACCTGCCTGGTACAGATCAGGAATGGACCGGAGTCATTCGCCGCGGAGCAAAACTTCTCTATGCGTACGCCGAAGCCACGGTTCCGCTGGTGACGGTCATCACACGCAAGGCTTACGGCGGGGCCTACATCGTCATGGGGTCGAAGCAGCTCGGTGCCGACCTCAACTTCGCGTGGCCCACCGCTGAAATCGCCGTCATGGGCGGTCAGGGTGCGGTCAACATTTTGTTCCGCGACAAGATCAAGGCGGCCGAAGAGGCCGGCGAAGACGTGGCAGCCGTGCGCACCAAGCTGGCCAACGAGTACACGTATAACGTGGCGAGTCCGTTCCTCGCCGCCGAGCGTGGCGAGCTCGATGGAGTCATTGAGCCGGCTGCGACCCGCGTGGCCGTTCTGAAGGCTTTCCGTGCACTGCGTGGCAAGCGTTCGAGTCTGCCGCCCAAGAAGCACGGAAACATTCCGCTCTAATGGCCGAAGAGTTCGACGAATACGAGTTGCACCTCCACGACAAGGTTCGCTTCGTGACCCGTGGAGTCACCCCAGAGGAAAAGGCTGCGGTCATTGTTGCGCTCGACAAGCTGGTCGACGAAGAGTCGGCCATCGAACACGGGCTCGCCGACGGTTCGGTCTCGATGTGGTCTAAGCGACAAAAGGGTTTGCGTGAAAACATGTGGGTCACGCGCGACTTTGCCGACGACTACACAAACTAGCGTCGCGTTGGTGATCGCAGGCAATGTCTGACCCGCTCGGAATCCACGCCGGTCGCTACGCTGCCGAGTTCACCGAAGCGGAGAACCGCTCGTTTGCCGAACAGTTCGGAGCGATCACGAACGCCATGGCCCACGCGATGGCCGAGGGTGTCGCGGTGAGCGAGGAGCGCGTACAGGACCTGATTCGGGCACACTACGAGTTCTGCCTTCAGTTTTGGACGCCCACACGAGAGTCGTACAAGAGCTTGGCGATGTCGTACATCCTCCCGTCGCCCTATCGCGACTCCTACGAATCGGTTGCACCGGGCCTCGGCAAGTATCACTACGACGCAATCGTCGTGTGGGCGGATGCGAATCTCGCGTAACCGAGGGTGAGGGTTTTACCCTGTGCGTTTCGCGCGTGCGTGCACCACACTGGTGTTCTGTTTGCGCATGCGTCCCCCCTTGCGGCGCACACAGCGCGTGGGTCGAGGCACTTTTTTTCGGGTTGTTGCCTCGGCCCACCCTCCGATCGGTCAGAGGGTCAGCTGTACAAGTTGGCCCTCTGATCTTTTGCGCCGCGAACGAATCGGGCGACCGCCTCGACGTGGTGCGTGTGCGGGAAGAGGTCGTGCGCCTCGAGGTGCGCCAACTCGTAGCCGTGGGTTGACAGCAGGTGCGCATCCCGGGCTAACGCCACCGGGTCACACGCGACGTACACGATTTGCGCCGGAGCGAGTTCGCCGAGCACGTCAATGACGCCACCGCCCGCACCGGATCGTGGTGGATCGAGGACCACCGTCGCGGCGTTCAGGCGCGACCGATCGACCGCCGTCGCCGTGGTAACGAGGTCGGTCAAGAAGTGGTCGACGCGCGACGTGATGGCGCGCGCGCCAACCCACTCGGCCAGATTGTCGGAGGCAAACTCGGTGGCTTCTTCATCGAGCTCGACACTCGTCACGCGCGTGGTTGACCCGAAGGCATCGCCCATAGCGGCGGCGAAGAGTCCGACGCCCCCGTAGAGATCAAGATTTGCCGCGCGCGGATCGAACAACTGGCTGTCGATGGCTCGCGTCACGGCGTGCGTCAGCACGAGCGGTGCCCGACGATGAACCTGCCAGAAACTCGACGCGCGCATCGAGAACTCTCGCTCGCCCACGCGCTGCATGATCAGGGGAGCCTTCGTAGTGTCTTTCTCACGTGACTCAAGCGCGACCATTCCGCTGTCGGCATCCACGAGCGTGATGCCGTCAATCCCGGCAATCGTCACCGAGAGTGGGGCCGACTCTTGAATGCGACGTGTGGCCAGCGGCAGGCTCGTCACCGACACCACGCGGTGGCTACGCAGTGCATACGGTCCGACGTGGCCATCGGCGTCGACGTGCAGAAACTCGCGCGTGCGATACCCGAGCCCATTGGTCTCGTCATCGCCCGGTGCGGCCGCCACCGTGACGTTCGTCTCCTGCTTTGCCATGCGCACGAAGGAATCCGTGAGCACAAACGCTTTGAGCTCGCGCTGATGGGCCAAGTCAATGTGACCGAAATCAGCGCCACCGGGTCGCTGCGCGGGGTCGCGCTCCACGCGCGCCTCGGGCCACACGTGATCTCGCCGATGCGGCGACGGGTCGAGCACGGCCACCGTTTCGGCGCGCCAAAAGCTCTTCTGCGAATCCTCAGTGATGCGGGCGCGAACCCGTTCGCCCGGAATAGCATCCGACACAAAAATCACGCGACCGTCATGACGCGCCACAAAGACGCCACCATGAGCCACATTGGTAATGTCGAGTTCGACCTCGGTGCCAATGAACCCCGCGGACTTTGTGACGTGGGGGCGGCGGCTTCGGGGTCGTGGGCTCATATCTTCGAGCATCCCACACTCCCGACCCTCGGCACACGGCACTCACACGGCACTCACACGGCAAGGATCTCAACACAAATGCGCCTCTACCTCGCCTCCACCTCGCCAGCACGTCTGGCGACCCTGCGTGCCGCCGGTATCGAACCCGAGGTTGTTCCCAGCCACGTGGACGAGGACGGCCTGGTTGCCGCGACCGAGCTCGAGCGTGGTCACGTGCTGGCCCCGGCCGAAATGGTCTTGCTCCTCGCCCAGGCAAAAGCCGACGCCGTCATCACACCCGAAATGGACGGCCTTGTTCTCGGCGGCGATTCTGCGTTTGTGCTGGACGGTGTGACGTACGGCAAACCTCACCAATCGCACGTTGCGCGCGAACGTTGGCTGACCCAGCGCGGTCGCACGGGCGAGCTCTTTAGCGGCCACTGGCTCGTTCGCGTTTCCAACGGCGTCGTCACCGGTGCAATCGGCGAAGTGGCCGTGGCAGGAGTGACGTTTGCCAATGACATCACGGATGCCGAACTCGACGCCTACATCGACTCGGGCGAACCCCTCCAGGTGGCCGGCGCGTTCACCATTGATTCGCTCGGTGGGCCGTTCATCACGCGCATCGAGGGCGACCCCTCGACGGTGATCGGCGTGAGTCTGCCGACGGTTCGTCGACTCGCCAATAAGCTCGGCGTCTTCTGGCCCGACCTCTGGAATCGCGACTAGACACTCCACGCCCACGCGGAGCGCATCCGTCGCTAGGCTGACATGCATGCCTCGCATCACTAAGGTCCTCATCGCCAACCGTGGCGAAATCGCCGTTCGTGTTATTCGCGCAGCCCGCGATTACGGCATCGGGTCCGTCGCCGTGTACGCCGACCAAGACCGAGATGCCCTGCACGCAAAGCTTGCCGATGAGGCCTACGCACTCAATGGCACAACGAGCGCCGAGACCTACCTCGTCATCGACAAGATCTTGGCCGTCGCACGCCGCAGTGGCGCCGACGCCGTGCACCCCGGCTACGGATTCCTCGCAGAAAACGCCGACTTCGCGCGCGCGGTCATCGCGGCAGGACTCATCTGGATTGGGCCGAGCCCCGAGGCGATTGAGCGCCTGGGCGACAAGGTGTCGGCGCGTCACGTAGCCGAAAAGGTGGGCGCCCCACTCGCCCCCGGAACCCTCAACCCGGTCTCCGACGCGGCCGAGGTGCTCGAATTCGTTGACAAGGTCGGCTTGCCTGTTGCCATCAAGGCCGCCTTCGGTGGCGGTGGCCGCGGATTGAAGGTCGCACGCACCCGTGACGAAGTTGCAGACCAGTTCGAGTCGGCGACCCGTGAGGCGATTGCCGCGTTCGGCCGCGGAGAGTGCTTTGTTGAGAAATACCTCGACCAGCCGCGTCACGTCGAAACCCAGTGCCTCGCCG
>CANGKD010000038.1 GCA_947454495.1 Actinomycetota bacterium
CACGATGGGCACCATTCTCACCGGTCTCATCACGTGGACAATTGCGCTGATCGGGTTCTTTGCCGTGTTGTATTACGGGTTCGACGTCTCCCCCACGGCCATCGTTGCCAGTGCCGGCATCACCGCCGCAATCGTCGGTTTCGGCGCACAAAACACCATCAAAGACGTCATCAACGGGCTCATGATCGTCTTCGAAGACCAGATTGGCGTCGGCGATGTGGTCGACCTCGGTCTTGCCAGCGGCACGGTGGAATCGGTCGGCGTGCGCGTGACCACGCTGCGCGGCGACGACGGAACGGTCTGGTACGTGCGCAACGGTGAAATCTTGCGCATTGGCAACCACTCGCAAACAATCGACACGTCGACCGTGATTCGCGCGAGTCGCGGTAAACGCTCACTCGCGGCAGAACGCAAGGCACGGAAATCAGCCGCGGCAATGGGGTCGACCGATGCCGGCAACGAGCAACAGCAACGTCGAAATGACTGAGGAGTCACGCTGGTGACGGGCGAACCGTATATCGGTGGCGACTCTCGCGAGCAATCGGTTTTTGACGCGGTGGGCGGTCATGCGACGTTTGAGGCACTGACGCGCGCGTTCTACGCAGGCGTTGCCGACGACCCGGTCATGCGCCCGATGTATCCCGAGGACGACCTCGAACCGGCACGCGAGCGGCTGCAACTCTTTCTCGAGCAATACTTCGGCGGACCGACAACGTACCAGGACACCCGCGGTCATCCACGCCTCCGCATGCGCCACTTTCCTTTCCACATCGATGCGGATGCCCGCGACCGCTGGCTGACACACATGACCACCGCGCTCGACTCGCTCGACCTCGCTCCCCTGTTTCGCGAAACGATGCTCGACTACTTTGATCGCGCCGCGCACGCCATGCAGAACCAAACCTAGGCGCGGGAAAGTACCTCTCCCCGGCTCGTCGTGGCGCGCATCCACGCACCGTTCGACGTGATGCGCACACTCGTGTCGTCGCCCTCGACGACGAACCCCAGCCCGAAGGCGGCAAAAGCCATTCCGCTCACGACAGAGGGCATCGACTCGAGAGGCCGGGACCACACGGTGCGACGAACCTCGGTGACAATGTTGGTGCCCAGTCCATTCGCGGCCGCAACCTCATCGATTCCCGTCCGCGCCGTTGCCACAAACTCCGCGCTTGAAAGCGTGCCGACGAGTTGCCACTCCGTGTGTGGTGGTGAGATGCCGGCCCACGGAACGCGCGGTTGTCCGACGGGAAGTTCGAAGGACAGCTCAACGAGGGCCGACGGGCGAGCGAGTCGATCGAGCAGTGCGCGCGTCTCGGCAAGCGCATCCACGGTGGGCTGGCTCGCGGCGTCTGTCGCCGCCATTTCGACCACGCGCATGCCGAGCACGTTCGGGTGCGTGTCGAGAAGACCCTGCTTTTCGAGCACGCACACGATGGCCGCAAGAAAGTTACCCGACGATGTCAGACGCGTGAGCGTGCAGCCCAATCGATCGGCGCGTTGTAAAAACGTCTGAAGGTCCGCCACGTCATGCGCGCTAGCTAAGGTGAGAGTGTCTGACATGGTGACTCCCAAACTAGCGAAGGGGTGCAGGTGATGCACGACAGCGTCGCACTTATGCTCGAGGCGTTGACGCTCACCCCCGGTGACGCGCCCGACACGTTTAGTGCTCCGAGCCTGCGTATGCCACGGGCGCGCGTCTACGGTGGCCAGGTTTTGGCTCAATCAATTTTGGCTGCCAGTGGTTGCGTTGACGACGAACGCCCCCTGCATTCGGTTCACGCGTACTTTCTTCGACCCGGCGATGACCGCGCCGCGATTGATTTCGCGGTTGATCGAATTCACGACGGTCGGAGTTTTTCGACGCGACGTGCACAGGCCTACCAAGCCGGGCAGCCCATCCTGTCGATGATTGCGTCATTCCAAGACCGCGATTCCGGGCTCGACCACCAAATCGACATGCCCGACGACATCCCGCGCCCCGATGAGCTGCCCAGCGCGGCGGAGGAACTCTCGCACCTCGACCATCCCATGGCGAGCTATTGGGCGAACTATCGGCCGTTCGACATTCGCCACGTGGGCGGAACCCTGTATGACGTCGTGCACGGCGACCACGTGGCACGGCAAGCGGTGTGGATGCGCACGCACTCGCCCCTCCCCAACGATCCTGCTCTGCACCGAGCCGCTTTCGCGTGGGCGAGTGACTACACAATCTTCGAGCCCGCGTTCCGACGGCACGGTGTGGCCTGGGCCACCGAGGGGCTCAAGGCCGCGAGCCTGGACCACGCCATGTGGTTTCACCGCGATGGTCGGGCCGACGAGTGGATGCTCTACGTCCTCGAATCGCCGAGCGCCCAAGGTGGACGTTCACTCGGCACCGGGCGCCTCTACGCACAAGATGGCACCCTGATCGCGTCGGTGGCGCAGGAGGGAATGCTGCGCGTTCCGCAATAGTTCACGCGACATTTACCTATTCGAACCCGTCGTACAACTCTGGGTTCCTAACGTGAGCACGTGAGCCTTCGCGTTGCCATCGTCACCGAGTCTTTCTTGCCGCAACTCAACGGCGTGACAAATTCTGTGTTGCGCGTGTGTGACACCCTGCACGAACAGGGTCACGAGGCGATCATCATCGCACCGTCGAACGGAATCGCCGACCTCACCCTCGACCGCGAGTACCGGGGATTCCGCATCATTCGCGTGCCCGCTCTGCCATTTCGACAGTTCCCCGTGGCAATGCCGAGCCCATTTCTTTCGCGGATCCTGACACAATTTGGCCCCGACGTGATGCACGTGGCGTCCCCCTTTGTGCTCGGCGGCGCCGCAATCGGTGTGGCTCGTCGACTCCAAATCCCCACAGTGGCGATTTACCAGACCGACTTGGCCGGCTACAGCGATCGCTACGGCGTGCCCTTCGTGCGGGCCGTCGCCGATCGACTCGTGGCCAACATCCACGGCAATGCGGACATCAACCTCGCTCCGACACCCGAATCGGCGATGTACTTAGGAAGTCTCGGCGTCGACAACGTGTCGATCTGGGGTCGCGGCGTTGACATTTCGCGTTTCCATCCGAATGTTAAGTCGTCGCCGGGGACCGTGGCGTTGCGGAAAGAGTTGCTCCGCGGTCGCCGTCACCTTGTCGGTTATGTCGGACGGCTCGCACCCGAAAAGCAGGTTCACCGGTTTTCTGAACTGGCCGACATGCGTGACACGTCCTTTGTCATCGTGGGCGATGGCGCCGAGCGTTCCCGGCTCGAGCGCGAGCTCCCGTCGTCAACGTTCACATTCCTCGGTGCCCGAAGTGGGGATGACCTGGCTCGCGCCTACGCCGCAATGGACGTCTTCGTGCACTTCGGGGCCGAGGAAACTTTTGGGCAAACGCTGCAAGAGGCGCAGGCCGCCGGTGTGCCCGTTGTCTCACCGGACGCGGGTGGACCGAAGTACCTCATCGACAACGGGGAAACAGGCTTCCTCGTCGATCCGCATGATCGACACATCACACGTCGCGCGGTTCGCTTCCTTTTGCGCGATGACGCGTTGCGTGCGCGAATGGGTGAATCCGGCCGTCGCAAGATGCTGACCAGAACATGGGAGGCAAACAACCAACGCCTTCTCGAGCACTACCGCGTGGCCATCCGCCAGTCGTCGCGCTCGTCACAGCGGTTCGATGAACTGGTTTGACGCCAACACCCTCATCAGCGTGCTCGGCACGTTCGCTGTGGTGGGTGTGGCCGCGCTGATTTTCATCGAAACCGCCACCATCATCGGGTCGATTCTGCCCGGCGACTCGCTCCTCTTCTTACTGGGGCTCACGCTGGCGACGAGGATTACGTGGTTCCCACTGCCGGCTGCCATGGTTCTCGTTCTGCTCGCCGCGATATCTGGAGCCCAAGTCGGATTCTGGCTGGGCCACCGGTACGGACGTCGCATGTTCACCAATGAAAAGGCGTGGTTCTTCACGCCGAAGACGGTGGATCGAACGCGAGCATTCCTCGACAAATATGGGGCCCGCGCGTTGATCATGGCCCGGTTTGTGCCCGTCATTCGCGCGGTCATGCCGACCTTCGCCGGAATAGCCGACATGCCGCCGCGGCGTTTCCTGGCGTTCAACATCATTGGCGGAGTCGCGTGGGTAGTCGGCCTCACCGGACTAGGTTTCGGCCTGGGGCTCATCCCATTCGTGCAACACAACTTCGAAGTGGTTGTGCTCACATTTGTGGTCGTGTCGTCGCTCCCGATGCCCATCGAGCTTCTTCGGGAACGACTGCGGAGCCGCCGTCAGACTTCTCGTGCGGTCACCGACAACGGCAGTACCGACGGCGGAGACGACAGCACCGCCATTGGCGACAAAGACGCAGCGTCGAACTAGCCCTTCCGACCGAAGTCGATCATCGGCTCGAGATACGGCTCCACGGCCTCTCGCTCGTCATCACGAATTCGACGTGGCTTCATCGTGGCCGAGTCGACGAGCACAATGGTCGTCGTCGCACGGGTGAAGAGCACTCGCGGCGTTTCACCGACGGGTGACCACACTTCGTAGCAGACCTCGAGGCTCGCGCCGCCAAGCCGACCAATCCACAGCTCGAGATCGAGCGGGTCACGCTGGTACGCGATGGGGGCGAGGTACTCAATTTCTTGGTGCGCGATGAGTGTGAACGTATCGGCGGTGGGACCGCCTCGAAAGATTCGCGTGGGTGGGGCATCCCCGGCCGCGTTGTCGCCTTCCCAGAATGCGTGGATTCGCGCCTCTTCGAGCAAGCCAAACATCTGCGCGTTATTGACGTGACCGTAGGCGTCGAGGTCTGACCAGCGCAGGCGAGTTGGTACGTGGATGCGCACGATTAGTCTCGCGTCAGCTTGCGGTACGTCGACCGGTGTGGTGACGCGGCATCAGCTCCGAGTCGTTCAATCTTGTTTTCCTCGTACGACTCGAAGTTGCCCTCGAACCAGTGCCAGTACGCCGGCTTCTCCTCGGTGCCTTCCCAGGCCAGGATGTGCGTGGCGATTCGGTCGAGGAACCACCGGTCGTGGGTGATGACGACGGCGCAGCCGGGGAATTCGAGAAGGGCATTCTCGAGCGACGAGAGGGTCTCGACGTCGAGGTCGTTGGTGGGCTCATCGAGCAGCAACAGGTTGCCGCCCTTTTTGAGCGTCAACGCGAGGTTGAGACGGTTGCGCTCACCACCCGAGAGCACGCCCGCCGGCTTCTGCTGGTCGGGGCCCTTGAATCCGAAGGTTGACACATAGGCGCGCGAGGGAATCTCGACGTTGCCGACCTGAATGAAGTCGAGTCCGTCGGAAACGACCTCCCACAGGGTTTTCTTCGGGTCAATTCCTTCACGCGACTGGTCAACGTACGACACCTTGACGGTCTCACCGATTTTGACTTCACCCGAGTCGGGTTCTTCGAATCCCACGATGGTCTTGAAGAGCGTGGACTTTCCGACACCATTCGGACCGATGATGCCCACGATGCCGTTCCGGGGAAGCGTGAACGACAGGTCGTCAATCAGCACACGGTCGCCGAAGCCCTTGGTGAGGTGCTTAACCTCAAGCACAATCGACCCGAGTCGCGGACCCGGCGGAATCTGGATCTCTTCGAAGTCGAGTTTGCGGGTGCGCTCGGCTTCGGCCGCCATCTCTTCGTAGCGCGAGAGGCGAGCTTTGGATTTTGCCTGACGACCCTTGGCATTCGAGCGAACCCACTCGAGTTCTTCACCGAGTCGCTTGGCCAGCTTGGCGTCTTTCTTACCCTGAACTTCGAGTCGGGCCGCCTTTTTCTCGAGGTAGGTCGAGTAGTTGCCCTCATAGGGATACATGTGACCGCGGTCGACCTCGGCAATCCATTCCGCGACGTGGTCGAGGAAGTACCGGTCGTGGGTGACGGCAAGCACAGCACCGGGATACTTGGCGAGGTGCTGCTCAAGCCACAGCACGCTTTCGGCGTCAAGGTGGTTTGTCGGTTCGTCGAGGAGCAGGAGATCCGGCTTCTGCAGGAGCAACTTACATAAGGCCACGCGGCGCTTCTCGCCACCGGAGAGCACCGAAATCTCGGCGTCGGCGGGCGGGCAGCGCAGAGCATCCATCGCCTGTTCGAGCTGGGAATCGAGGTCCCACGCGTCCGCCGCATCGATTTCGGTCTGGAGCGTGCCCATCTCGGCCAGCAACGCGTCGAAATCAGCATCGGGGTCGGCCATCGCCGCCGAGATTTCATTAAACCGATCGACCTTGGCCTTGATTTCGCCAACGCCCTCTTGGACGTTTTCGAGGACAGACTTCGTCTCGTCGAGTTCCGGCTCCTGCATCAAAATGCCCACGGTATAACCGGGGCTGAGTTTGGCCTCACCGTTACTTGGCGTATCCAGCCCGGCCATGATTTTCAGGATGGTCGACTTACCCGCGCCGTTCGGTCCGACGACGCCGATTTTGGCACCAGGAAAAAACGACATGGTGACGTCATCGAGGATGACCTTGTCGCCCACTGCTTTGCGGGCTTTGACCATGGTGTAGATGAATTCAGCCATGAGAATCAGCCTACCGGCGCAGCTCGCGCTGGCTCACCGCGCCAAAGCGCTACTGATACGAATGAACCGATCCACCGATCAAGCAACCGCCCTGGGGCAGCACGGGTAGCACGATTGCCGTCGGCGTCATCATCGATGAACCCCAGGTTCCAACGAGACATTCGCCGTTAAAAACGACAGACACATACTTAGCATCGGGGTTCAGCCCCAGCGCAGTGGCGTTTTCTGAGATCTGCATGGTGCTGGCGTCAAAACCCGCATTGGCGAGATAGGCCGCCATCTCTTCCGAGGTCGTGTCGGCGTCGGTGCTGTTTTGGTACGCCGTGTTCATGATGGACAGGAAGTACGGCAAGTTCTCTTTTGGCGTGCCCTTGGGGTCGAGCGTGGGGGCATTACGGGGCTTTGCACCAGCCGATGCCGATGGGGACGCGGACCCAGATGCACTATCTGATGGAACGGGCATCAGTCCGGATGAGCATGACGAAATTGAGAGGGCGACACCAACGGCAATTGCGGCAACGAGTACTCGGCGCATGAATATCCTCAGAAGTTAAAAGGCTACGCGAAAGTCGCAACCGAAATGAAAAACCTTCGAAAGTCTACGCGAGTCCTTGCTTCGGATTTGCTGAAGGCGCCGCCCTGCTCAACGCCAACGGGCGTGGCGGGCGAACCAGATTAGGCCGCGGGCATCGCCGTCGACATTGCGTCGGCAGCGTGGTGCTCAGCCGATGGCGCACCACCCTCGGGAAGCCACGACGCATCGTCGGCCGAAATGGAGGTTGTCGTTCGCGTGTAGACCGCAGTGCCCCACGTCAGGTCGTGCCCGAGTGATTCCGCCTCGATTTCAACCGTCGTGCCAGAACGATCGGTGTTCTCCCAATCTCGAATGCGCACCCGTCCGGTCACAATCACTCTGTCGCCCTTACTGATTGAGGTTGCCGAATTCTGGGCCAGTCCACGAAATGCCGACACTGTGTACCAGTTCGTGTCGCCGTCAATCCATCGCTGAGCAGCGCGGTCATAACGGCGCTGGCTTGAGGCCAGTCGGAACGACGTGATGGCAAGACCTTCGCTGGTGGTGATGTGGCGCGGCGTGGTGGCGACGAGTCCCGTCAAGCTAATGAGATCGGTCAAGATGAACCTCCTAATAAAAATGGATGAGTTCACCGACTATGCGCCATGCACCGAAAGGGAATAGGCCGAGGAGCGTACCTTGCTCGCAATGCCCTGGCGACAGTGCCTGTTGAGACCTAGTCCCGAATGTAGGAGCTGAAGCTCGAACGCACTTTGTTGACCTTCGGCACCGCGACCGCCAGGCAATAGCCCTGTCCCGGGTTCTTCGCAAAGAAGTTCTGGTGGTACTCCTCGGCCGAATAGAAGTCACGAAGTGGTTCGAGTTGCGTCACCACACCGCCACCCCACATGTCGTTGGCACGAGCAATGGCCGATTCAAAGAGCGTCTTTTGCAGAGCATCCTCATAGAACATCGCGGAACGATATTGCGTTCCGACGTCGTTGCCCTGGCGATTGAGCTGCCGCGGATCGTGCAGCGTGAAGAACACGTCGAGAATCACATCGTCAGGGATGAGGTCAGGGTCAAACGTCACGGCCACGACTTCGGCATGTCCCGTATCGCCAGTGCACACCGCCTCATAACTCGGGTTGGGCGTCGTTCCTCCGGTGTAGCCGGAGACAACGTCGGAAACGCCGTCGAGCGTGCGGTAAACCGCATCCAAACACCAAAAACAACCACCCGCGAGAACAAAAGTGTGCATACCCAAAGGCTAGTCTGGTTCGATGCCGAACAGTCTCCGTCGCCCCGCATTCGGCTACACAATTGGGTTCTTGTCCGCGGCAAGTTTTGGTGCGAACGGCAGCGTGATTTCTGTGCTGCTGATGCACGAGACGTTGACTCCCGCGCAGCTCACGGTACTGCGAACCCTCATCACGGTGATCATCACCGGTACGATCCTGCTCATCACTGACCGGTCGGCGTTTCGAATTACCCGGCGACAATTTGGCCTGATGGTCGTTTTGGGTATTGCGGGCGTCGCGATGTTGCAGCAGTTTTATGCCCTGGCAGTGTCACGCATCGACGTCGGGATTGCGCTGCTCTTCGAATACCTCGCCGTTCCCGCCGTTGCCCTGATCGCCCTGATTTTCTTCAAAGAACGCGTAAGGATGCGCATCTGGGTGTCCATCGCACTCGTGATCTGTGGGCTCGCCGTGGTCGCGCAGGTCTGGAACAGCACACTCGACCCGCTCGGCGTCATCTACGCGTCGATCGCAGCCGTCTCCTACGTTGTCTACTTCATGCTGGGTGAGCGCGCACTGGGGTCAATGAGCGTCATGGGAATGGTGTTCTGGGCGATGTTGGTGAGCACGGTCTTCTGGGGAATCTTCAGTGAGTGGTGGACGATCGACCTCGTGAAGCTCGTTGAACCCATCTCCCTCGAGGGAAACCTCAGCAACGTCATCGTTCCGTTCTGGCTCCCTCTGGCCTGGGCGCTCGTGGTCGGATCGTTCGTGTCGTTCATCCTCTCGTTCGTCGCCATTAAGCACCTCAAGTCGACATCTGCCGGCATCGTCGCGTCATCGGAGGTGCTCTTTGCTTTCGTCGTGGCTTGGCTGTGGCTCAACGAAACGTTGACGGCCGTTCAGCTCGGTGGAGCGGTCGTTGTGGCTGTGGGAATCGTGCTGGCACAGACCGCCCGTCCCGGCAAAGTTGTCGATCTCGACCTCGCCGTGAGCGAGCCGTTACGCGACGCGGAATCGCGATAACCCCGCGACTTACCGGCTTTTCGCACACCGCCTCGGTAACCTAGGCGCATGCAGATTTCAGACTTGGCAGGCTGGTTCTCCGATCCCAACAACTTCGGCACGCTCGTTTCGGCCGCAACGTCGATTGTGGCGCTCATCCTCGGCCTCATCATTGGCGCGATGATCGTGTCTTCGCAGGCGGGTAAACAAACTCGTACGGCGGATGAACATGCCAAGGCGTCGGTTGTTGCCGACGTACTCGATGCGACCACAGAATTAGCCGTCTTCGCCAGTTTGCCCGCCGCTGCTCAAGCAGCCTGCGACCGCACAGTCGCTCGAGTGGATGTTCGCCTGCGCGTGCTCCCCGTTCAGGGTGCAGGCAGTGTCGCCGACTGGACGGGACACCAGCTCAACGAATTGAAGCGCGCGTCGGCCGTCGGCGTGACCGCCGCCCAGACAACGCTCGACATCCTGCGCGACCGACTCGTGCTGTGGGTCTACAACCCGAAGCGGGCCGCCAAGCAGTGCCAGCGCGATCTCGAGCGCTGGTCGTTTGTCAGTGGCGGAACGCAAACTAGCTCTGGCCGTCGCTCTCCGGCGCAAAACGTGCCCGACATGGGTACAACGAATCCGTTCGAGCCGGCACAGGCCGCACCCGCGGTAGCTGTTGCGCCGGTACAGACTGCTGCACCACAAGCGGCACCCCAGGTACCGCCGGCTCAGGTTGCCCCCGCGATGCCAGCAGGGCCTGCGCCTGTTCCTGCGGCCACGTCATCCATCCCCGCGGCCGCTGCGGCGCACGCACAAGCAGCAGCAGCTCAGCCGAAAGACCCGTTCGAGGACTTACTTGGCCCCGGCGGCGGTCGTCGCTGATTCGTGGCGCGCCTTGACGTAACCGAAGACGAGTTCGAAAAACTCGTTGCGGACGAGCTCGACAAACTTCCCGACGACATGGTCGACCGACTCGACAACGTGGTGTTTGTTATTGAAGACCGTCCCGAAGACGGGTCCCTCGATCTGCTCGGCCTCTACGACGGGCTCGCATTGACCGAACGCGGCAACTACGGTTTCGGAGAGCTTCCCGACCGCATTATTTTGTTCCGAGAATCCCTCGTAGCCGCATGCGATGACCTCGATCATCTTCGTGATGAGATTCACATCACCCTCGTTCACGAGATTGCGCATTACTTTGGCTTGAACGACGAGGAACTCCATCGGCTCGGGTGGGCATAGCCGACGTTAGTCCGAAACATGCGGCCGGTACATTGGTCACATGGGTGTACGAATCGAACGAAGTGAAATCGCCGGAATCGGAGTGCGTCACGATGTGGTGACAAAGTCGGGTCAACGTATTGGAGTGTTGATTTACCGGGATGATCGACGCGAAGTCGCAATGTACGACATCAACGATCCGGATGCCATCGCCCAATCCGTGAGCCTCACGGGACCGGAGGCCGAGGCCGTTGCCGACCTCCTGGGTCATACCGCGATCTTGAGCCAACTTTCCGAGCTCAGCGGCAATGTCGTGGGGCTGTTCACCGAGCACCTCATCTTGCCTGCCGATTCGAAATACCTCGACGGCCCGCTCGGTGACACCAAGGCACGAACCCGAACGGGTGTGTCGATTGTGGCAATCGTTCGCGGCACCGAGGTGATTGCGTCCCCGACGCCCGACACTGGTCTCGAAATTGACGACGTGCTCGTTGCCGTGGGCACGCGAAAAGGCCTCGACGACCTGGCCAACCTGCTCGCCAAGACGACCAACTAAGCACGCGAACAGTTCATCGCGAGATACAAACCATGAACCTCACCACTGACACGCTTCTCCTGATTGAAGTGGGCGCACTGCTCCTTCTCATGAGCGTGCTCGGTCGAATCGCGAATCGTTTAGGTCAATCCGCGATTCCGCTCTACATGACGCTTGGCCTTCTCTTTGGCTCCGGCAGTCTGCTTCCCCTCGACGCGAGTCAGGAGTTTTTGCACACCGGTTCCGAAATCGGCGTCATTCTGCTGTTGCTCGTGTTGGGTCTTGAGTACTCCCCCACCGAGCTCATGACGAGTTTGAAGAAGAACGCCTCATCGGGCATTTTGGATGCGCTGCTGAATGCACTCCCGGGAGCAATATTTGGTCTCCTCATGGGGTGGGGGCCGATCGGTGCGACGGTGCTGGCCGGCGTCACGTGGGTTTCGTCATCCGGCGTCATCGTCAAAGTGCTGCGCGACCTCGGCCGAATCGGAAACCGTGAGACGCCCACCATTGTGTCGATTCTCGTGATGGAAGATCTGGCGATGGCGTTCTACCTACCAGTGCTGTCCGCGATCGTTGTCGGCGCAACTCTGGCCCAAGGATTCGTCACCGTCGCAATCGCGGTGGGCTTGGTCTTGTTTGTTCTCATTGTCACGTACCACTTTGGCTCGAAGATGTCGCGAGTTTTCAACGCGAACCATGCCGAGTCACTTCTGCTTGGAGTCATGGGTGTGGCCATGCTCGTCGCGGGCATCGCATCCGCCGTCGCCGTCTCGAGTGCGGTTGGCGCGTTCCTCGTTGGCATTGCTCTATCGGGCCAGGTTGCCGAAAACGCCGAGAAGGTTGTCGAACCGCTGCGCGACCTGTTTGCCGCCATTTTCTTTCTGTTCTTCGGTCTGCAAACAAACCCGGGTGACATTCCCGTGGTCTTTCTCCCCGCGCTTGCGCTGGCCGTGCTCACGATGGGCACGAAACTTTTGACCGGATACGTCGCGGCCGCGCGTGCTGGTATCGGCGTTCCCGGTCGATGGCGCTCGGGGCTCGCCCTGATGCCGCGCGGTGAGTTCAGTGTGATCATCGCGGGCGTGGCTGTGGCCGCCGGAGTCGACGCGAAAATCGCGCCATTTGCGGCAACCTACATGCTCATCACGGTCATCTCGAGTCCGGTGCTGGCTCGAATCACCGACACACGATGGTTCAAGCGCCGCATGCAAAACTCGGCAACGACGTCAGTGAAAACGCTACGGGGCGACGGCAGTCGTTGACGAAACCAGTTGCTTCGCGATGGCGCCAGCTTTTGTGCCGGTGACCATGACGGTGACGAACTTGCCAACATCCGCCGCGACGGGACGGTAGGTCTTTGCAGAAGCGCCGGTGATTGCGGAACACGTTCCGGGGACGGTCGACGTGGCCGACACAACTGGCGACGAACACGAGTACCACTTGTATGTGAACTTCGTCATATTGGTCAGAACGGTCACCATCGAGTTCCACGTCTGCGGACCCACGATGCCATCAACGGTGAGACTCTTCTTCGACTGAAACGTGCGGACGGCCGTGGCCGTTCCCGAGCCATAGATGCCATCGACGGTGACGGCGATTCCGGCACCCTTCAGTGCAGTTTGAATATTGCGCACGAAGTAGCCGTTATAGGTGGGACCAAAGTCTTGGTAGGGCGAAACGGGCGTCCACGTTCCCGTGGTCGCGGTGAGTGCTTGCGCCACCTTGGGTGTGCCGCTGACCGCGGGATCAGACGCTTCGGGCAAGACCGGCCCCGGAGTGGTCGTCGGCGTTGGCGTTGGCGCAGCAGCAATCGCAGCGGTCGACACGCTAATGAGGGTCGAGGATCCCACGGAATTTGTCGCGGTTTCAGAAACGGCAATGTACTTGCCGAGATCGGTTGAGGTCAGCACATACGTTGAGCCCGACGCGCCCGAAATCGTTGCGCATCCGGTTGCCAATGTGGTCGAGGATGCGCTTTGCACGCTCGCACATCGAACCCACGTCGTTGCGACCGTCGGGGTTGGAGTCCCGGTCCAGGTGCCCGCGCTGGCGGTGAGCGTTGACCCGACACGCGCGGTGCCCGTCACAGCTGCGGTCGCTGTGCTTGCAGGTGTGGAGCCGACGGCTGTCGAAGCCACGGTAAAGATTGTCGAATTCACACCGGACTTCGAGCCCGTGACCTTGACGGTCAGAAACTTGCCGACCTGCGCAGATGTCGGAGTGAATGTCGTGGCCGTTACCGCGGGAGACAGCGCCGAGCACGAGCCCGGCATCGTCGCCACGGGAGTTGTGACCGCGGAGGTGCAAGAGAACCAGGAGTAGGTCAGTTGTGCCGCGTTGGCGAGCAAGCGATCCATCACGCCATATGTCATCGGGCCTGCAATGCCATCGGCTGGTAAGCCATTTGCGGTCTGGAAAGCCTGAACGTTGGCAGACGTTTGCGGACCGTAGGCGCCATCAACAGCAGTTGAAATACCCGCAAGATTAAGTGCTACCTGGATATTCCGAACGTAGTAGCCGTTATACAACGGTCCCGTGTTTTGGTAGACCGATGTAGCTGACCACGTTCCGGGACTCACCGTGAGCGGTACGCCGACCGCCGGCACTCCGACAACCGTTGGGTCAACGGATCCCGAAGTGGGAGTTGCCGACGGCGTCGGCGATACGGATGGGGTCGGTGATGCCGTCGGCGTCGACGTCGACGTGGCGGTTGCCGACGGCGTCGGCGTGGCAGTGGGTGTTCTGGTTGGCGTTGGGGTGACCGACGGAGTCGTGCTCGGTGTGGCCGTCGGCGTGACGGTCGGCGTGCGCGACGGGGTTGGGGTCGCCGAGGGGGTCGGAGTCGCCGTGGGCGTGCGCGACGGTGTGGGCGTCGGAGTCGGAGTGGGCGTAACGGGTGACGCGATGGCAGTGCCGAGCGACAGCCATTGGGCCGTCGTTCCCGCACTGTTTGTGGCGGTGACCCTCACCGTGCCGAACTTGC
>CANGKD010000039.1 GCA_947454495.1 Actinomycetota bacterium
CGAACCTGATTGAACCGCTCGAAAGCGGGGTTGCGCAGGCCGTCTTCGCACGCCACATTGCGCGACCCTGGTGCCCGCCACTTCTCAAGTACGAAATCGAGGCGGTGTTTGATCGGTGTGGACCCCGCGATCGCGTGTCCATTGAGCGACTCTTGCCCGCCGAACTCGCCGCGCCCGACTCGGTGGCAGACCTCGACGTGCGGTCGTTCTACTCCGACGTGGCGAGCGCAACCACCCGGGCGTTCTTGACGCAGACCATCCCGTATCAAGACGTGCCCTATTCCGAAGACTTCGCGTTTGGCCATGACCTGCTCGTGGGCGGATACGCCAAGGCCTACACGCCCCTCGCGCTCGTCGAGCATTCCAACGACGTGACGTTTGTCGAATACGGCAAGCGCATCTTTGATGAGACACTCGGCCGTCGTCGAATCGGGCAGGAGCGGGCGTCGCTCTCCTGGGGTGGCGCGATGGCACGCGCGGTGAAGGGTGCGGTACGGGATGCCCCGCGCATCGCGCGCGACCCCCACTATCACCTCGGCGCGAAGCTGCACTGGTTGTTCGTCAACCCGTTCTGGCAGGTGCGCAAGTGGCGCAACATTCACCGCGCGATCAGCGTGCACCTCGACGATGCGCCGAGAATCTCGCGCTACTCGCTCGAAGCGGAACGCGCCCGACGCAGCGCGAGCGACTGACGAACGCGGAGACCAGCGCGCACCGCAGCGCGCACCGGCCACTGATACCAGTTCGGGTGGTGACGAGATACAAACGTGGCTGCGCTTTCGTGGTGCGCACGAATCATCGCCGCCGATTCGCTCTTCGTCGACTCGCCACCGATGTGGGTGACCACGGCGGACGGGTCGTAGACGTTACGCCAACCGTGACGACCAAATCGTTCGCCCAAATCGACGTCTTCGAAGTACATGAAGTACGCGGCATCGAATCCACCGATGGCGTCGAACGCGCTGCGGCGCACGAGCACGCACGCACCAGAGAGCCAGCCCACGTCGCGTAACATGACGGCGTCACTCGTGTCATTGCGGTAGCGCACCGACCACGGGTTCGACTTCCAAACCGGGTGCAATACCGCGTGCATCACGCCACCGAACAACGACGGAACGGCGCGGGCCGAGGGGTAGGTCGAGCCGTCGGGGTTGAGAATGCGCGGTCCGACGGCGCCGGCATCCGGTTCGGCGGTCAATCGCGCTGCCATCGTCTCGAGCGCGCCGGGTGCGAGCGACAGGTCGGGATTCGCAATCAGCACGGCCTCGATTGACTCGGGCAGGTCATCCACGACGACATTGATGGCTTGACCGTAGCCGACGTTTTCGGGCAGTTCCACCACGGTGGTGCCGAAGCGTTTGGCCACGGCGCGAGTCGTGTCCAGATCGCGCGAGGCGTTGTCCGCGACGAAAACCAGTGGCGCTTTTCCGCAGGTCTCTCGAACCGAGCCGAGAAACGACGGCATTTGCGCGCTCGAGTTATACGAGACGGTGACGATGGCGATGTGACGAAGATCCATCGTTCACCTCCTACAAAAACGTGCCCTCGAGAGGATTCGAACCTCCGACCTTTGGTACCGGAAACCAGCGCTCTATCCCCTGAGCTACGAGGGCAGGGGTGCCGTTACGAGGGTAGCAGGATGCGCACGCGCCGACGGACGGTCAGGCTGAGCCCCGCGCGCCTGAGCCGGACGAGTCGCGCTAGCCGAGGCTCGAGAGCACCTGCGCGACGATGGGTGCCGCATCCCGCGCCTGAGTGAACAGCGGCGAACTCACGACGATCCAGTACTTGCTCGTCAGTGCACTGGCTTGACCCACGCCACTGGCGTCGGTGAAGTACCCCTGCGCGGTGCCGAAGTCGCTCACGCTCGCCTGGGTGGAGGACAGCTTGCTCGTGAGATCGGCCATGCCGGTGGCATCCATGCTCGCCACGGCGACATCAACGTAGTCACCGCCCGAGAGGTTGACGATGCGACAGGCAACCCCCTGATTGCTCGCAATGTAGGCGTCGGTCGAGCCGCCGTCGGGCGAGTAGTCATCTTGGCGGGCGAAGTTCGGGCTGAAATCGAACACGAATTGGTCGGGGAGCAGTTGGGCGCAGCCGAGTCCCACGGGCAAGAACTGGGCGGGCGCCACCGTGGGGGTTGCGGTGGGAACGACGGTGGTGGGCGTTTGCGACGTCTCGGCGGCGGCCGTGCTCATGGCGGTTGCCGTGGGCGCCGGGGGAGTCAGGCTATCGAGCACGCTGCAAGCAGAAAGCGAGAGGGCCAGGCTGGTCGCAACCGCAACCGCGCTGCCGGAGACGACGAGACGTGCGGTGCGGGACGTGCGACGAGGACTCATGCGGTCAGTTTAGAAACCCACCGGGCATTCAACCTGACGACGAGCCGTGAGACTGCGCACCCGTAGACTTGAGACTCGTGACGCCTGATGACCTCTCCCGCCTGCTTTTCGAGCGAATTCTCGACGCGGCGAACGCCCATTCGGCCGCCGACAGCGTTTCGGCGCTGACCGCTTCCGATGTGGTTTGGGAACGTCCGAAGAACCGTGATCACGGTGACTGGGCGTCGAGTGTGGCGCTCAAAGTGGCCAAGCCCATGGGTCTCAATCCGCGCGAGTTGGCGACCGAGCTGGCCGACGCGATTGCCGGCACTCCCGGCATTGCGGGCATCGAGATCGCCGGCCCCGGGTTCATCAACGTGCGACTGGATGCGGCGGCCGCCGGCGCACTCGCCAAAACCATCGTTGAGGCGGGCGCGAGTTACGGAAACGGGTCGCACTATCACGGCGTGACGATGAACCTCGAGTTCGTCTCGGCCAACCCCACCGGCCCCATCCACATGGGTGGTACCCGGTGGGCCGCGGTCGGTGACTCGCTGGCGCGCGTGCTTCAGGCCGCCGGCGCCGACGTCACGCGGGAGTACTACTTCAATGACCACGGTGCCCAGATTGACCGGTTCGCCCGGAGCCTCATCGCCGCTCACCGTGGCGAGCCCGCACCCGAAGACGGCTACGGCGGCGCGTACATTCTCGACATCGCTCTGCGCGTTGCTGCCGCCTATGGTCCGAGCATCGACGACCTGCCCGACGAGGAGTGCCAAGAGGTATTCCGCTCGATGGGTGTTGAACTCATGTTCGGCGAAATCAAGGCAAGCCTGCACGGTTTCGGTGTCGACTTCGACGTGTTCTTTCACGAGGATTCGCTGCACGAGAACCGTGCGGTCGAGCGTGCGGTGGAGAAGTTGCGCGAACTGGGCCACATCTTCGAACTCGACGGCGCGACGTGGCTGCGCACAACCGACTTTGGCGACGATAAAGACCGCGTGATCTTCACGAGCGACGGTCGTGCCGCCTATTTCGCCGGCGACCTCGCGTACTTCCTCGACAAGCGTGAGCGCGGATTCGATCGGTGCATCATCATGCTCGGTGCCGACCACCACGGTTACCTCGGTCGCATGATGGCGATGTGCGCGGCGTTTGGTGATGAGCCGGGCGTCAACCTCGAAATCATGATTGGCCAAATGGTCTTCCTCGTTCGTGAGGGCCAGCCGATGCGCATGAGCAAGCGCGCGGGCACCATTGTCACGCTCGAAGACCTCGTCGAGGCCGTGGGCAACGATGCGGGTCGCTACGCACTCGTGCGCTCGCCCATCGACTCGCACCTCGAAATTGACCTCGACCTGTTGGCCAAGCGCACGAATGACAACCCCGTGTTCTACGTGCAGTACGCGCACGCCCGCACGTGTGCGGTGACGCGCAACGCGGAGTCGGCCGGTGTGGCGATGAGCGACGGATTCGCACCCGACCTGCTCGACCACGACAGTGAATCGGCTCTGCTGGGCGCGCTCCAGGAATTCCCGCGCATCGTCTCCCAAGCGGCCCAACTTCGCGAACCGCACCGCGTTGCCCGCTATATCGAAGAGGTTGCCGGGCTCTATCACCGCTGGTACGACAGCTGCCGCGTGATTCCGCAGGGTGACGAGCCGGTCACCGACGTCCACCGCACGCGCCTGTGGCTCAACGCCGCAACGGGCCAGGTGTTGCGTAACGGACTGACGCTGACGGGTGTGTCGGCGCCGGAGCGAATGTAGACTTTGAGCACTTCGATGCCGCGTCCAGCGGCAGACGTCGTCAGGCTTCAGGGACCAAGCCGGGTCCGCTCGCCAGAGCGACTTTCCTTTACCCATTTCACCGCACCCGCCACAGTTGGCGAGAGCTCCTGAAAGGTCCCGTTCGTGTCTGGCTCACGCACCCACAACCCACTCGCCCCTGAGTGGCTTCGCGTGCCATCCGACGCGAATGCGCTCGCTCCGGGAGTCTGGAGCGCGGGTGTCACGCGCGACGCCAGCGGTGAACTCGCGGTCGCCGGAGTCTCTGCCAGTCAGCTTGCCGAACGATTCGGCACTCCGCTTTACGTCTTTGATGAGCAGTTCGTGCGCGATCAGGCAACCCGAGTGCGAGAGGCGTTCGTGCGCGAGGCCGCCCGCATTGGAACGACGGCGCAGGTCTATTACGCCGGAAAGGCCTTCCTCTCGACCGAAGTCGTGCGCTGGGTCACCGAAGCCGGACTCAAAATAGACGTCGCCAGTGGCGGCGAACTCGCGGTCGCGTTGGCAGCCGGTGTTGACCCCGCGCTCATCGGGCTGCACGGGAACAACAAGTCAGTTGCCGAAATCGAGCGTGCGGTTCGAGTCGGCGTCGGCACGATTGTCGTGGATGCCCCCATTGAGGTCGCCCGGGTCGCGGCGGTCGCCACGGCCGCCGGCGTCACCCAGCGCGTGCGGTTGCGCGTGAACTCGGGTGTCTACGCACACACGCACGAGTTTCTCGCCACCGCGCACGGAGACCAGAAATTTGGCATGAGCATCGCGGATGCCCCCGCCGTCGTCGCACAGATCCGCTCGCATCCCTCACTGAAGTTCATGGGGTTGCACTGCCACATCGGGAGCCAGATTTTTGGCACCGCCGCCTTCGCGGAGTCGGCTGCCCGACTGCTCGAATTGCACGCACAACTGAGCGAAGATGTCGAGGTTCCCGAGCTGAATCTCGGTGGTGGCTTTGGTATCGCTTACACGCCGGCCGATACTCCGGCGCCCATCGAGGACATTGCCGCGGGCATGATGACCGCGGTCGATGCGGAGTGCACCCGTCTCAAAATTCCCGTGCCGATCATTGCGGTCGAACCGGGTCGCTCGATTGTCGGCACCGCGGGGCTCACGCTGTATCGCGTCGGTGTCACGAAAGACGTCAAGGTTGACCTCGACGAATCGGTGCAATCGAAGCGTGGTCCGTCGACGGCGATTCGACGCTATGTCAGTGTCGACGGAGGCATGAGTGACAACGCGCGCCCCGCGCTCTATGGTGCCGACTACTCGGTCCGCATCGCCAATCGTCGCTCGAACGCCGACCCCGTGCTCGTGCGCGTTGCGGGCAAGCACTGTGAGTCGGGCGACATCGTGATCAACGCGGACTACCTTCCCGGTGACGTCACCGTGGGCGACCTGCTGGCCGTCCCCGCAACCGGCGCCTACTGTTTCTCGCTGTCGAGTAACTACAACTACCTCGCGCGACCGCCCGTCGTTGCCGTGCGCGACGGAGTTGCCCGCGTCATCGTGCGCGGCGAAACCGAACGTGACCTCCTCTCCCGTGACGCCGGCATTTCGGCAGCGAAGGACTACTGATGATCAACTACCGTTCACTGCGCGTTGCCCTGCTCGGCGGCGGCACGGTCGGGGCGCAGGTGGCGCGCATCCTGATCGAACACCGAGACGAGCTCGCCTCCCGCGTGGGTGCCACGCTCGACCTGGTCGGCATCGCCGTGCGCAACCTTGACGCGCCGCGCAGCGCTGACCTGCCGAAAGAACTGTTCACGACCGATGCCGAGTCGCTCATCGTGGGCGCCGACATCGTCATCGAGGTCATGGGCGGACTCGAGCCCGCGCGCACCTACATCTTGCAGGCGCTCAACTCTGGCGCCGACGTCATTACCGCGAATAAGGCCCTGCTCGCGAATCACGGTCCCGAGCTGTACGCCGCCGCCGAACAGGTGGGTGCCCAGCTGTACTACGAGGCCGCCGTCGCGGGTGCGATTCCCATCATTCGTCCGCTGCGGGACAGCCTCGCAGGCGACCGCATCAACCGTGTGATGGGCATCGTCAACGGCACCACGAATTACATTCTTGACGCGATGGATGCCACGGGCGCCAGCTTCGACGACGCGCTCGCCGTGGCCACCGAACTGGGCTACGCCGAGGCCGATCCCACCGCCGACGTCGACGCGTTTGACGCAGCGCAAAAGGTCGCGATTCTGGCCGGTCTCGCGTTTCACACGCACGTGCCGCTCGAGAAGGTGCACCGCGAGGGTATTCGTGGCGTTACGGGTCAGACGGTCGAACTCGCGCGCAAGGCCGGGTACGTCGTCAAGTTGCTCGGTATCGCCGAGCGCGTCACGGATCCGCTCACCGGCGAGGAAGGTGTGTCGGCACGCGTGTATCCGGCGCTGATTTCGCGCGAGCATCCTCTGGCTGCCGTTCGTAAGGCGAACAACGCCGTGTTTGTCGAGGCGCAGGCCGCTGGCAGCCTCATGTTCTATGGCGCGGGTGCGGGTGGCCCCGAAACGGCTTCGGCCATCATGGGCGACGTGGTGTCGGCAGCTCGCCGTCACGTCATCGGTGGCCCCGGACTCGCGGAGTCAAGTTACGCAACCATTCCCGTCTTGCCGATTTCGCACATCACGACCCGATACCACGTCACCCTTTCGGTGGCGGATCAGCCCGGCGTGCTCGCCACGGTTGCGAACGAGTTCAGCGCGCACGGTGTCTCGGTCGAACTGGTCGAACAGGGCGTGCTCGGCACCGAGGCGGTGCAGGCCGGGGGAGAGTCGACGGCTACGCTAGTAATCGGCACGCATGCGGCGCTCGAGTCGGATTTGGCGGCCACCGTGACGGCACTGTCACAGCTTGACGCGGTTCGCAGTGTGGTTTCGGTCCTACGAATTGAAGGAGCCTGATGGCTAAGCAGTGGCGCGGAGTTTTGCCCGAATACGCCGATCGTCTGAACATTTCAGACAAGACCCCGATCATCACGCTGGGTGAGGGTGGCACGCCGCTGATTCCCGCGGCCGCGCTGTCGGCGCGCACGGGCGCCAACGTGTGGGTCAAGTACGAGGGCATGAACCCGACGGGCTCGTTCAAAGACCGCGGCATGACGATGGCCATTTCGAAGGCCGTCGAGCACGGCGCGAAGGCTGTCATTTGCGCCTCCACGGGAAACACCAGCGCGTCGGCTGCCGCGTACGCCACGCACGCGGGAATCACCGCCGCGGTGCTCGTACCCGAGGGCAAGATCTCGATGGGCAAGCTGAGCCAGGCGGTTGCGCATAACGCCCAGATCCTGCAGGTGCAGGGCAACTTTGATGACTGCCTCGAAATCGCTCGTGAATTGGCCGAGCACTACCCGGTGCACCTCGTGAACTCGGTGAACCCGGATCGCATCGAGGGCCAGAAAACGGCCGCTTACGAAGTTGTGGAGGTTCTCGGTGACGCTCCCGACTTCCACATCTTGCCCGTCGGCAACGCCGGTAACTACACCGCGTATTTCCGTGGCTACAGCGAAGAACTCGCGCGTGGTGCCGTGACGAAGCTGCCGCGCATGTTCGGCTTCCAGGCTTCGGGCAGCGCGCCTCTCGTGCTCGGTCACGTTGTGAAGAATCCCGAAACGCTCGCCAGCGCGATCCGCATCGGCAACCCCGCCTCGTGGGATTTTGCGATTGAGGCCTATCAAGCGACAAATGGCTACTTCGGTGCAATCACCGATGAAGGCATTCTGGCTGCTCAGCGCATCCTGTCGGCCGAGGTGGGAATCTTCGTCGAGCCCGCATCGGCGATCTCGGTGGCCGGATTGCTCGAGCGGTCCGAGGCCGGCGAGATCCCCAAGGGATCGACGGTGGTCTTGACCGTAACCGGTCACGGACTGAAAGACCCGCAGTGGGCCCTCAAGCGACCCGACGGCAGCGAAGTCTCGCCGACGAGCGTTCCCGTCAATGTCGAGGCCATCGCCGAGGTGCTGAGCCTCGCCAAGGGCGGCTCACACTAATGACGCTGCCCGTTCGTTCCGTGCACGTGCGCGTGCCCGCCACCAGCGCCAACCTCGGGCCTGGTTTCGACACGCTCGGTCTCGCGCTCGCTCGCTATGACGAGCTCGAGGTCAGTGTGCGTGACGAGCCCGGCGCGTTCGTCGAGGTCATCGGCGTGGGTGTCGGCGAGGTGCCCACCGATGAGAGCAACCTCATCGTGCGCTCGTGTGCGTATGCGTTCGAACAGTTGGGGCAGAAAATGCCCGGACTGCACCTGCGTGCCCACAACAACATCGCGCACGGTCGGGGAATGGGCTCATCCGGAGCGGCTATCGTCGCGGGCATCATGGCCGCCAAGGGTCTGCTCACCGGAACCGTCGACGTGAGCGACGAGATGCTGTTGCGTCTCGCGACCGACATCGAAGGGCATCCCGACAACGTCGCACCGGCCCTGTTCGGCGGATTAACTATCGCCTGGATGACCGACTCCGGTCCGCGGTTCAAGAAGCTCATGGTGCACCGCGGCGTGTCACCGCTCGTGTTTGTGCCCGAGTTCACGATGTCAACCGAACTCGCACGGTCGTTGCAGCCCTCGTCGGTGCCCCACGAGGATGCGATTTTTAACGTGTCTCGTTCGTCGCTCTTGGTCGCGGCGCTCACGCAAAGTCCCGAGCTCTTGTTTGAGGCCACCGAAGACAAGTTGCACCAGAACTATCGCGCCGAAGCGATGCCCGAAACACACACCCTCGTCACCGCGTTGCGCGCCGCCGGTTTTGCGGCCGTGGTCTCGGGCGCGGGCCCGTCAATCTTGGTTCTGTGCAGCGACCCGGGGCAGCGTCAGGCCGCCATCGATCTCGTCGCCAAAGCCCAAGAAACCCCGTGGACGCCGCTCATGCTCGCTGTCGACTTCAAGGGTGCTACTGTGGACGTGTCCTCGTTCGACGGGTAGCACTCAGAAACTCCACTCAAGTTTCTTCGCCCCCGACACCTCGGCGTAGGGCATTCACGAAAGTTTCGTCACTCGACGAGCTTCACCTTTCACCACTCACCTCCCGCATGTTCGCCTGCATTTTGTGCAGTGCCACAGCGCGATGTGACAGCGAGTGACACACCCATCAAAGGAGAAACACATGGACGAGAACGTCACCTCTGACGCCGTCACGAATTCCGCCGACACTGGCGAAAAGGCCGCGCCCCGTAAGCGCGTTTCACGCCGCGCCACCACGGCCGCCGTCAGCGCGACCGACCACGCAAACGCCGGAGAGACGGGCACGACGCCGGTTGAGCCCAGCGCCGACGCCGACGCAGCGCCCGTGCGCCGCGGTCGTGGGCGAGGCAAGGCCGCTAGCGCGAACGCCGATGCGGGCGACACGCAAGCTGACACGACCTCAAGCTCGGGCAACGACAGCGCCGCCGGTGAGTCCACCTCGGCAGGCGATGCCGGCAACGCGAGCAATGGCGAGGGAGGCGAGGGTGGCGACGGCCCCCAGCGCACCAGCCGCAACAGCCGCAACCGCAACCGCCAGCGCAACGGCGGCTCCGGAAACGCCAACGGTGGAAACGGAAATCAGGGCGACGGTCAGGGCGGTCCGTCCGACTCCGACGGCGATGAATTCGGGCGTAACCGCAATCGCCAGCGCGATCGCCGACGCGGTCGTGGTCCCTACGACGAAGTTGAGCCCGAAATCCTCGACGACGACGTACTCATCCCCATCGCGGGAATCCTCGACCTGCTCGACAACTACGCCTTTGTGCGCACCTCGGGGTATCTGCCCGGTGCGAACGATGTCTACGTGTCGCTCGGTCAGGTCAAGAAATACGGCATGCGACGTGGCGACGCGATCGTCGGCGCCATCAAGCAGCCGCGCGAAGGTGAGAACTTCGGTCGTCAGAAGTACAACGCGCTCGTCAAGGTTGACTCGGTTAACGCAATGACGCCCGAACAGGCCGCCGCACGCGTCGAGTTCAACGACCTCACGCCGCTGTACCCGCAGGAGCGCCTCGCGCTCGAGACGGAGCCGACCAAGGTCACCGCGCGCATCATTGACTTGGTTGCCCCCATCGGTAAGGGTCAGCGTGGCTTGATTGTTGCGCCGCCGAAGGCCGGTAAGACGATCATCCTCAAGCAGATTGCCGACGCAATCTCACACAACAACCCCGAGGTCCACCTCATGGTCGTGCTCGTGGATGAGCGTCCCGAAGAGGTCACCGACATGGAACGCAGCGTCAAGGGCGAGGTCATCGCTTCGACGTTCGACCGACCCGCAGAAGACCACACGGTGGTTGCCGAACTCGCCATCGAGCGCGCAAAGCGTCTCGTCGAGCTCGGTCAAGACGTCGTCGTGCTGCTCGATTCGATCACACGACTCGGCCGCGCCTACAACCTGGCTGCCCCCGCATCCGGTCGCATTTTGTCGGGTGGCGTCGACGCCGCCGCGCTCTACCCGCCGAAGAAGTTCTTCGGCGCCGCGCGCAACATTGAAAATGGGGGCTCGCTCACCATCATTGCGACCGCACTCGTCGAGACCGGTTCGAAGATGGACGAGGTCATTTTCGAAGAGTTCAAGGGCACCGGAAACATGGAGCTTCGTCTGTCGCGCTCGCTGGCAGACAAGCGCATCTTCCCGGCCGTCGACGTCAATGCGTCGGGCACGCGTCGTGAAGAAATGCTCATGGGCGCCGACGAGGTCAAGGTCACCTGGAAGCTGCGTCGTGCCCTCGCGGGTCTCGACACACAGTCGGCTCTCGACGTCGTACTGGGCAAGATGAAGGAGACCTCGACAAACGTCGAGTTCTTGCTTGCCGTGAGCAAGGCCCAGAACATCGGTGGCGTCGCGTCTAAGGAGGACTAAGTGCTTGATTCGGTAGCAACCCTGCTGGCCGAGCACGAAGAACTTCAGGTTCAGCTCGCCGACCCGGCCGTGCACGCGGATGCCGCGCGCGCGAAAAAGCTCAACCGACGTTACGCCGAACTGAGCCAGATCAAGGCCGCCTTCGAGGGACTCCAGGAACTGCAGGAAGACCTCGCCGCCGCGAAAGAACTGGCGAAAGAAGACGAGTCGTTCGCGGCCGAAGTCACGACCATGGAAGAGGCAATTCCCGCAGCGCAAGAGCGCCTGCGTCGCTTGTTGATTCCGCGTGACCCCGACGACGGCCGTGACGTCATCATGGAAATCAAGGCCGGTGAGGGTGGCGCCGAAAGCGCGCTGTTCGCCGCCGACCTACTGCGCATGTACCTGCACTACGCCGAGTCGAAGGGGTGGAAGACCGAGGTGCTCGACCGCACCGAGTCAGACCTGGGCGGCTACAAAGATGTGCAGTTGGCGATCAAGGGAAACTCACCCGACCCGTCACAGGGTGTGTGGGCTCACCTGAAGTACGAGGGCGGCGTGCACCGCGTGCAGCGTGTGCCGGCAACCGAGTCGCAGGGGCGCATTCACACGTCGGCCGCGGGCGTGCTGGTCTTTCCCGAGGTCGACGAACCCGAAGAGGTCGAGATCAGTCAGAACGACCTCAAGATCGACGTCTTTCGCTCGAGTGGCCCCGGCGGTCAATCGGTGAACACAACCGACTCCGCCGTGCGCATCACACACTTGCCGACGGGCATCGTGGTGTCAATGCAGAACGAGAAGTCGCAGATTCAAAACCGTGAGGCGGGCATGCGCGTGCTCCGCGCGCGCATTTTGGCCCGGCAGCAAGAAGAACAAGCAGCCGAGGCAAGTGCCGCCCGCAAGTCGCAGATCCGCACGGTTGACCGTTCGGAGCGCATCCGCACCTACAACTTCCCCGAGAACCGAATCGCCGATCACCGCACTGGATACAAGGCCTACAACCTTGACCAGGTGATGGATGGCGCACTCGGGCCCGTCGTGGACTCGTGCATTGCCACCGACGAAGAGGCGCGGCTCGCCGCACTCGGCGACGAGAAGTAGCTCCGAAGTCTCCAATCTTTTCGTCCGTCGACTCCTTGACCGGCACGTCGTTCAATAGCGTCCGCTTGCGAGGCGGAGAGGGAGTGCCGGTTTTGCGGCCGGGGAGGATTACCTCCTAAATTTTGGATAAACGATTGACGCCTCCCGCTTCGCGGTTATCCTCGCAGCCCAAAAAAATCCCCCCGGACCAAAAAGGTTCGGGGGGATTCCATTTCGTGTGATTCCGTGGCGGTATCACACGGGTAGTTCTATTGACGCACGAAGCGGCGACGCAGCATCAGAAGCGCGAGTGCGCCGGCGGCGAGGAGCCCTGCCCCGATTGTGAATGTTGTTACCATCGCCCCGGCACTTGAACCGGTGTTAGGCAACGTGGTCTCGACTGCATCGGTAGTGATAAAGATTGTCTCCGTGTACCAGTGGTAGGGCGAGGAGGTGTACAGCGACTGCGCCGTATCCGTGAACTCACCGACGTGGTACGTCGTTCCCGTAGCAAAGTCTTCGACGAGAAGAGATGAAACACAACCGTAATGCGAATCGTTTTGAATCCACGCGTTGCCGTTTGCGTCGAAAACTACCCCATCAATCGCGGTGTCCGCGTTGTTGGTGTCCGGACATGTGAAAGCGGGAACAACGATGTTGTGGGCTGAATCTGGAGTTGCGGTGCCGGTGGTTCGGTCAATTGCGTAGGCCTGGCCGGAGCCCTTGAACGCATAAATTGTGTCATCGTTCGGGTTGTAACCTGCGGCCCCAAGGTTTGGAACCAACGAACCAACCGTAGAAGTGATGCCGGTTGCGAGATCGAGGGTATAGAGCATGCCACTCTGCATGACGTAGGCGGCACCCGAGTTGGTAATCATCAACTGCCAGGCATCCGTTACGGCACCAGTAATGTCGGCGACCTTCGTCAACGTTCCGGCGGTCGTGTCGACAGTTGCGAGGTACGTTGTGGCGCCACCAATGAGCGTGTACGCCGTGCCGTCAACAGGGTTGGACTGAGCTCCGTAGCCACAATCAACAGACGAACCTGGAGCGCCGGTGCCAACAAGTGTCGATGCCGCATTTGTGGTGTCGATGCTAAAAACCGAACCCAAGAAATCGTCGCAGTCAACGGCGAAGAAATGCTGGTTTGACGGCAAGACGGGCATGCCTGCTGCCTGCGCAGGCGCGATGCCGGCGGTCATGAGTCCGGCCGCTGTCATGACAACAGCGGCAAGAGCGAGCTTTCTTTTCACGAATCAAAAACCTTCCTACGAAAAAACGATAGGCCAAGAGTAGTACGAGGCAAGTGCTCTCGATTGTTTTTTAGAAAAAGCAAAACGGATCTCTGACACGATTGCAGCGCCGATGGGCGCCGGTCGAGATGCGACGACCGCGCTAGATCCAGGCAGCCGGGTCGTAGTACTCGGCCTCGGAACGCGCGGTGGACTTTGGCGTCACCGTCGCGGGTATTCCCGTTGCGACGCTGTCGGGTGGGACGTCCTTGACGACCACCGCGTTTGCTCCGACGAGCGAGTTACGGCCGATTGTGATGGCGCCGAGAATCTTTGCTCCGGCGCCCACGCGCACACCGCTTTCGAGGGTGGGATGGCGCTTGCCGTGCTTGAGCGAGCGCCCGCCGAGGGTGACCCCGTGGTAGATCATCACGTCGTCGCCGATTTCGGCGGTCTCTCCGATGACGACGCCCATGCCG
>CANGKD010000040.1 GCA_947454495.1 Actinomycetota bacterium
ACCGCTTTATTACGCGTATGCCGAGGTGCTGCGCGAAATCGGTCGCGATGACGAGGCGGCGGTCTGGGAACGCCGAGGCGACCTGCTCGATGAGGCCATCGACAAGCGCGATACCGCGGGCGGAACCGACGAGAGCATCGGAATCGTCACGGAGTACGAGGCGGAGATTGAGACCGAAGTTGAAACGGAGCCCGTACTCGAACCCGCGCCGGAGAACGACGACTAATGGCGACGCCGCTCGATGGAATCGACGTCGTACTCGCCGATCTCGACGGTGTCGTCTATGCGGGTCCTCACGCGATTCCACACGCCGTTGAAAGTCTGAACCGGGCGGCGCAGCGGGTGCGCGTTGGGTACGTCACGAACAATGCGTCACGTACCGACGAGAGCGTCGCCGAGCATTTGCGGGATCTCGGACTCAATGTTGTCACGAACGACGTGGTGACGTCGCCCCAAGCCGCGATGGCGTTGCTGCGTGACCTCGCTCCCGCGGGTTCGACCATCTTGGTCATTGGCGGCGAGGGGCTCACGAGCGAAGTCTCCAAGGCTGGCTTCGTGGTGACCGACTCGGCGCTCGACAAACCGGCCGCTGTCATTCAGGGATTCTCACCCGACCTGGGGTGGGCGCACTTGGCTGAGGCCTCCTTTGCGCTCAACGCGCGCGAGCCCGGGGCGAGCGAGGGCATCCCGTGGATTGCCACGAACATGGACTGGACCATCCCCGTCGCTCGTGGGGTCGCACCGGGGAATGGGACGCTCGTCTCGGCGGTGCACTTGGCGGTCGGACGGCTGCCGGTGGTGGCGGGCAAGCCCGAGCTACCCATATTCGAGGAGGCGAAACGTCGTTTTGCCACCGACAACATGCTCTTCATCGGCGACCGGCTCGACACCGACATCAAGGGTGCGGATGCGGCGGGCATGAAGTCGGCACTCGTGCTCACGGGTATTGACCACGCGAAGCAAGCGCTGGCCGCGCCACCCGGCTCGCGCCCCACCTACTTGCTCGACGATTTGCGCCAGCTTCACGAGCCCTACCCCGAGACCGTGACGCACCCCGATGGCAGCGTGAGCGTGGGCGAGGCCCACGTTGTGAAGCGCGGCATGGAGTTGGTCGTGGTTCGTGAGGGTACGCATCCGCTCGATGCCGTTCGGGCTGCCTGCACGCTCATCTGGGACAGCGGGCTCGCCATCTACGGGTTCACCGTGCCGGAGCGCCTCCACTCATATGGAATGTGAGCACGCATGACATCGGGATTTGCGCGCGTCGACGTCGACGCTTTGCGTCGTCAATTAATCCGCATTGCAGAGAAACCGTCGAAAGACGAGGCCAATGCGTGTCGGGTCTACATTCTTCACGTGCGCCCCGTGCGAGGTTCTGGACACTACAAGTTCTACGTCGGGCACACTGCCAACACAGTCGAGGAACGCTTTGAGCGACACCTCAACCCGACAAAACGTGTGCGACTGGCATCCATTTTCAAAGACTCTCCGGGCAAACAGGATGTGTACGAGCCAGTGTCTATTGCCTCTGAATTTATGACGGACTTTCCTGAGTTCGCGACTCGATCGACTGCAGAGCGCGCCGAGCGCGCACTCGCGAAAGCGCTCACGAAGCAGGGGTTTGCGGCATTTTCCGACAAAGTCGCCAAGTCCACAAAGCGTAAGATTGAGGCATGAGCGACAACCTGCAGGCCGAATTGGCGCGCATCGAAACGCTGCCGCTCGAGCAGCGTGCCGACGCGTATGCACAGGTGTACGAACAACTCAAGACCCGACTCGAGCGCGTCGACGCACAGGGGCCGAGTGCCTGAACTCGACGAGGTGAGTGACCAGCGACTGGATGCCGCACTCGCCACCCGCGGCATCGCACGTTCGCGCACGCACGCGGCCGAGCTCATTGTGAGTGGGCGAGTGCGCGTCAACGGGCATCCTGTCATCAAGGCGGCGCACCGTGTTCGTGATGCCGACGACATCGCCGTCGAACGCCTCGACCACTACGTCAGTCGGGCCGCCCACAAGCTCATTGCGGCACTCGATGCGTTCGACATCGATGTGACCGGTCGACGAGCTCTCGATGTGGGGGCCTCGACCGGTGGATTCACGCAGGTCTTGCTCGAGCGTCAGGTCGGGAGCGTGATTGCGCTCGACGTGGGTCACAATCAGCTGTCGCCGTCGATTCGTTCCGACGAGAGGGTGCGTGTTCTCGAGGGTGTCAACGCGCGCTATCTCACGCGAGAGAACCTCGCGGGTTTGCTCCGTCGACCCGAGGTTCCCGACGAGGATGCCCCGAACCTCGTCGTGGCCGACCTCTCGTTCATTTCGCTCACGCACGTGATTCCTGCTCTGCGCGCAACGGCAACGACGGACGCGGATTTCGTGTTGTTGATCAAGCCGCAATTCGAGGTTGGTCGGCAGGGTGTCAAAGAGGGCATCGTGACGAACGCGGGTAAACGTGAGGACGCCATCAACGCGGTGCTGTGGTGCGCGTTTGATGCCGGGCTCCGTACGGCGGGCATCCTGTCTTCCCCAATCCTTGGTGGCGCCGGAAACCGCGAGTATCTCGTGTGGTTCAGCGCGAGCGTCGGTAGTAATCCGACACAATGGAGAGACCACGTCCACAAATTGGCAGGAGGCACGACATGAGTTCAGCTCGTCGCGTGCTGGTCATCCCGCACGTGCTGCAGGAGGTGTCGCTCGCGACGGCCGTCGAGGTGTGCCGTCAATTGATTGCGCACGGTGTGGTGCCGGTCTTGCGTGAGGCGGAAGGTGTGGTCGTTCGCGATGCGGCCCCCGAACTTGTGTCGATCGAATGGCTAGAGAGCGAATCATCCGCTGCCGATGCACTCAGTGGAATCGACGTCGCTTTTGCAATTGGCGGTGACGGCACGATTCTTCGTGCGGCCGAGCTCGTTCGCGAGGTCGCGATTCCCATCGTCGGTGTCAATGTTGGGCATGTCGGTTTTCTCGCCGAGACGGAACGCGACAGTGTCGCCGAAACGGTCACCCGGGTGTTGGCCGGCGACTTTGTCGTCGAGGACCTGTTCAGCCTTGATGTGCGTGTCAAGCGCGGCAACGAGGTTGTCTTCCACACCTGGGCGCTCAACGAAGCAACCGTTGAAAAGGCCAGCCGTGAACGCATGCTCGAAGTCGTCGTTGAGGTAAACAAGCGTCCCCTTGAGTCCTTTGGTTGTGACGGCGTGGTCATTGCGACTCCGACGGGTTCGACGGCCTACGCCTTCTCGGCCGGTGGCCCCGTGGTGTGGCCCGATGTCGAAGCCATGCTTGTCGTCCCTCTTTCGGCACACGCATTGTTCGCACGCCCACTCGTCGTGTCTCCCAACGTGGCCGTCGCGGTCGAAATTCTTGAACGCAGCAGTGGTGGGGGCGTGCTCTGGTGTGATGGTCGTCGCACCTTCGATCTCCCTTCGGGGGCTCGTGTTGTGGTGCAGCGCTCGGCGCTCCCCGTGCGACTTGCCCGATTGAACAGTGATTCGTTCGCCGACCGCATCGTCAACAAATTTGATCTCTCCGTCTATGGCTGGCGAGGACCCCAATAACGTGATTGAAGAAATTCGAATTCGAGACCTCGGAGTCATCTCCGAGGCGTCGCTTCCACTCGGCCCTGGCTTCACCGCCATTACGGGTGAGACGGGCGCGGGCAAGACCATGGTGGTGACGGCCCTGGGCCTGCTGCGTGGTGAGCGAGCGGATGCCGCAACCGTGCGTCGCGGCAGTGACGCGCTGTGGGTTGAGGGCACGTGGCGCCTCGATGACCCCGAGTCAATCCGCGCCGTTGTCGAGGAGGCCGGCGGAGAGCTTGAGGGCAACGAGTTGCTGATCGCGCGATCGGTCAGCTCGGAGGGACGTTCGCGGGCGGTCGTGGGTGGTCGTACGACACCGGCCGGAGTTCTGCAGACGCTCGCCGACGCCCTGGTGGCGGTGCACGGCCAAAGTGACCAGATTCGACTTCGCTCCACTACGGAACAGCGTGAATCGCTCGACCGTTTTGCCGGTGCCGAATTCTCGGCGAAACTCGCTGACTATCAGCAGACCTTCCGCCGTTGGCAGCGAAATCTGAGTGAGCTCACCGAGTTGACCACGGAGCGCGATCGCCGCACGCGTGAAGCGGATGACCTGCGCGTGGCTCTTTCCGAAATCGAGGCAGTCGCACCACAACCCGAAGAAGACGTCGAACTGCAGGAATTGGCCGATCGCCTGACAAATGTTGAAGAGTTGCGGGCAGCCATTGCTGCGGCACATGGAGCGGTCTCGAGCGATGACGACTCGTTCGACGCCGTCGGACTGATTGAAAGTGCGCGTCGTCAACTCGAACGTGTCGCCGGCGTTGATCCGGTGCTTGCCAAGATTTTGGAGTCACTGACGTTGGTGAGCGCCCAGCTCTCTGACGTGTCGACAGACCTTTCTCGCCGACTTGCCGACATCGAGAGCGACGGTGACCGCAGTCTCGATATGGTGCAGGAACGCCGGTCCGCTTTGGCGAGTCTGATGCGCCGTTTTGGTCCCACCCTGGCTGATGTGTTGGCGTTTGCCGAATCGGGTAGCGCTCGTCTGCTCGCACTCGACGGCGACAGTGAGCGCATCGACGAGCTCGGTCGCGTCACCGCGCAAGACGAGTCCGACGTGCGAGCGGCAGGAGCCACCCTGACCGCAATGCGTGTGGCGTCGGCTGACGTGCTGAGCGCATCCGTCACCACCGAGCTCACTGGCCTCGCCATGCCGGATGCCTCGTTGCACGTGCGGGTTACGACGACCAACGAACCCACGCCATTTGGTTTCGACGCCGTTGAGTTCTTGTTGCAGCCGCATTCGGGCTCGGACCCGCGGCCGATTGCCAAGGGTGCGTCGGGTGGCGAGCTCTCTCGAGTCATGCTTGCTCTCGAGGTCGTCGTCGCCGAGCGTGACCGCGTTCCCACCTATGTCTTCGACGAGGTGGACTCGGGAGTTGGCGGTGCCGCTGCCATCGAAATCGGTCGCCGACTTGCCCGACTCGCTCAAAACGCGCAAGTCATCGTCGTGACGCACCTGGCCCAAGTTGCCGCGTTCGCAACGAACCACCTGCGCGTCGAAAAGAACACCGACGGTGATGTCACGGTGAGTTCGGTCACCAAGCTTGTCGGAGAAGAACGCATCGCCGAAATGGCTCGACTGCTTTCTGGCCTCCCCGATTCCGACACGGGTCTCGAACACGCAAGAGAGCTCGTTCAGCTCGCTTCGCTGATAGAGTGAAATCCCGTGGTGGACTCAACGGGTGACAAGGTAACAAAGCACATTTTCGTCACCGGGGGCGTGGTCAGTTCCCTGGGTAAGGGTCTCACCGCAGCCAGTCTCGGCAATCTTCTTACCGCACGCGGTCTTCGCGTGGTGATGCAGAAACTCGACCCCTATCTCAACGTCGATCCCGGCACGATGAACCCGTTCCAACACGGCGAAGTCTTCGTTACCGATGATGGTGCCGAAACCGACCTCGACATCGGTCACTACGAGCGATTCCTCGACATCAACCTCAGCCAGGCCGCCAATGTCACGACGGGTCAGATTTACTCGCAGGTGATTTCGAAAGAACGCCGAGGCGAGTACCTGGGCGACACCGTGCAGGTGATTCCGCACATCACCGACGAAATCAAGCGCCGCATGCGACTTCAGGCAGAAGATTCGCCCCAGCCCGACGTCATCATCACCGAGATCGGTGGCACGGTCGGTGACATCGAAAGCCAGCCGTTCATCGAATCCGCTCGTCAGGTGCGTCACGAGCTTGGGCGCAAGAACGTGTTCTTTGTGCACGTGTCGCTCGTGCCTTTCATGGGTGCCTCGGGTGAACAAAAGACCAAGCCCACGCAGCATTCCGTTGCCACGTTGCGATCCATCGGTATTCAGCCCGATGCCCTGGTGCTGCGCAGTGACCGCCCGGTGACCGATGCGAACAAACGCAAAATCGCTCTCATGTGTGACGTCGACGAACACGCCGTCGTCAACGCCGTCGACGTGCCGAGCATCTACGACATCCCGACGATGCTGCACACGCAAGGCCTTGATACCTACATTGTCGATGCACTCGGTCTGGCCGCGAATCCCGTCGACTGGACCGGATGGTCGAAACTACTGTTGGCCGTGCACGAACCGGCGCACGAGGTCACCGTCGGACTGGTTGGCAAGTACATCGATCTTCCCGACGCGTATCTGTCGGTCACCGAAGCGTTGCGCGCGGGTGGTTTTGAGCACCGCACCAAGGTCAACATTCGCTGGATTCCCTCTGACGAATGCGAAACGCCCGACGGCGCCTCGAAGAACCTGTCAGACCTCGACGGCATCTGCGTGCCCGGTGGATTCGGCATTCGTGGCATCGAAGGCAAACTCGGCGCATTGAGGTTTGCGCGCGAGAACGGCATTCCGGTGCTCGGCCTGTGTCTGGGACTTCAGTGCATGGTCATTGAATATGCCCGCAACGTGGCCGGTCTCGCCGGTGCTTCCTCGACAGAGTTCGACCCCGAGACTCCGGTGCCGGTCATCGCGACCATGGCCGAACAGGTCAACATCATCGAGTCGGGTGACATGGGCGGCACGATGCGACTCGGTTTGTACGACGCGGCCCTAGCCAAAGGCAGCCTGGCCGCATCACTGTACGAATCCGAACTGATTCAAGAACGTCACCGCCACCGCTATGAAGTGAATAACACGTACCGTGAGCAGATTGCGTCGGCGGGCATGCAGTTCTCGGGCACGTCACCGGATGGCACCCTCGTCGAGTTTGTTGAGTTGCCGCGGGATGTGCATCCCTTCTATATCGCCACGCAGGCTCACCCCGAGCTTCGTTCGCGCCCCAACCGCGCACACCCGCTGTTTGCCGGCCTCATCGAAGCCTCGCTCGAGCGTCAGCAGGCGAGCCGACTCTTTGACATCGACGAGAGCTGACGCATGACTGACCTGCTCGCCGACGAACCGTGTGGGGTCGGGATCGTGGAGCGATCCACGGTCTTCACAGGGCGTGTCTGGGATGTGGTGAGCGAACGTTTCGCCTACAACGACGAGCAACTCACGCGCGACTACGTGCGGCACCCCGGCGCCGTCGCGGTGATGGCCTTCGATGAGCACGACCGGTTTGTGACGATTCAGCAGTACCGTCACCCCGTGCGATTGCGGGAGTGGGAGTTGCCGGCCGGCCTGCTCGATCTGGCGGGGGAGCATCCATTAGCGTCTGCCCAGCGCGAACTCGCCGAAGAAGTCGACGTGGCGGCCGCGGAATGGCACGTGCTGACCGACTACTGCACCTCGCCGGGCGGCAACGATGAGGCGATTCGCGTGTATCTTGCCCGAGGACTCACGACCGCTGTGCACGAATTTGAACGCACCGGCGAAGAGGCCGACATGGTCGTGCGGTGGGTCTCGCTCGATGAGGCGATGGATGCGGTGCTCGACGGCCGTGTCTCAAACTCCATTTTTCAGGTGGCCGTGTTGACGGCGCACGCCTCGCGTGAACGGGGCTGGTCGACCCTTCGTCCGGGCGACGCGCCGTGGCCGCAATTGGACTGGCGCGACGCACAGCGCCAATGAAACTCGTTGCCGCGCGCGAGGCGTATATCCGACACGTCTCCATCGAGCGCGGTCTCTCGGCGAACACGGTGGAGGCCTACGGCCGGGACCTCGCCAGCTATGTTGACTGGCTTGCCGCCAACGGAGTCAACCCCGAGGCGGACGACTCAGTCAACGACATCACTGCCACGCTGGTGACCGGTTTCATTGCCGAGTTGCACGAGCGAGCCGAGTCGCCGTTGACAGCGTCGAGTCAAGCGCGCCTGCTCTCAAGTGTGCGCGGATTTCATCGTTTTGCGCTCGACGAGGGCTACTCGACACTCGACCCCACCCTGGGCATCGCTCCGCCGAAGCTGCCGGCACGCTTACCCAAGGCCCTCACGATAACCGAGGTGGAGGCGCTCATTGCCGCCTGTGACGGTGACGATGAGGTGCTCATTCGCGACCGCGCCGTGTTGGAGCTGCTCTACGCTACGGGCGCCCGCATCACCGAAATCGTGTCGCTCAACGTCGACGACATCACCGATTCCGAAGGCATGGTGCGGGTGCGCGGCAAAGGCAACAAGCAGCGACTCGTTCCCGTGGGGTCGTTCGCGCGCGCCGCCCTGGACGCGTATCTTGTTCGCGTTCGTCCGGTGTTCTCGGCGCGAGGGAACTCGACACCGGCGCTCTTTCTTGGGCCACGCGGAGCCCGCATGTCGCGTCAGAGCGCCTGGCTGGTCATCCAGTCGGCCGCCGAACGCGCGCATCTCACCACGCACGTATCGCCACACTCACTGCGCCATTCGTTTGCTACGCACCTGCTCAACGGCGGCGCTGACGTGCGCGTGGTGCAAGAGCTGCTCGGTCACAGCTCTGTCGCGACCACGCAGATTTACACCCTGGTGACGGCGGATGCACTGCGCGAAAGCTACCAATTAGCGCATCCTCGGGCACGCGCGACGAGCAACGATGTGGGCCCGTCAGGCTAGAATCATCGAGTGAACAGCACGCCCGACAACGCCGCTCCGCGCACGCGCGGGGCTGTGACGTTCCCGGAGCCCCCGGTTTTGAAATCCCATGGCCCCGCTCGAATTGTCTCGCTGTGTAACCAAAAGGGTGGCGTCGGAAAGACGACGTCGACAATTAACTTGGCCGCCTCGCTGGCCGCCTTCGGCCGCAAGGTTCTCGTCGTCGACTTCGATCCGCAGGGCGCGTTGAGTGCCGGATTCGGTGTGCACGCGTTCGACGATTCGCCGACGGTGCTCGACCTCATCAACGGCAAGCTCACCGATCCGCACGAGGTGATCAAGCCGACGAGTGCCCCCGGAGTGGACATTCTGCCGGCCAACATCGAACTCTCGGTGGCCGAGGTTTTCCTGGTCAACGAACTGTCGCGCGAGCACGCTTTGGCCAACGTCCTCAAAAAGGTTGCGGCCGAGTACGACGTCATCCTCATTGACTGCCAACCATCGCTCGGACTCTTGACCGTCAACGCGCTCACCGCAAGTCACGGCGTCATCGTGCCGCTCGAGTGTGAGTACTTTGCTCTGCGTGGCTTGGCGATGCTCGTCGAAACCATCGAGAAAGTGCGCGATCGGCTCAACCCCGGGTTGACCCTCGACGGAATCTTGCCGACCATGTACGACCCGCGCACGTTGCACTCGCGCGAAGTCGTGCAGCACGTCATCGACAACTTCGGTGATGTCGTGTTGCAGACGGCGATTGCCCGTACGGTGAAGTTTCCCGACGCATCCATCGACGGCTTGCCCATGAACCAGTTCGCGCCCGACCACGCGGCCGCCGAAAGTTACCGCCAGTTGGCGCGGGAGCTCATCTCCCGCGGCTCACTGCCGTAAACCGGTGAGTACGAACGACATCACCGAGACGAGTCCACACGACGAACCCACCGCGGGTTTTCGGGTGGTGGTGGGTGAATTCGAGGGTCCGTTCGACCTGCTTCTCTCGCTGATTTCGAAGCACGAACTCGACATCACAGAGATTTCGTTGAGTGTGGTGACGGATGAGTTCATTCAGTACCTCAAGGGAATGGATCTCACGCAAGGCCTCGATGAAGCCACCGAGTTCTTGGTCATCGCCGCCACTCTGCTGGATCTCAAGGTGGCCGGGCTCCTTCCACAAGGCGAACTGGTGGATCCCGAAGACGCGGCGTTGCTCGAGGCGCGTGACCTCCTATTTGCACGACTGCTCCAATATCGCGCGTTCAAAGACGTGTCGTCCTGGTTCTCCACTCACCTCGAAGCTGAGTCAACGCGCCACGCGCGCGTTGTGCGTCTCGAAGAGAAATTCCGCCGCAGCGTGCCGGATCTGGTGTGGACAACGAGTCTCGACGACTTTGCCGCGATTGCCTTGCTCGCGTTTGCTCCCCGGGAGATTCCCACGGTTGGGCTCGACCACCTGCATGCCCCGTTGGTCAGCATTCGTGAACAGGCCGCTCACGTCGTCACACGCTTGCGCGAGGGTAAACCGCTGACCTTTCGCGAATTGATTGCGGATGCGGGCATCCCCGGCGTCGTCGTCGCTCGATTCTTGGCCGTGCTCGAGTTGTACCGGCACGCCGCCATCGTCTTTGAACAGCATGAACCCCTGGGCGATCTCACGATCACATGGACCGCGGAATCCTGGTCGGATGAGGCCCTCGCAAATCTGGGAGCACAATATGGATCTTGAACGCGCACTCGAAGCAATCTTGCTCGTGGCCGACGAGCCGCAGAGCATCGTGAGTATGGCGACGGCGCTCGGTTCTCCGGTCAAAGACGTCAAGGCGGCCATCGCCGCCCTCGTCGCCGACTACGACGGAGTCGCCACGTCGACCGAGGGTACGTCGGTGCGTCGCGGATTCGAACTTCGTGAAGTCGGTGGCGGATGGCGCCTCTACGTGCGCGAAGAATATGACCCCGTGGTGTCTGATTTTGTGCTCACGCAGAATCCCACGAAACTCACGCAGGCCGCACTTGAGACGCTGGCTGTCATTGCCTACCGCCAACCGATCAGTCGTCCGCAGATCGCACAGATTCGTGCGGTCAATGTCGACTCGGTGGTTCGCACCTTGCTCGGCCGCGGTCTCATCACCGAAGTACACACGGATGCGGAAACCGGTGCGATTCTCTATGGAACAACTGACCTGTTGCTCACGCAGCTGGGAATCAACTCGCTCGAAGAACTACCCCCGATTGCGCCGCTGCTTCCCGAAGGACAGGACGGCTTCTAGCCCATGATGAACGACGACAACGATTCAGCGCAGGCGCAGGCGCAGGCGCAGTCGCAACCGCAAACACAGTCGTGGTTTGTCGAACCAACGGGTGTGCGTCTGCAGAAAGTGCTTGCGGCCGCGGGAATCGCGTCGCGCCGGGTGTGTGAGAACCTTATCGCCGAGGGCCGGGTCGTCGTCAACGGCGAAGTGGTGACCGAGATGGGGCGTCGCATCGATCCCGACAGTGATCGGGTCGAAGTCGACGGCACCCCCGTGCAACTAGATGTCAGTCGGCGCTACGTGATCCTCAATAAGCCCGTGGGGGTGGTCAGTTCGATGAAGGATGAGAACGGGCGACCTGACTTGAGCACCTACGCGGCGGAGTTTGACGAACGCGTGTTTTATGTGGGGCGCCTCGACGCCGACACCAGCGGGCTCATGATTCTGACGAATGACGGCGACGTGGCGCAGGCGCTCGCGCATCCCAAATTTGGTGTTCTCAAGACCTATGTCGCGAAGGTGCGCGGACGCGTCACCCCGCAGATCGTCGCGCGCTTGACCGCTGGTTTCGACCTCGACGACGGCGAGATTCACGCCGACAAGGCGCGACTGCTCTCGGTCGACCCTTCGGGTAAGCACAGCATTATCGAGATCACGTTGCATTCGGGGCGCAATCGCATCGTTCGACGAATGCTCAAGCACGTGGGGCATCCGGTCATCGATCTGGTTCGCCGCTCGTTCGGGCCCTTGCACCTCGGCACTCTGCCCGCGGGGCAGTGGCGTGACCTGACTAAACTGGAGAAGGGCGAGATTCTCGCCCTCGCGCGTGGTGGCTCAACGACTGATGTGGATTCTGCCGAACACGGCGAATGACCCCTCAACGAAACGGACGTGACGTGAACTCTTCACCTAGCTCCGTTCGACTCGCCGGCAAAACCGTGCGCATCGTGGGCACTGGTCTGCTCGGCTCGAGCATTGGCTTGGGTCTTCGCCCGCTTGGCGTCAACGTTGTGTTGACGGATGCGTCGCCCTCGTCCGCCCGTCTCGCCGAGGATCTCGGTGCGGGACAGTTGGCGTCCCCGAGCGATGTTCCCGACCTCATCGTCGTGTGTGTTCCCCCCGACGTCGTGGCCGATGTGATTGCCCGCGAACTTGCCGAGTTCGAGCACGCCATCGTGACCGACGTGGCCAGTGTCAAGGTTGCGGCGCGGGACGACTTGGCGGCGCGCGGTGTCGATGTCTCGCGTTACGTCGGAGCGCATCCACTCGCCGGTCGCGAACGTGGGGGAGCGGTCTCGGCTCGTGGTGACTTATTCATCGGGCGTCCCTGGGTGGTGTGCCGTGAACCGCAAAATTCGCAGACCGCGGTGCGCTTGGTCGAAGACCTCATTCTCGACCTCGGCGCGAGTGTCGTGGAGATGACCGCCGACGAGCACGATCGGGCCGTTGCGCTGGTGTCGCACGCACCGCAAATCGTGTCGACGGTGATGGCGGCCCAGTTGCGCTCGGCCACGGACGCTTCCGTTAGCGTTGCGGGTCAGGGCGTGCGCGATGTCACGCGCATTGCGGCCAGCTCTCCCGACCTGTGGGTGCAGATTCTCGGTGCGAATCACGAAGCCGTTGTTGAGGTGCTCCGCGGTGTGCACACCGATCTTGGCGCCGTGATCGAGGCACTCGATTCGCTTGATGCGTCGGGCTCGCGATCGACCCTCGCCCAGGCTTTTTCGCACGGGAACGAGGGAGTTGCTCGGCTCCCCGGCAAGCACGGACAAAATCGAAAGTTCTCCATCGTGACGGTGCTCATCGATGACCGCCCGGGGCAACTCGCTCATTTGCTGGCCGACATCGGCGAGCTCGGCATCAACCTCGAAGACTTGAACCTCGAGCATGCGCCGGGCGCACAGCTCGGCACGGTCGAGTTCAGTGTCGTGCCGGAAGCCGTGGACCGACTCGTCGCGGATCTCGAACAACGCGGATGGAGAGTGGCTCGATGAGCGCCTTTGTTGTGGCCGTCGACGGCCCCGCCGGCAGTGGCAAGTCCAGCGTCAGCAAGTCGGCCGCGCGATTCCTCGGCTACGCCTATCTCGACACCGGAGCCGCGTATCGCGCGGTGACGTGGCATGTGTTGCACAGCGGAGCTGATCTTGCGAGCGAACAGAGCATCGTGGCCGCGCTCGACTCCTTCGATTACTCGTGTGCCACCGACCCCGATGCGGTCGTTTTTCGTGTTGGCGAAGTTGATGTCACTGACGCCATTCGTGGCGACGACGTGACGTCGGCGGTCAGCACCGTGGCGCGCATCCCCGCTGTTCGATCGCACGTTAACGGCGTCTTTCACCGGATCATTGCGACGACCGAGAAACCGGGCATTATCGTCGAGGGTCGCGACATCACGACCGTTGTCGCCCCCGATGCGCCGGTGCGCGTCTTGCTGACAGCGTCGGAGGAGGCGCGCGCGGCACGCAGGGCAGCCGAGCTTCCCGCGGCAGACTCCGGTGTCGTGTCGCGCCCACGCACTGATGACACCGCGGCGGCGCTCAAGGCGCGCGATGCGGCCGACGCAAAAGTATCCGAATTCATGGTGGCCGCCGACGGCGTCACCACCCTCGACTCGACAAATCTGTCGTATGACGAGACCATCGCCGCACTTGTCGGCCTCATCACGGCAGGAAAATCGCATGGCTGATCACACCTCAGACCCGCAACACGACCCCGACGACGACATCATCGACGCCCCGGGAGAAGTCGAGCAACTCACCGAGGCCGTTCGTGATCTCGACCACGACATCGCACTCGCGCGGGCTGCCGCACTGCGGGCAAGCCTCGACGACTACGACCTCGA
>CANGKD010000041.1 GCA_947454495.1 Actinomycetota bacterium
ATGTCATCACCTCGCACCCGCTGGTTCGGACTGCTCTTTGTCAGCCTCGGAATCTCGCTCATCATCGTCGACTCCACGATCATCAACGTGTCGATCCCCGCAATCATCGAAGACTTGGGAATCTCCAGCACCCAGGTTCAGTGGGTTCAAGAGTCGTACACGCTCGTCTTCGCGGCACTTCTTCTCGTCTTTGGGTCGCTGGCCGACCGCTTCGGCCGTCGTCGAGTGATGATCATCGGTATGACGCTCTTCACAATCGCGTCGGTGTTCGCGGGCTTCGCGCAAGACGGCAATCTGCTTATTCTCGCCCGGGTCTTTCAAGGTCTCGGCGGCGCCATGGTGTTGCCCACGACGCTGTCGCTCGTCAACGCCAACTTCCAGGGCAAGGAGCGCGGCATCGCGTTTGCTGTCTGGGGTTCGACCATCGGTGGAATGGTCGCCGTCGGTCCTCTCCTCGGCGGTTGGCTCACCACGGACTTTTCCTGGCGCTGGGCGTTTGGCATCAACGTTCCCCTGGGCATCATCATCATCGTTGGCGCCCTGTTGACGGTTGTCGAATCCAAAGAAACCGGTCCGGCCCGACGGATTGACTGGGGCGGCGCTGTGCTCTCGGTCGTCGCTATGTCGACACTTGTCTTTGGACTGATTGAGGGTCGGAGCTACGGATGGTGGCTGGCTAACAAGCCCTTCGAAATCGGCACGTGGACGTGGCCGTTCGAGCTCTCCGTCATTCCGGTGTGCTTCGCAGTTTTCGTCATTTCGGTCGCGTGGTTTATCTGGCACGGAATTGCTCGATCTCGAACTGGTAAGCCCGCGTTGATTGCGTTCAACCTCTTTGCGATTCCGAGTTTCCGCAACGGAAACATCGCCGCGATGATCATCGCGCTCGGTGAGTTCGGAATCATCCTCTCTCTCCCGCTGTGGTTGCAGTTCGTGGTCGGTTACAACGCCCTGAGCACCGGTTTCGTTCTGCTCGCGCTCGCCGCCGGCGCGTTCCTCGCCAGTGGCCTCGCGGGTGGACTCGGACGACGCGTTCCCCCGGTGCGCATGGTTCAGCTCGGCATCCTGCTCGAACTCATCGGCGTGACGGGAGTTGGATTTGCGATTTCGCCCACCACGGGATGGGCCGAAGTGACACCCTTCCTGTTCGTGTACGGAATCGGCGTCGGACTCGCAACCGCTCAGCTGACCGGCGTTGTTCTCAAGGATGTTCCCGTCTCGGAGTCCGGCCAGGCCTCGGGTACCCAAAGCACCTCACGCCAACTCGGCTCGGCCCTCGGCATCGCCGTGCTCGGCACGGTTCTGTTCACGTCGCTGCAAATCCAGTTGACGAATTCACTGACCGACCAGGGTCTACCGGCTGACACCGTGACGTCTGTCGTCTCCGCCGTCGTCGATTCGTCGGGAGGAGCGATTCTCGGACTCGAGAAGGACCCCGCCTCGGCCGACGTTGTCGTGGCCGCGAAGCAGGCCGTGAGTGACGGCACGCGGTACTCCGCGTTTGCGGCCGCCGCCTTCTTGGTGCTCGGTTTCCTGTCGACCCTGCGCCTCAACGGTGCCGGATCGAACGCGACAAACGCGGCGTCGACACCGACCACATCAGCGCCGAAGTCCACGACCACGTCCGCGCCGAAGAAGAAGTAGCGCTACTTCGCCTCAAGCTCGGGTGACAGCCCCGACTCCTCGAGTTGGCGGTAATACGCCCGAGCTTGATCTTGGCGCACCTCTTCAACCCCGGTGGCAATCTCCGCGCGCAGGTGCTCGGGGCCATAGCCAAAGGCATCGACCAAGCTTTGCGCATACGGCCGCAGGCGCCCGACCAGTCGGTCGACGTAGGCCGAAACGGCGTTGCCTCGAGCCGGTGACAGTCGGCCGTTGAGCAGGTACCACGCCAGATGCTTTTCGACGAGACCCAGACCGAAGAGGTTTCGCACCCACGTCATCACCTCGCGCGTATCCGCATCCGTTATTCCGTCAAGCGCATCCGTGAACGCCTCCCACTGGAGCAGTTCGCCATGTGCGATGGCGGTGTCAATGAGTGCGGACTGCATATTGGCCGTCACCTCAGCGAGATTGCCGGCCTTGGCGCCATCACGCAATTGCGCAGCCAAGTCGGAGACCATCGATTCAACGCGGTCGGTGAGCAGGTCACGCTGCACGTCTTGGTCACGCAACTGTCCGACCGATCGCGCGGTCGAACCGAGGTCACGCAACTCCTGGGACAGGCGTCGCAATCCGGAGTTCGACAGTGTGCGATCCGCGGCCTTGCCCACAACGAACTTGACGAGAGTCGCCCGGTCGGCCTTGCGAATCTTCTTGCCGAAGTCACTGAGCAGTCGTTTTGCCACGAGCTGCAGAAGGACGGTGTTGTCACCCTCAAACGTGGCGTAGATGTCGAGGTCGGCGCGGAGTCCGACCAAGCGGTTTTCTGCCAAGAATCCTTGACCGCCACACGCCTCACGACACTCCTGGATTGTGTTGAGCGCACTCCACGTCGAGAGCGGTTTGAGGGCAGCGGCGAGTGTTTCGAGGTCTTGACGGTGCTCATCCGTGTCATGCGATCCGCCGAATACCGCGTCGAATTTCTCGAGCAACTCACCGTGCGCGAAGGTGACGGCGTACGTTTGAGCAATCAGGGGGATGAGCCGACGCTGGTGACGCTGGTAATCAAGGAGCACGGTCTCGTTGCCACTCGGGCCGTCGAACTGGCGCCGCTGATTCGAGTAGGTCACGGCGATTTGCAACGCAATCTTCATCGCGTTGGCACTGGCGCCGTCGAGTGACACGCGACCTTGAACGAGCGTGCCGAGCATCGTGAAGAAGCGGCGCCCGGGGCTTTCGATTGGCGACGAGTACGTGCCGTCGGGCGAAACGTCACCGTAGCGGTTGAGCAGGTTTGTGCGCGGAACGCGCACGTGATCAAAGTGAAGTCGGCCATTGTCGATGCCGTTGAGCCCGCCCTTGACTCCGTCGTCATTTCCTCCGACACCGGGATAGAACTCGCCCTTGTCGTCGCGAATCGGAACAAAGAACGCGTGCACACCGTGGTTGACATTCTTCGTGATGAGTTGCGCGAAGACGACGGCAGCTTTGCCGTGAACGGCGGCATTACCGAGGTAGTCCTTCCACGCGCCCCGGAACGGCGTGTGGATGACCCACTCCTCCGACTGCGCGTCGTACGTCGCCGTCGTGCCAATACTCGCGACGTCGGACCCGTGGCCCGTCTCGGTCATCGCATAGATGCCCGGGAGCTTGAGGTTCAGTGCGTCGGGCAGCCAACGCTGGTGATGCTCGGCCGTTCCCAGGTGCTGAATCGCCGACGCAAACAGGCCCCACTGAACACCGGCCTTGATTTGCATGGATGGGTCGGCCGCCACGAGCTCTTCAAAGGCCGCGAGGTGTCCACCGTGGTCTTCGAATCCACCCACTTCGACGGGGAACGCGCGGTGCACCACGCCCCGGTCGGCCAGGCGTTGAAGTTGATCGAAGACGCGGGCGCGGTGCTCGTCGACCGAAAGCCCCGTCTGCCCCTGCATGGCGGGGTCGCGAATGAATTCGCGGGCATCCCGTCGAATGTCCGCCCATCGCCCGAGAAGGTAGTCACCAAGCGCCGCAACATCGATGTGTGCGGGACCGGTTTCAATTTCAGAGTGACCCTGATCTGATTCGTCGACGTGTGCAATTGTCATTTTTTACCCCATTCGCTCGAGTAGCGAAGTTCCCCGCCCGTCAGTCTAGGAACTTCTATGAGCCAATCGCATCCTGCGGTCAGCAAAAACTCAGCCGAGAAAAATCTCTAGGCTGAGGTAATGGTTGCTGTCGTGCTCGGATTCGTCGGCGCAGTCATGTTTGGTGCGGCCGACTTCATCGGTGGTCTGGCCTCGAAACGCATCAGCGCCATGAAAGTCACGTTCATCTCCGGACTCGTCGGCTTCGGCATCGCGATTGTCGGTTCGTTGGTTGTACCCAGTGTGATGAGTTGGCCAGCCATCTTTTGGGGCGCGATGGCGGGCGTGGTGGGCTCGGCTGCCATCATGCTGCTTTACGCGAGTCTCGCGATTGGTCCAATGAGCATCCTGTCGCCCCTCGGCGCGTTTGTCTCCGCGGTGGTTCCTGTCACCTGGGCCCTTACCACCGGTGAGAGCCTGGGTGCCTTCGGACTTGCCGGAATTGGACTGGGCCTCGTTGCGGTGGTGCTGGTGGGATTCGTGCCAGAGAAAAACGCAGTTCGCCCGTCACTTACTGGCCTCGCGATGGCAATTGGCGCCGGCATCCTGATCGGCGCCTTCCTCATTTTCATCGATCAGGCGCCCTCCGATGCGGGCCTCATCCCCCTCATGGCAAACCGCATCGTCAGCGCGAGCATCATGGGAATTTCCATTGCAATTCTGGCCGGGATGCGCGCTCGACGACGACGCGCCGCCTCCGCGAACGCGATTGCGGGCTCCAGCGCCACGACCACGCCCGGCGAATCATCCGCACGTGATTCCTTCGCGGCGGGCTGGCGTCCCGGGCTTCGGCTCGCCGCACTCGGCGGTGTGATCGATGGCACCGGCAACGCGTTGCTCCTACTGGGCATTCAACTCGGCGATCTCAGCGTGATGTCCGTGCTCACGGCGATGTATCCGGCCGGCACGATTCTGCTCGCCAGCGTGGTGCTAAAGGAGCGCGTGGCTCCCGTTCAGGCCATTGGTCTGGCGCTTGCAATCGCAGCCGCCGCTCTGCTCGCACTGGGTTAATCGGCGAACGGCCGGAACCATTTCTGATTCCGGCCGAACGCGAGGTGGGTTAGGCCCTTAGCTGGCGCGAGTGAGATCGTCGATGATGGCGTCGCCGGGGCGAACCGGAACCATCTCCGCCTCAATGTCCGCACGACCGAGGAGCTCTGACATGCGTCGCTGACGCGTCTTCGGAACAATCGTGACGACGGTTCCCGCCCGGCCGGCTCGACCGGTGCGACCCGAACGGTGCAGGTACGTCTTGTACTCGTCCGGGGCATCCGCCTGAATGACGAGGTCGATGTCGTCGACGTGGATTCCGCGCGCGGCAACGTCGGTGGCCACGAGCACATCCACTCGACCGCTGGTGAGCATTTGCAAGTTTCGCGTGCGACGGTTCTGGTTCAGATCACCGTGCAGACTCGTCGCCGGAATGCCCGCGTCATCGAGCTGGTCGGCGAGCATCTCGGCAAACGCACGCGTGCGAGTGAAGATGAGCGTCTTGCCCTTGCGATCACACAGTTCGCGAATCACGTCTGGCTTGTCACGGTGATCGACGATGAAGACGCGGTGGTCAATGGTCGAGCTCGACTGATCTTCACCAGCCACCTCGTGCACCGCGGGGTTCTCGAGGAACTCGTCGATGATTGCCGCGACACCACGGTCGAGCGTTGCCGAGAACAACAGGTGTTGTGCGTCGTGCGCGACAGAGCGCAACACGCGTTGCACGGGCTCGAGGAACCCGAGGTCACACATGTGATCAGCTTCGTCGAGAACAACAATCTGAATCTTCGACAGGTCGATGTGGCGTTGTTCAACGAGGTCTTCCAGACGACCCGGCGTGGCAATCACGATATCGACACCGCGACGCAGTGCCGTGACCTGACGACCCTGGGGAACGCCACCGTACACCTGCGTCGTGAAGAGACCAACCGACCGCGCGATGGGTTGCACCGTGCGGTCAATCTGCAGAGCGAGTTCACGAGTCGGCGCCAAGATGAGTGCGCGCGGTGCGCGACCCATCTTGCGGTCCTTGCCACCGTTGTTTTCCATGAGTCGTTCGACCAGTGGGGCACCAAATGCGATGGTCTTGCCAGAGCCCGTGCGACCGCGACCGAGTACGTCGCGACCGGCCAAAACGTCGGGGATGGTCGCCGCCTGAATCGCGAACGGGGCGGTAGCCCCGAGCTCATCGAGAGCGCGACAAATGTTTCCGCCGAGTCCGAGGTCTCCGAAACTCACGCCCTCAACCTCGGTGGCCAGTGTGGCTTGAGCCTCGAGACGCTCCAGCACCACGTCGTCATCCGAAGTGAAGCGGGGCTTCTCCGACTTGTCCGGGTAGAACGACGAGGTGCGGCGTTCTCCACGGTCGGCGCCACGATCATCGCGGTCGTAACGCGGACGCTCGGCGCGTGCCGGGCGATCATCGCGGTCATAACGCGGACGCTCGGCGCGTGCCGGGCGATCATCGCGGTCATAACGCGGACGCTCGGCGCGTGCCGGGCGGTCATCGCGCACGGGACGGTCGTCGCGGTCATAACGCGGACGCTCGGCGCGTGCCGGACGGTCATCCCGATCGAAACGCGGACGCTCGGTGCGACTCGGTCCGTTGTGACGTTCGCGGGGCGCTGAATCTACGTGGTCAAAGCGCGGACGTTCACCACGAACCAGGGGGCGGCGCTCGTCACGAACCGGGCGAGCATCACGCGAGCCGCGTTCGTCACGGGCCGGCCGGTCGGTACGGTCGTAGCGGGGACGGTCATCACGTGCGCCACGGTCGGTGCGTGCAGGACGATCAGTGCGTTCCACCCGGTCACTGCGCTCAGCGCGCAGCGGACGTTCGCCGCGTACGGGACGGTCTGTCGCCTCGCCGCGCACGGCCGACTTCGCGGCGCGCTCATCAGCACTCCAGCGACGCTTGGGCGCTACTGCACCCTCCGGCTCGGGTCGGAAACCGCGGTGCTTAGGACTTCGACTTCCCGGCTTTGAGCCAGCGGCCTTGGGTGCACGACTCGGGTCATAGTTTTTTGCCGGACGACCGGCAGCAGGCTTTTTAGGCATGGTGTTGTTCTCTATTTTTCGTTTGGGCGTAGCGTTACGGGCGCGAATAATCGCGCACACTTGTGGCGCAATTGCGCCGCATGTACCCGGACGAAACTGTGGCCGGGACCGATTCACTCAATGTGACTATCCATCTCGGAAGTGAGATGAAACCGGCCCGCTTGACACACAAACAAACTCGCACTGCGTGCGTTAGTCAAGAGCCGACTCGTTAACCCTAGTGCACCAGGGGTTCAATCGGCACGAGTGGATCTTTTCGACGGGATGGCCATTCCACGACAAGCATCGCAAGAACGATAATGGCCCCGCCGATCACGGTCTTCGGTAGCAGCGTCTCTTGACCCACGAGAACGGAGATCAGAGCGGTGAACACGACCTCCAGCGTGAGTACTACAGCCACGCGAGAGGCATCCATTTTCGACTGAGCCCAAGTCTGCACAAAGAATCCGATCGCGGTAGCAAAGACGGCCGTAAAGACGACGGCAAACCAGACAGAAAAATTCGGCGGCGGTTGATAGCCGTCGACCAAAGCGCCCATCCAAAACACGAGCGTCACGGTCCCGAGTTGCACCACCGTGAGCGCATACGAGTCGAGCCCGGGACTCCATCGACCCAACGCAACAATGTGGGCGGCGAACATGGCAGCACAGGCAATTCCCCAGAGTTGACCCGGCTCGAAGCTCCACCCCGTTATCGAGATAAACCCCAGTCCAATCACGGCAAGAATCGCGCCGAACCACACCTGTGCTCGAATGCGCTGCTTGAAGAAGAGGCGCGCAAAGATCGGTGTGAGCACCACGTAGAGACCCGTCAAGAAGCCCGTAATCGCGGCCGTGGTGAGCCCCAGATTGACGGTCTGAAAGATGTAGGCCAATCCAAGGAAGGCGCCAATCACGATTCCCCGGAACAACAGCTTGCCCGTGATGAAAGTGAGCGACCTGGGGCGCGCGATCACCATGACGAGAGTTGCGATGGTGAATCGCGTTGCCAAGAAGTCCCAAAACGGTTCCTGGTCAATCGCCGGCTTCATCAATACGAATGACGCGCCCCAAATCACAGCGACGGTGACCAAGGCCAACGTGGCAAAGCGAGAGGATGTGGCGGGGTTCACCCGCTCACACTACCGGGCGGTTTTGCGGCGCAGGGCGACGAGACCGAGCCCCACCAGAGCGAGTGTCGCCGCTCCGGCCGTCATTGCCCAGAATGACGAGGAGTCGCGACCCGTGTTGGGAAGTGCGCGTGTACCGTCGTTGACGTAGGACACGCCCCAGAGCGAAGCATTGGCGTTGACCGATGCCTGACCGGTCACCGCGATGTAGGTTCCAGCGGACGAGACTTCAACGATCGGGACTGGCGAATTCAGAAGATTGACGGGCTCGACAAACATGCTGGAACCCAACACGAGCGAGCGATCAACTGCGTAATCCCCTGACGCGCTCGAGTTAAGAACCCGGCCCATCAATGGCGCGTAGCCATCGGGGCAGGTGAAGTTGAGGTAGCTGGTTGCCAACACCGCATTGATTCCGTTTCCGATGTTGCTCGAATCCAGCATCTCGGTCACGGTAGAGGCGAGAAAATCCGAGTCAAACGTCGAGGTGATGTCCGCGGCGAAGGTCCAACCGAAGACGACGGAGTTATACCAATCGTTGAATTCACTGCCGGTAAAGGCGGGGTATCCAATCTGTTCGGCGACCGTGTGATAGGGAACGCTGACCAAATTGATTCCGGCGTCGGAGTCCTTGGCCGTAGGCTCAAGCGACCCCAACCGAGCCGCCGGGCAATAGAAGGCGAACCAGTCGAATTCGTAGGGTGCGAGTCCCGCATCCACGTACCACTGGTCTTGCTCCGCAGCGGTCAGCCCCTCGAACCCATCTGTGGGCTGAAAATCAATGATCTGTCCGCCCTCGAGTCCGATGCGGTAGTTGTACAGATCGGTATCTTCGGCATGACGCAGAACACCGTCATCCTCGGTGAACGGATCGACCGAGGTCTCCCACGCGGTGGCAACGAGCGTGTCGCCAGCAAACGCGCCACCTCCCGCACCCGTGTTGCCTGTCGCCGCGGCAGCAGGAAGGGCCGAGGTGCCAACAATGACAACGGTGGCGCAGGCGGCCAGGCCGGAAAGAACAAAGCGTAAGGAAAAAGTTGCCATGTCGAGAAGTATAGGTTCACGGTCGCACACGAGCTCGCCTGAGCGACCGCGAACGCTACTTCTTATCTGGTAGTGCTACTTCTTTTCGGGCGCGTCCGGTGCCTCGTCGGGGCTCGATGAGAAGAACTTCATCATGCCCGGCTTCTTTTCGGCCGCGCTGGGGGCAGCCACATCACTCGACTTCGGAGCGATGGGAGTGCCCGAAACGGTCGTCGTGGGCGCAGATGCCTCGGTTGCTTGAGACGCGGACTTGGCCGAACGGCTTGGCTTGGCAGCCTTCTCAGGCTTGGCGGCCTTGACGGGTCGACTCGTGTTCGCCGAAACCGGAGAAGTGGGCGACTCGGCGGCTGCGCGCATTGCCGCGCGCTTGGCCTCTCGACGAGCAGTGCGCTTGTCACGTGAGCGCTCCCGGCCACCTTCGACAACCGCGTAGATGACTGGCAGCACGATCAGCGTCAACACCGTCGATGACAGCAATCCGCCGATAACGACAATGGCCAGCGGCTGGCTGATGAAACCGCCACCCGAGCCACTCAAGCCCGTTGCCAACGGCACCAATGCGAAGATTGTCGCCGCCGCCGTCATGAGAATCGGACGCAGACGACGGCTCGCGCCCTCCATGACTGCTTCCTTGACCGCGTATCCCTTAGTGCGGTACTGGTTCACAAGGTCGATCAACACGATTGCGTTGGTCACCACGATTCCGACCAGCATCAGCACGCCGATGAGTGATGCCACGCCGAGCGGAACGCCCGTGGCGACCTGCAGCGCGATGGCTCCCGTCGCCGCGAACGGAATCGAGACGAGAAGCAGCAACGGCTGAAGCAAGGATCGGAAGGTGGCCACCATGATGATGTACACGACCAGGATTGCGGCCAGGAGCGCCAGACCGAGCTGACTGAATGCCGCCTGCTGGTCAGCCGCGGCGCCACCGATGGAGGCGGCGGCACCTGCGGGCAAGTCGGTCGCCTTGAGCGCCTTCGCCACGGCGGCCGAGGCCGTGCCGAGGTCGGCGCTGTTCGGGGTGACCGTGATGGATGCGCTGCGTTGACCCTTCACGGTCGTTACCGTTGCCGGACCATCCACGATCGCGACGTCAGCAAGCTCCGAGAGCGACTTGATGCCACGCGGGGTGGGAACCTCGATGGCCCTGATTTGGTCGAGCGTGGCGGGCGGGTTGGCAGCCTGGATGTAAATGTCGACGAGCGTGCCGTTGACCTCGACCTTACCGATTTGGGCCGGTCGAGTCTTGGCTGCCACGAATCCGGCGAGCGCAACTTCGCTGTAGCCGTTTTCGGCGGCCACATCGCGCTTGATTGCGACCGCAATGTACGGACGAGTCGTCGCGATGTTGTTCTCAACCTGTTTCGCCTGGGGCAGTGCGCGCATGGCATCCGTGACCTTGGCCGTTGCCTCATCGAGCACAGCCTGGCTGGGCGCCGTGACGTCAATCTTGATGTCGCCACTGGCGCCAAATCCGCTGGACGCGGCGACGTTGATGGTCTTGATGTCAACGGCATCCGCGAGGCGTGACCGCGTGTCGTCTTGAACTGCCTGTTGGTCGGCTTTTTCCTCGGTGGTCACCGAGTATGTGATTGCCGTGTCGCCTCCACCCACAAAGGCGTCGCGCAGGGCGTTACCCGAGGAGCCAATCGACACCTGCACGGTCTTGACGCCCGGCGTACCAATCAGCACCTCTTCGACCGTGGCCGCGAGTTTGTCTTGCTCGGCCAGGCTCGTGCCTGCCTCAATCGACTGCGAGACCGTGAACGTGTTCTGACCCGACGAACCCAAGAAGTTGGTCTTCATGAACGGCACAAGGGCAACGGTGCCCCCGAGCACGACGATGGCCAGAACCAGCGTCAGCGCCGAGTACTTAAGAGTCCACCGGATGATCGGGCGATAACCCTTCTGAAGCCACGTGATTTCGTTCTCATCGTGGTGGCGCACCGGCTTCGCGTTCTTGCGCAAACGGCGGTACTCCTCGGGCGCGCGCAAGAACCAGTAGGCGAGCACGGGCACGATCGTGAGCGAGACGAGCAGCGACGCGAGCAGCGCAATCGTGACCGTCAAGGCGAAGGGCTTGAAGAGCTCGCCCGTGATCCCCGTGACAAATGCCAGGGGCAGGAAGACGGCGACCGTGGTCGCGGTCGAGGCGGTGACCGCTCCGGAAACTTCGCGCACAGCATCCACGATGACCTTGGCCCGATCACTGCCCGGCACGACGAGGTTTCGCTTGATGTTTTCGATGACGACGATGGAGTCGTCGACTACGCGCCCAATCGCGATGGTCAGGGCGCCGAGCGTCAAGATGTTGAGCGAGTACCCAAACGCCTGCAAACCGATAAATGTGATCAACACGGATGTGGGAATCGAGATCGCGGTGACGAGAGTTGACCGCACCGAGAGCAGGAACACAAGAATCGTCAGAACCGCGAAGAGCAGACCGAGCAGACCTTCTTGGGTGAGCGATTCAATCGACTTCTCGATGTACGGCGCCTGGTCGAAGACCGTCGTGAACTGCGTTCCCGAGCCGAGCGATTTCTGCAAATCCGGGACAATGGCGTTCACGCCATGCGAGACCTCGACGGTATTCGCACTCGGCAACTTGGTGACGGCAATCGTGAGCGAATTCTTGCCGTTGACCCGGCTGACTGTCGTGGGATCGGCGACACCGAGTTCCACCGTTGCGACATCACCGATTGTGACGAGGCCGCGAGTCGACCCTCCGATGAGCGGAAGCGCAGAAATTTGGTCAACCGACGTCAAGCGCTCACCCGACACCAACGTCAGGGTCTTGCCGTCTTCGGTGATCTGTCCGGCGGGAATGAGCAAACCGTTTTGATCGAGCGCGTCCGTGATGGATGACGTCGAGAGTCCGTCTTCGCGGAGCGTGTCGAGATTCGGCGTGATGGTCACGCGTTGGGCCGGAGCGCCAATCAGAACGGCGTCGCGTACACCGGGGACGTCTTTGAGGTCGGCCAGCGTCGAGTTGCGAATCAGGTCCGCGAGCTCTTCGGTAGTCAGATCAGACGACACCGCGAGCTGAATGACGGGGAAATCGCTGAAGCTACCCGTAATCACCTGGGGGCTGACATCGGCCGGCAACTGCGACTTGATGCGGTTAATCGCCTGGTTGATCTTCTGTTCCGAGAGCACAAGGTCGGTGCCGTACGTGAATGAGACCTGAATGAGGCTGAGGTTGGTGCTCGACGTGGCGGTTGTCGACTCGATGCCGGGAACCCCCTGCACGGCCGTTTCGATGGGGCCCGAGACGTCTTGGTTGACGACTTCCGGCGCCGCACCGGCATACGTCGTGAGAATCGCCAACTGCGGGAACTGCACCTCTGGGGTCAGCTCCTGCTTCAGGTTGGTCAACGCCAATCCGCCAAAAATGGCGACAACGATGGTGACGAGCGCAATGAGGGCGCGGTTCTTCATACTGGCTACGGCCAAAAGGTGCATAGGGCTAAGTATCGCACCGCCCGGGGCACAAGTTTTCTGTGAACCAGCTAGCAAGAGTATCGTCAGCAATCGTGGATTCAGAAGAACGCGCACCGAGCAAAGAAGAACTCAAGGCACGCCGGTTCATCATCGGCGAACCCTTGCCCACGACCAAGCTCGAAGGAGAGTTGCTGCCGAAGCGTGTGGCCCTGCCCATCTTCGCAAGTGACGCCCTATCGTCGGTCGCCTATGCCCCGCAGGAGATCATCATCATCCTGCTCATGGGTGGACTGAGCTTCCTCGCTTTTACACCGTGGATTGCCGGCGCGGTCATCCTGCTCATGATCGTGGTGGTGGCAAGCTACCGCCAGCTCATCAAGGCGTACCCCTCGGGTGGTGGCGACTACGAGGTCGCGAGCAAGAACATCGGCGAGTGGGCCGGAATCACCGTCGCGAGCGCACTGCTCGTCGACTACGTCATGACCGTGGCCGTTTCCGTGGCTGCCGGTGTCGACAACATCATCTCCGCGTTGCCGTTCCTCGACCCGTGGCGCGTTCAAATTGCGATTGTCTTCGTCATCATCCTCGCGGGCATGAACCTGCGCGGGGTGCGCGAGGCCGGCCTCGCGTTTGCCATTCCCACCTACCTCTTTGCCGGCAGTGTCGTGCTGATGATTGGCACCGGGCTCGTTCGAACGTTCCTGGGCGATGCTCCCGTGGCCGAGTCGTCGCAGTACGCGGTGCATTCGCACGAAGTTGCCCAAGCGGCGCTCATTCTCTTGCTGTTGCGATCATTCGCGAGTGGATGTTCGGCGCTCACGGGTGTCGAGGCAATCGCCAACGGCGTTCCCGCGTTCCGTAAGCCCAAGATTCAGAACGCGCGCACCACGCTGTTCATGCTCGGTGCGATTGCCATCAGCCTCTTCGCCGGTCTGATTTCGCTCGCCGTCATCTCCGGCGTGCACTACGCCGAGAATGCGTGTGACCTGATTGGATTCGCAAACTGCGAAACCACGCCACAACCGAGCCTGATGGCGCAGGTGGCGGGCGCAACGTTTGGCAACGGCAGCATCATGTTCTACGTCGTGCAGGC
>CANGKD010000042.1 GCA_947454495.1 Actinomycetota bacterium
CTTTCCCGGCGCCCGAGTGGTGGAGGCAGGCGTCGGCTCGGGCGCACTGTCGCTTTGGATTTTGCGAGCACTCGGACCGGACGGCCACCTGTTCAGCTTTGAACGCCGGCAAGAGTTTGCCGACGTCGCGTCGTCTAACGGTGTGACGTATTTCGGCTCTTCCCCGAAAAATTGGACCATTACCGTGGGAGACCTTCAGGATTCCCTGCCCGTCGTTGTTGAGTCGGGAACAGCAGACCGTGTCGTTCTTGACATGCTTGCGCCGTGGGAATGTGTCGACGCGGTCGCATCCGCTCTTGTGCCCGGCGGCGTCGTGCTGTGTTATGTGGCCACGGTGACGCAACTTTCTCGAACCGTGGAAGCGTTCCGATCGAGCGAGCGATTCACACACCCCGTGTCGAGCGAAACGATGGTTCGCGGCTGGCACGTCGAGGGACTCGCTGTGCGACCAGAACATCGCATGATCGGTCACACGGGTTTCCTCATGACTGCTCGACTACTCGCGCCGGGAGCCGAACTCCCCGAACTTAAACGACGTGCATCCAAGAGTGATTTTGACGACGAAGACGTCGAAGCCTGGACGCCGGGTGCTCTTGCCGAACGTCAGGTCAGTGACAAGGTGCTACGTAAGCGGGTCCGTGCTGCTCAAGACAGCGCTCGCCTGTCAGCCGATTCACACGATGAGGCTCGATAGACTCGTGTCGATTCGTTCACATATCTTCCGTGTTTGCTGTGGCATGTGAGCCCCGTCTAATGAAACGAGTATTTCGTGCGTAAATCTGTTGCCCTTACTGGCAGCCTCGCCCTGATCATCGCCCTTGCGGGATGTTCGGCTGCGTCCTCCACGTCAAGTGGGGCGGACTGTGCCAACGTCGCCCAACCTGGGGATGCAACGTCTGCGGTCACTGTTTCGGGCGGCTTCAATGTCAAGCCGACAGTGACATTCGCGACTCCCTTGCGAGCAGATCAGACGCAACGCGTCATTCTTGAAACCGGAACGGGCGCCACCGTGGAAAACGGCCAGGACGTCTCCATTAACTTCTCGGCATACGACGGCACGACGGGAACCAGTCTTGCTGACACGCCGTACGACGGACAGACATATCTGACGGTCGCGAACAAGCTCAGCGCCGACCCGGCAGCCGGTGGAGCTCTCCCTGGCATCGTGAAGGCCGTCCAATGTCTCCCGATCGGCTCTCGCGTGCTCGTGGTCACCTCACCTGCTGACGCATTTGGCGAGGCGGGCAATTCCAAACTTGGCGTCGGACCCAATTCGTCGCTCGTGATTGTCGCGGACATCGTGTCGGCGCTACCCACGCGCGCGACAGGCGTCGACCAGCCTGCGCCCGACGGCTTCCCTTCCGTCGTGCTCGATCCGGCCACGGGTCAACCCGGTGTCACGATGCCCTCGAGCGCGCCACCAACGGAAACCAAAATTGCCGTCCTGAAAAAGGGCGACGGTGAAGTCGTTGGTGATAACGCCGACGTTACCTTGCAGTACTCCGGTTTCATCTGGCAGACCGGTGAGGTCTTTGATTCCAGTTGGACTCGAGGTGCGACCGCGAGTTTCAACGTCAACGGAGTCATTCAGGGATTCCATGATGCGCTCGTGGGGCAGACGGTGGGATCGCAAATCGCCGTCATCATTCCTCCCGACCAGGGCTACGGCGCCAATCCGCCGAGTGGTTCATCCATAACGGCTGATTCAACGCTGTTCTTCGTCATCGACATTTTGGGTACGAAGAACTAGGCCTTTAGCCTCTCGGCTTACACTCGTTTGCGCGACGTGGGCGTGTGAAATCGGTTTCGCATCGATGTAACACGCCCACGTTTTTCCCTCCCGTCGTTTTCATCGGGAGGAGCGTTCTCACCGTAGACTCATCGCGTAGTTCCGAAGTGCTCGCCGTAACTGATCGGCGCGTTATTGACGGGTGGGAGACACGTGGCCGCGAAAGTGACCAAAGATGAACGAATCTTCAGCTTGATTCTTGCGCTTGTGGCGTCACGGGACGGCCTGACGAAACAGCAGATTCTGTCGACAGTTCATGGGTACGCAGCCGAATATTCGACGGGCAAGAATGCCGAAGCGCTCGAGCGAAAATTTGAGCGCGATAAGGGCGAAGTCCGCGATATGGGTGTCAACATCGAAATCCTGGAGCCCGTCGGTGAGGCGGGAACCACGCACAATCAGCGCTATTTCATCAGTCACCGGGACTACGATTTGCCCGAGACGATGCGCATCACCCCCGACGAAATGACTCTGCTCAGCCTGGCCGGTCGCGCGTGGCAAGAGCGAAGTTTGATGGCGGATGCCCGAAACGGGCTCATGAAGCTCACCGCGCTGGGCGTTGATGCGGATGACTCGCTCGTGGGTGTCTCGCCTCAGATTTCCACGGGCGGACGTGTTGTGGGCATCGTAAGTGAAGCGCTCAGCACGAATGGTGTGCTTCATTTTCAGTATTTCAAGCCCGGTGACGATGTTCCACGCGCTCGCATGGCCGCTCCGCTGGGACTTCTCTTCTGGAAGGGTCACTGGTACATGTTGGCGTTTGACCTTCTGGCGTCAGGAGAGCGGACGTTCCTGCTGGATCGAATGACCACCGAGCCAACAATCGACGAGTCCATCACGCATGAACGACCCGCCGATGACTACGCAGCTCGACTGCAACGTGAACTCGAAGCACTCGAAAAACAGAACGAAGCTACGATTCATCTCGCGCCGGGTTCCGACGCCCGCCTTCGACTAACGGTCAAATACGGGTTCTTGCCCGATACCGGAACTATTTACGTCGGTTACGCAGACGAAGCCCTCCTTGCCGATGAACTCGCCGGATATGGACCCGAGGTAAAAGTTATCGCTCCACCGTCCCTTATCACCGCAGTGACGTCACGTCTCAAGACCGTCGTTGAAATGCACAAGGCGGTGAAGTAATCATGTCTGACACCGATCCCTTTGCTCCTGAGGCATTCGCCGCCAGTCCCGATGCTGAGGTGCAGCAAACTCGGCGCTCTCGACGAGAGATCAACCCCGCGCGCGAGGCCGCCGATCGGGTCCGACTGCTCTTGAGCATCCCACCATATTTGCTGGGAAAGAAGGACGGAGTTGAACTCGCGCGGCTTGCTCGTGACTTCAAGATTTCGGTGTCTACCGCGGATGAGCTCATTCGCGTCATGGCCGTGTCCGGCCTTCCCGGACCCGACGGCATGTACATGCCATATGACCTCTTCGATATTGATTGGGACTTGTTCCTCCACGATCGCGTCGTCAAGGTGACCAACCACGTCGAGCTGACTCGGGCGCCACGGCTCACCGCGAAGGAAGCCGCAACGCTTATTGCGGGGCTTCAATACATTGAGGCGCTCACGGGTTCCTCGGATCGACGATCCATCAAGTCACTGCGCGACAAACTCTCCGCGGGAGCCAAAATGTCGACGGTCAACACCATAGAAATCGAGCCCCCACCTTCGCCACCACACATCGACAAGGTTCGCAAAGCTCTCGACACGGGGATGCAGCTTGAAATCGTCTACCAAAATGCCGATCTCAAGCGCTCCACACGAACGATTGAGCCGTTGCGCATCGACCTCGTCGCGAGTTCTTGGTACGTACGCGCTTATTGCCACACGCGCGAGGACGTGATGACATTTCGAATCGATCGGATCATCGAAGCTACCCACGTGAGAAGAAAACGCACGACGAAGATTTCTCCCGAAGAGCTCGGTGACGAACTATTCGATCCTCCCGCAACCGGACTGTATGAGGTGGTGCTCGAGATGCCCGTCAACACGGCACGCCTGCTGAGTGAATTCGCCCCGCGCACGCTCGCTGGTGCCTCACCGGGCTACACGCGTGTGAGCGTCACAATTGGCTCATTGCGTAACCTTGCCCGGGTTGTTGCGTCGATGCCGGGCAACATCGTGGTGCTGAGCCCGCCGGAGGCCGTTCGAGCTGTCTCATCCTGGGCTACGGAAGCTCTTGCCGAATATCCCGCGTCAAGGAAGCGGTCGGCAAGCAGTCGGTAGACTGAGGGTCACCAGAAGTTTCTGAGATTTAGCGACGAAAAAAGGAATTTTGATGCTTTCAAACCTCAATGGTTGGCACTTGCTCATCCTCATCCTCGTTGTCTTGCTTATTTTCGGGGCACCCAAACTTCCGGGTCTTGCACGAAGCTTGGGACAGTCCATGCGTATCTTCCGCTCAGAGGTCAAAGCGATGAAGGACGATGACTCCTCGAACGCAAAGGGCAATGCCCCTGATGCCGCCGCCTCGACGGAACCGAGCAACGACAAGCCCACCAATTCCAACAGCTAGCATCGTGGCTGCGAAGCCAGTGTCGCGATCGACACGCACACGCACAGGCCGCATGTCGCTCGGTGAACATCTCGTCGAACTTCGAAAGCGCGTCTACATCTCGGCGATTGCAATAGCGGTTGGGATGGTCGGGGGATGGTTCCTCTCGGACTACGTCTTGGCGGCCATTCGTCAGCCCATCTTTGATGTCGCCGCCAATCAAGGACGTGTCGCAACACTGAACTATGACAGCATTTCGAGCGCCTTCGATCTGCGCATGCAGGTAGCGCTCACGATTGGCCTGATCATTTCGAGCCCCGTCTGGCTCTATCAAATCTGGGCCTTCTTCGTTCCCGGCATGACTCGTCGTGAGATGCGTTACGTTCTCGGATTCTTTTTTTGCGCGGTGCCCCTCTTTGTTGCGGGGTGCTTCGCAGGGTGGTTTGTCTTTCCACACATTGTGGAACTGATGACCTCTTTCGCCCCGGCAGACGATTCGACAATCATTACTGCGAAGACATATTTCGACTTCGTGCTCAAATTGACTGTCGTTGTTGGTGTGGCGTTTGTGCTTCCCGTGTTCTTGGTTCTCCTCAACTTCGCCGGTGTTTTGTCTGCCAAGTCCATCATCAAAGGATGGCGCATCGCGATCCTGCTCATCACGCTGTTCACCGCAATCGCCACGCCCGCCGCCGACGTTTTGTCGATGTTCCTGCTGGCAATTCCCATGGTTGGGCTCTACTTTCTGGCGGCGGCGGTCGCGTGGGGACACGATCGCCGGGCGCGCAAGCGGGCCAGCACCGTGTCGCCCGATGTGGCGAGTGACATCCCGGCATGAACGACTCGGAAAGACTGTCGCCGGCGCAACGATATGCCGCGTCGCGCGCCAAGGTAGCGCATCCACTGCTCGAACAGTTTCGATCGGCGCGTGACTTCGAACTGGATCCGTTCCAAATCGCGTCATGTGAAATCTTGGAACGGGGGAGGAGCGTTCTCGTTGCTGCCCCGACCGGGGCGGGCAAGACCGTGGTCGCGGAATTCGGCGTGCATCTCGCCATGGGGACCCCCAGGGGAAAACTCTTCTACACGACGCCCATGAAGGCGCTCAGCAACCAGAAGTTCAACGAATTGGTCGACGAGTGGGGAGCCGACAACGTTGGTCTGCTTACTGGCGACACCAACGTCAATGCGAGCGCTCGAATTGTGGTCATGACCACCGAGGTGTTGCGAAACATGCTCTATGCCGACAGTGACTTGCTCACCGACCTGGCATTCGTGGTTATGGATGAGGTCCACTATCTTGCGGACAGATTTCGCGGGGCCGTGTGGGAAGAGGTCATCATCCACCTTCCCCGGCGCGTTCGCATGATTTCGCTCAGCGCGACGGTCTCGAATGCCGAGGAGTTTGGTGATTGGCTCATGGCCGTTCGGGGAGACACCGACATCGTGGTCTCGGAAGACCGACCGGTACCGCTAGATCAGCACGTGCTCATCGGGTCAAAGTTCATCGATCTTTTCGACAGCAGTGGAGTCGCAGCGACGCATCGCGTAAATCCAGAACTTTCCCGGCTTGCGGCCGCACATGGTCGAGCGCCGCACTATCGCTCGTCGCAGGGTGGTCGAGGTGCGCCACAAACCCTGCACAGCCGTGGGCGCCAAGGTTCACGTTCCGCATCATCGAACGGCCCTCGATTCGATACGGGTGGCGGTTCCCGAATGGACCGACCGGCTGTCATCGACATGTTGGATGAGAAGAACCTTCTTCCCGCAATCTTCTTTGTGTTCAGTCGCAACGGATGTGATCAAGCCGTCGCGCAAGTCGTGCGATCGGGCATTCGCTTAACCGATACAGACGAGCGCGACGAGATTCGAGCAATTGTCGACGAACGATGTCGAACACTTCTCGATGAAGATCTCGCGGTCTTGGGTTATTGGCAGTGGCTCGAAGGACTCGAGAGGGGGGTCGCGGCGCACCATGCAGGACTCTTGCCCGCATTCAAAGAGGTTGTCGAAGAGCTCTTCCAGCGCAAGCTCGTCAAGGCGGTCTTTGCGACGGAGACGTTGGCATTGGGAATCAACATGCCGGCACGCTCTGTCGTCTTAGAAAAGCTCGATAAGTTCAACGGCGAGGCGAGGGTGCCACTGACACCCGGGGAGTACACCCAGCTGACCGGACGCGCGGGGCGTCGCGGAATCGATATCGAAGGACACGCGGTTGTTCAGTGGTCGGGAGCACTCGACCCGCAAACCGTAGCGAACTTGGCCAGTCGACGAACGTATCCATTGAACTCGAGCTTCCGACCGACGTACAACATGGCCGTTAATCTCATCACTCAATTTGGACGTACGCGGACCCGCGAGATTCTCGAGTCGTCATTCGCTCAATTCCAAGCGGACCGAGCGGTTGTTGATCTAGCTCGAAAGGTCGCGCAGCAAGAGGAGTCCCTGTCCGGCATGGCGAAGCCAATGGCGTGCCATCTCGGAGACTTTGAACAGTACGCGAAAATCCGTCATGAACTGACGCAACTTGAAAAATCGGGGCGTGGTTTCGAGTCGCAATCTCGTGCGTCGCGCGACAAGCGGAACCAGGAACTTGCGCGGTTGCGACAGCGATTGCGCACGCATCCATGTCACACCTGTCCCGAACGCGAACAGCATGCCCGGTGGGGCGAAAGATGGTGGAAACTGCGTCGCCAAACCGACCAACTCATTTCTCAAATTGAGTCACGAACGGGCGCCGTGGCACGAATATTCGACCGAGTCTGCGAGGTACTGGTTGACACCGGATACCTTGCGCGTGACCCCGGAGGTTCGGAGCTTGCCGTAACTCCCATTGGGGATCAGCTCGCACGAATCTATGGCGAGCGCGACTTACTCGTCGCCGAATGCCTGCGAACCGGAGCATGGCAGGGCATCGATCCGCCGGGATTGGCAGCGCTCGCTTGTGCAATCGTTTTCGAACCGCGACGTGACGACGGCAACGTCAACGAACGTCGACTGCCCCGCGGAGTCTTCCGTTCGGCCCTCGAAGAATCCCAGAAAATATGGGCCGAGCTCGACGACCTTGAACACCACCATCGACTTCCGGGTACGAGCCCACTTGCGACGGGGCTTTGCCAAGCGATGCACCGGTGGGCGAGTGGTGGAAGACTCGATGACGTGCTTTTTGATGCCGACATGCCGGCGGGAGACTTCGTCCGTTGGTCCAAACAAACCATTGACTTGCTCGATCAGCTTCTTGGGGTCGCCGATGTTGACCTCGCAAAGACCGCCCGCCGTGCGCTCGAAAGTGTGCGGCGAGGCATCGTCGCCTATTCGACGGTGGGTCTGGGCGGATGAGTGAGCGTGCGGTCCCGTTATGGGTGGCCCTCGTCGTGGCGATGGTCGGTGGGTTGCTGCTCCGAACCTCGTTCCCGGCACCAGCCATCTGGCCCTTTGCATTTCTCGGCGTCGCGCTGATTCTGTTTGCTTTACGTGGGCGCGGCTTCTGGTCGGGATTCTTGGTCGGCCTCGTGGCCGGGGCTGCGCTCTGGGGCTCCATGATTTTCTGGCTCACTCTGTACCTCGGCCCAATTCCGTGGCTCGCACTGTGTGCCCTGATGACACTCTGGGTGGGATTGTCTGGGGGTGTCATCGCACTGATCTATTCCTGGACTCGCTCGGCCGTATCCGGGTGGATTCGGTGGGGGCTCGCACCGATTTCCGTCGCGGCGGTGTGGAGCGCACGAGAGACGCTGGCGGCAAGCTGGCCGTACGGCGGGTTCTCCTGGGCGCGCCTCGCGTATTCGCAAGCGCAATCTCCCTTTGCCGATCTCGTGAGTTGGATTGGGGTCGGCGGCCTGACGTTCTTTGTCGCTTTTGTCTCAGCACTGGCCGTTTCGATCGTGGTTAGTCCCGCTCGCGCTCCCATGATTGTGTGGGGAGTCGTTGCAACGATAGGCCTCGCAATCCCCGTGTTCGGATCGAACTCTGTTGGAACGATGCGGGTACTCGTGGCACAAGGAAATTCGAACGCGGGTCTGTTTGCCAAACATGAACCCGGCGACATTCTGTCCGATCATGTGTCAGCCACTCTCGCCGCACAACACGATGCGCGAGCTGAGAACATCGACGCGATCGTCTGGCCAGAGAACGCGTCGGACATCGATCCATTGCGCTCACCGACTGCCGCACAAACCCTGAACGAAGTCAGCAGCTTGTTTGATGCACCTATTGTCACGGGAACAATCACAAATCCGCGCGGCGATGAATACTTCAATTCATCATTGGTATGGATGCACGGCACGGGTTTGCTCGCACAATACGACAAGATGCGTCCCGTCCCGTTTGCCGAGTACATGCCAAATCGAGAGTTCTTTCGAGCTCTCGTTCCCGACCTCGTTGACTTGGTTGGTCGCGACTATTCGTTTGGGACCCGACCCAACGTTGTCGACGTCTCGGGGGTTCCCGTTGGATTGTCTATTTGCTTCGACATTACGGACGACACTCTCACCACGCGGATGGTGAAAGACGGAGCTCAGATCATTTTTGCCCAAACGAACAATGCAGACTTCGGCACGACCGACGAGAATCTGCAACAGCTTGCCATCGCACGTCTCGCTGCGATTGAGTCCGGGCGAACCGTCATCAACGATTCAACGGTGGGCACGACGGCGATTATTTCGAGTTCAGGCGAAACAGAACAGGAGCTCGAGCCGTACACGCCGGGCTATCTCATTGCGGATGTCACATTATCGACAACGGTCACACCTGCGATGGTGTTCGGTCGTAGCATCGAACTCTTGATTTGTCTGCTCGCCGTCGGTGGCATCGTGGTGGCCGGGATGACTCGGCGGTCACAATCACGTCCTAGCCGGCCAGATCCTCGAGACCTGCCCCTCGTCGTTGACGCAAAAACGCCAGACGTTCGTTGAGGATTTCTTCGAGTTCGTCTCGAGATCGACGCTCCAGCAGCATGTCAAACGGCGACTTTGCCTCCTTGACTGCCTTACCCGGGTCAGGCAGGGGAGCGGTCGCACCACGGAGTGTGGCAACAGAGCCACACGACATGCATTCCCATTCGTAGGGAGAATCTGCATCGAGAGCAAAAGTCAGAGTTGTGACGTGCTGACACGCGACACAGTCATACTCAACGTTCTTCCGGGCCGAGTATTCGATGCCTCGATCAGTCTCGAGGCTATTCGCACCAAGGCGCGATCCTCGAAGTGAGTCGTTCTTCACGCGTACGTCCCCTCGTTTCGACACACATGTGTGCATGTACTGGTGTCAACGTACGACTCTCCGCTGATTCTTCCCTGAACGTGTTCACCCGTGGCGGAACGTTGCGACGGCGATATCCGCACGGTCCGTCACAATTCCATTCGCTCCGAAGTTCACAAGGCGCGTCATGTCGTCTGGATTGTTGATGGTCCAAAATTGCACGGAGAAACCCGCGGCGTGAAGTCTCGAAATCATTCGGCGCGAAGCAATGTTGATTCCCAGAACTGACGTCGGAATCTGCAAAACGGGAGTCCGGCGGGAAAGTGGTCGAACAAGCCACGGCAAACCGACCGCGCAGAGGAGCACCACCGGAACGACAACCTCGGCGGACGCACTTGTGGCAACGCCCGGCACCAAACGCAGTGCTCGTCGACGACGCCGTGCACTGAATGACGTGATGAGCACGCGATCGCGCGCCTCGCACGCGTCAATCGCGCGGGCGAGGGGAGTGACAACATCCATTGACTTCACATCTATGTTGAACCGTGCAAGTGGAAACGCCGTCAACGCGTCGAGAACGCTCACGATGCTTTCGGAGGGAGAACTTCCAAGTCGACGGAGCTCGGCATAATCAACGTCGACAACACGACGCGAGTCGTCGAATACGCGCAACAGGGTTTCGTCGTGAGCAATAACGGCGACACCGTCACGAGTGGCTCTCACATCACACTCGAGAACATCGGCACCGGCATCCAGAGCCATTCGAAACGCCGCCAGCGAGTTTTCAGGCACCCCGCGGGCAAGCCCTCGATGCCCGAGCACGGCAACGCGATTGGTCGGAAAAAACTCGTGTTGAGGTCTCACGTGCCGAAGATACTCCACATGGCAGCCTCGGTTGATAGTGTCAAAGCCATATTGTTCTTAGCGACGTGACTGCGTCGCTTTCCGATCGGAGTCTGTCGTGACGAACCCCCTTGCCCCCGAATCTCTCGCTGGAAAGCGTGCACTCGTCACGGGATCATCTCGAGGCATCGGCGCCGATACCGTCGGGTACTTCGCGGAGGCTGGCGCGTCCGTCGTGGTCAACTTTCGAAACAAGGAGGCACGCGCTCAGAAGATCGTGGAGGGCATTCGAACTCGGGGAGGAACGGCCATTGCCGTGGGAGCTGACCTCACGGACTCTGACTCGGTTTCGGCCATGTTTGCCGAGGTGAAGGCGCAATTTGGTGGCCTCGACATCCTCGTCATGAACGCATCGGGTGGCATGGAAGCCGGCATGGGGGAGGACTACGCCATGCGGCTCAATCGTGACTCCCAGGTCAACCTCTTGAGGGCCGCGTTGCCGGTTCTTGCCGATGGAGCGCGCGTTGTCTTCGTGACAAGTCACCAGGCACACTTCATTCGCACGACACCAACGATGCCGGAATATGAGCCAGTTGCGCTGTCAAAACGGGCGGGCGAGGATGCCCTGCGCGACATGATTCCGATACTTGCGGAACGCGGAATTGAGTTCGTCGTTGTGTCCGGTGACATGATCGAAGGCACCATCACGGCAACTTTGCTCGAGCGAGCCAACCCTGGCGCGATTGATGCACGCAAGCAGTCCGCAGGCAAGCTCTATAACGTGGGGGAGTTTGCTGCCGAGGTCGCCCTTGCTGCAGTCGAGCCGGTTCCCGCTGACCACACCCGACTGGTCGGTGACACGAGCGACTTCCTCGCGTAGTCAGACCGATTGTGCGTGCACCACACCGTCGAGTATCGAGAATCCTGCTTTTCGATGAGCATGACTCTCTCCTTCTTTTCCTGACCGCGAGCCCACTTTTGGCCACACCCGTCGTGAGATGGCTCACGCCTGGTGGTGGAGTCGAAGATCATGAGACACACGCAGAGGGAGCAATTCGCGAACTTTACGAAGAGACCGGGCTCGTGATTGACGATATCGGCGAGCCCGTTTGGTCCGCACACGGTGAAAGCGTATTTGCTGACGGTTCACGACAATCGACGTACGCCGAGTTTTTCGTCGCGCGCACCCAGCGATTTGACCCTGTTCGCGACAATTGGATGGCGAACGAACACGTCGATATCACCGGCATTCGATGGTGGACCGTGAACGAACTCGAGACGACGGACGAACCGTTCGCCCCACTCGATTTGCCTGCCGTCATCAGACAACAGCTGCAATAGGAAAGAGAGACTCGACACACGAGTCACTGGTCGGTCCACCGACGACATCTGCCCCATTAAACGGCATGAGGGGCCGCGCATCCGCGACCCCTCATGCACCAACGTGAATCGTTAGATTTGCCCCCGCTTGGCCATGCGACCAATTGCGAAGGCGCCGATGGCCTGGGCGATACCCACAACGAGCAGGAACACACCACCCAAAACGATGAGGACGTCAACGGCCGTTGCCGGGACGAAGAGAACGACGACGCCTGCCAACAGGCTAATAATGCCCAATGCAATAGCAACGCCGCGCGATGAGCCGCGACCAGACTCGACGAGAGTCGCGATTCCATCGATGATCCACATCAAGCCGATGAGAATGCCCAAGAGCTCGAGGATGCCCGCGGGGGACTTGAACGCGAAGACACCGACAACGATGAGCAAGACTCCGATCACGATACTGACCGCACGTCCGCCGCCCGTGAGACCCGGGCCGAAGATTCCAACTGCTACACGGACAAAACCGCGAATCAGGAAGTACAGGCCGAAGATGAGGGCAATGACGGTCGATGAACCCCCGGGCCACGCCAGAATGGCGCCGCCGGCAACGATAGCGATGAGCGCACCGATGAAGAGGCCTGTTTGCAAGACCCGAACGACGGCCTTTGCTGACTCGGCGTCGTCACCATAGAACGCAAATGACTTGACGTCAGATTGAGACATGAATGCTTCCCTTGATTAAAGACGTGCGGACACGATGTCGCACCAACGGACTATGAGTCTAGAGGTCGGCGCTCGAAAGCACGTCGCGAGTTGTTGCCACGAGCGCAAACCCACCAGCATCCACGCTCACGATTGACGCCGTCGCAAGTTCCTCGGCCGTCAGAGACATGCCATTGGAGGCGGTCTGGTCAAACGTATGCATCGCGTCCGCCACGAAGATGACGCGAAAACCTAAATTGCCACCCATGCGTGCCGTCGTTTCGCAACAGTGATTTGTCGTGATGCCGCACAACACCATCGTGTTGATCTCATGATCACGCAGCCAGTGCTCGAGGTTCGGAGTTCCGTAAAAGGCACTGTTGACACTCTTGTGAACGTGAAGTGCAGCCGACTCCACATCGACGAACGGCTTGAGCGCGTTTCCCGGATCAGCCGGAGAGAGCGTGCTCCCAGGTTCAACACTGTCGTGCTGAACGACGACGACCGGCCGATCTGTCGCCAACCATGCCCGTTGGAGTTCCTCCATGTTCGCTTCGGCGTGTGGGTTATCTCGACGGCCCCATCGATCTTCTCGTTCAAACCCGCGTTGGACATCTATCATGACGAGCGCCGCGTTGCGAGGAATTTCGAGAGTCATACCTCCACCATGCCGTATTTGCTTCCAACGAGCATCCCAGTGGGCCAACTTTGGCGGGGTTTTATATCCGATAATGCACATTATGTCAGAATTAGCGTTTTCGGCACTCTAGTTGCCACATGGCGGCGCCACTCCCCATCGACGCGTTCGATTCGAAGGGTAACGTTAGAGCC
>CANGKD010000043.1 GCA_947454495.1 Actinomycetota bacterium
GCCGCGATTGCTGCTTACCACGACGGCGCAATCGCCTAATTTGTCTGACGTGGCGCCGGCAGATCTTTCGCTGCCCAACACCGGCTTCACTCCGTGGACCACCGCCCTCGGCCAGATCACGACTGCGGTTTGCGGGCAGCCGTACTCGGCTTGTGCTTCTGCTTCGAGACGCACATGCTCGACTCGGTCGCGCGGAAAGTTCGCATCGCGACTAGTTCAGGTGATCAAACTAGTAAATACCCGGAATAATCCGGAATTTCACTTTCGCGGTGTACTCGCCCCAGAGCGCCCCGTACTTCGCCGCACAGATTTTCTCGTCGTCACGCTCCCGCGTCACGAAGAGAACGACGTAGTAGAGCGGGTAGAGCCAGACCATCCAGATGCCAAAGTAGCCGGGTACGGCGGCGATTGCGACGGCCTGAAGGATTTCTCCGAGGTAGTTGACGTGTCGGCTGACCCCCCAGAATCCGTTGACGAGGAGAGCGTGTTTACCGTCTGAAATTGATTGGGGAGCGAGTCCGAGGAACGTGCGATGAGGCGCAGTCTTGAAGCGAAACTTCTGCATGTTGGCGCCCCGGGTGAGAACCCAGCCCACAAGAAAGAGCACGCCAAAAACGGCCGTGACCCACGCCGGTACGCCGGGGTTCGGCAGGTCGGCTGTGAACCAAATCGAGATCGTGTAGAAGTACGGGTAGAAAGCAAGGCATCCGAATCCCAGCTTGAATCCGACTCGCTCTGCGATGAAGTCATATGTCCACAGGTGTACCCGCTCGAAGATCAGGTACTCGAAGCAAAACCAGGTGAGCATGGCGCACGCCAGGAGAAACCCGGGGTTGATCTCGCTGACGTGGGTGATGTGAAACGCAGCAAACGAAAGAACGTTGAGCTGCAATAGCACCGCGCCGACGAGGTAGAGCCACACCTTGGCATCGATGAAGCCATCCCTCAATTGGGTGTTTTTTGACCGACCGAACCAGAAGTCGGCGAGGAAAGAGCCGCGCACGGCGGGAAATTTCAGAACGATGGCAAGCGAGAAGGCCAGGCCGAGAACAATCGCACCGAGGAGGGCCCAGCCACGTGTCTCGTAGAACCACGTGAATGAAACGATGTGGGTGTAGCCAAGCACGAACCAGAGCGCAATGCTGGCGACGAGAACATAGCGACCGTTGATGCGGTAGTGCAGCACCTCACCGGTGAAGTCGTGGGTCACATAGCCCGTCACTCGCCGCGCAGGGATCACGATGTGCAGCAGCGTGATGACCGCATACGTAATCAGCGGCGTCACGAGGCCCAAGAAAATTATCACCGGAATCTCCCCTATCCAGCGAAATAATACCGACGGCATCAGGCTCAGATACCCTGATGCCATGTCTCGCCCCGCACTCCCCGACTTTCTCTTGTTGCAGGGGAAGACGGCACTCATTACGGGCGCCGGCAGCCCCACGGGCATCGGCTTCGCCTGTTCGCGCGCGCTCGGTCAGCTGGGCGCCAAAGTAATCCTGACGAGCACCACTGACCGTGTTCACGAACGCGTTGCCGAGCTCGCGACATTGGGCGTGGATGCACTCGGAATTGTCTGCCGATTAGAGACCGAGTCCGGCGCGGACCAATTGACGTCGGCATTGGCACGCGCATCGGCTCACCCCACCATCGTGGTCAACAACGCCGGGATGATCACCGTCGATGACGAGGCCATGGCCCGCGGGACCATCGACATGACGACAGACGAGTGGAACGATGCGCTCGGCATGAACTTGACGACCGCGTTCCATGCAACCAAGGCCGTCGTGCCGTTTATGCGAGACGCCGCATGGGGTCGAATTATCAACATTACGAGCGTCTCTGGGTCGAGCATGGCTACGCGTGGCGATGTGGCCTATGCCGCGGCAAAGGCGGGAATGGTGGGGCTCACGCGCGGTCTCGCTGTCGACGAAGCGCGCCACGGCATCACGGCGAACGCCGTTGCGCCGGGCTGGATCGCAACGGGTAATCAATTGGCGTCCGAGGCCGCCGAAGGCCACCTCGTGCCGGTCGGGCGAAGCGGTACAGCGGAGGAGGTCGCGTCCGCTGTTGTGTGGCTCTCGAGCCCCGGTGCGGGCTACGTCACCGGTCAAGTCATCACCGTTGACGGCGGAAACACGATTGGAGAGGAACGCCTGGCGCGCGACGCGTAGCGCTCGCCGAATTGACGCATCTGACATTCTCTGGGAGCCTTCGAGCGTCGCGGGCAGGCTCGCGCCGCCCACTGCAGTGCGGGCATCCACAACAGAAAAAGGACTGAGCCGTGAAGCTTGCGATCATTGGAGCGACGGGAAGTTGTGGCCGCCAAGTCGCGGCACAACTTCTCGATCGTGGCATCTTGCCCCCCGACGGCAGTCTGCATCTCATCGGCCACGCCGGCGGAGCGCACGAGAGCGAACTCTGGGGCCTGCGGGCGGACCTCCTCGATGCCTTCGCCGATCGCGCACCCAAAATTGCCGTCGGCACCGACGTCGCGCAGAGCGGTGCCGACGTTGTGGTCATGATGGCCGGTGCAACCGTCACCCGGGACACCACGGAACGAGCGCAACTCGCCGCCATGAATTACCGCATCTTCAGCGAGGCCGCATCCGATGTCGCCCGAATGGATGCGGAACCCACGGTTATCGTGCAGTCCAATCCCGTCGAACTTGCCATCGAGTTGTTTGCCGAGGTCGTTTCGAGATACCGCATCATTGGCGCAGCGGCGTGGTCCGATTCACTTCGGTTTCGACGCGAAATCGCCGCAGAACTCGGTGTCAAGCGGCCACAAGTCGATGCCGAAATGTGGGGCCAGCACGGCGATCATCTCGTCCCCATGTGGAGTGGCGTGCGCGCTCGTGGCGTTGAGCAAACTCGGCTCGACGATCTGGTCGGTCGCGCCACGACCGACCGTAGTGTCGTCGATCTACCCGCCGAGATTCGTTCGGTACGCGATCACGCGTTGAGTTTGGTCACGCGCGACGCGGTTGGCGACGCGTACGCGTTCATTCAGGAACAACAGCCGGATGTTCGCGCTGCCGTGAAGCCCTTCTTCACGCACTTCACCGCGGGTCGAACGACCGAGTTGGCCACCGCTCATGCGGTCGCCGATGTCGTGTCGTTTCTGTCGGCTGGCGTTCGGGCGACGATTCCAGCCCAGGTGATGCTCGACAACGAGTGGTCCGGACTCCGCGGGCCACTCGCCGTTCCCGTGTTGCTTGAGCCACACGGATGGCGCCAAGTTGTGACCCAGCAAATCGATGCAAGCGAAGAACGCGCGCTCGACGCCGCGATGCAGGCAATCGCGACCACGAACTCGCAGGCTGCCAATAGTTAGGCGCGACACAGACCACCGCGCGTTCTTGTTTCGGACTAGTGTCATGCCGTGACGGTGCGGACTCCCTTCCTTGTCGTGTTTGCCGCACAGCGAACCGGCAGCAATTACCTTTGTGACCTTCTTTCAGCCCGTGAAGGTGTCACGAGTGTCAACGAGGTATTCAACAAGAACTCTCTGGGCCTGTCGGACGAGGTGCGAAAACGTCGTCTCACCGGAGTGTCTAGTTGGGATGAATATGCGCGACTCGCTTTCGCGGATCGGTTGAAGGCACTTTCGTTCATTGACGACCTTGAGGACACTCGGCTCGTGGTCGTCAAGATTCAGCCACAACAGGTCAGTCTGCAGAGGTCGCTAGAAGACTTCGTGGCGACCGCCAGCGGGCACATATTCTTGCGTCGAAATCCACTCTCCGTCTGGGTTTCGCGAGCGCAAGCTCTTCAGACCGGTTCATGGTCAAACACGCCGACGGAACGCATCGGAGTGACCTTCGACGGTGATGACTTCGCCCGATACGCGCTCCGATCGCTGACCAAACTCAATCGCATCGAGAAGACCTGTCGCCGCTCGGGTGCGCCCACGACGACGATTACGTACAGTCAGTTGCTTGATTTCTCGAATCCAGAGACGCTGTGGAATGACCTTTATGGGCGCTTTCCAGCGCTCGATCACGAACCGATACGCGCAACGTTTGTGCCGTCGTTTTCGAAGCAGGACCATCGCCCCCCAGTCGCGCGACTATCTAACGTCGATGAGGCACTGCTGTGGCTCGAGAAACGTGGGCTCTCCCACCTCATCGATAACCGAGACGATTTCGATGCGAACGCAATCGTGACTGCGCTGCGAGACTCTCGGGCTCGTCGCCAAGCGGCCGATTAACGAGTATCTCCGCTTCTTCGCCACCGCGCGCGTACCCAGCGCAACGGCGCCGTGAGCCGCCAACTCGTCGACTCACGAAGGGCGCGAACATGATGTTGTTGCTCCGCGAGCTTCTCGCGCACTTCGTCAATCTCTCGAGTCGCCTCCGCCGCGCGATGGCGGGCATGCTCGCGTTGGGCTTCGACTTGCTCGAGCTTCTCGAGGATTTGTTGCAATCGCGGCTCCCATTCGCCATAGCAGCTGTCGATGGCTCGAGCGCGACTAATCTCAACGGCCATGTCGATGTCGACCGGGTCGAACGATGCGACGATGAGGCCATCGGCGCTCACTGACTCCGAAACCGAATGTTCGCACACGATGTGTGCTCCGGCCGAGCGCAGTAGCGCCTCTGCGTGCCGATGAGTCATCGGACTGCCTGTCGCATCCATGTCATGTGTGCTGACCACGACAAAGCGAACCGCCCCCGAACGGAGCAGGTCTTGCGAGCTTTCGAGCAGCGCAATTTCGGCGCCCTGTATGTCAACGAAAAGCACGTCGATGTGCGCAAGCTTCGCCTCGCCCATCAGGGAATCCAGGGTGTACAGCCTGGTCGGCCGTGTCGCACCGTCACTTTCTGCGACGAAGTCGAGCGTGCCACCCGCCGGAGACCCGATGGCGCCCGACAAAAATGTCGCGGTGCGATTATTGAGCGCAAAATTCGCCACTCCGACTGACATGAAATTCGGGTCTGGCTCGAGACAAACCACGCGCCCATCGTTGAAAACGTCAAGGAACCACAGGCTGTAATAAGCCCAGAACGAGCCCAACTCGACGCAGACGAGAGGGGCTTCTGGTCGGGTATCCGCGGCCAGTCGAGAGAAAACGGCGGCAACGGCCTTCTCTTCTTGGGGTTCGTGAACCCCCTTCAGTCGCTGGATGATCTCGGCCATCCACTCTCCGTAATACCCGCCGCGCACGACGCGCACGCCGTTGTGCATGAGCTGAATTTCATGACCGAGATGCGTCGAAAACTCACCCGCTCCGACCACCCGAGGTAGCTCATCCGCATCACGGCACGACGTCGTGAGTTCGATTCTGCGACGGAGATGATCGGGAATCGGGGGTGACGTCGCCATGGGAAGCAATGCTACCGACGCCACGAGGCTGGCGGTCGGCTATCCTCTCAACGACGTCAACTCCCACCAGCGTCGAGACGCCACGAAGTTCGGAGAGGACCGCGTCGCATGACCGAAATTGCACCGCCCCTTGTCGTCGTTGATGTTGGTGCGTCCGGTGGAGTTGACCTCGGTTGGCGTGCTTTGCCAAACGACGCGCTCGTCTTGGCCTTTGAACCGGACGAGGAAGAATGTGAACGATTAAGCCGTCTGGCACCCGGCACGTCGGGACCGCGGGTCGAATACGTTCCGCTGGCGTTAGGGCGAGAACGAACACGCGCGCCCTTCTACGAGACGCACCGGGCCTACTGCTCGTCGAATCTTCGTCCGATGCAAGAGATGTGGGAGCGATTCCCCTCCCTCGCGGCAATGGCTCTCGAGTCGGTCAGTGAGATTGAGCTCGTGCCCCTTGATGAGTGGTGCCGAGATCGGGGCGTGAATCACATTGACTTCATCAAGCTTGATACCCAAGGGTCTGAACTCGATATCTTGCACGGTGCTCGCCAGATACTCAATTCGACGCTCATTGTCGAGATCGAGGTTGAGTTCAATCCGCTCTACGAAAACCAGCCACTTTTTGGTGATGTGGATGCGCACCTCCGCAGTCGAGGATTCGAGCTGTGGACACTCGACTCGGTCAATTTCTGCGAGCTAGCGGGTTCGGAGGGGAGGTCGACACCTTTGGTCACCGAGGGAGCGGGTCACGCGCTCTCGCGATTACGACCCGCAGGTCAATTGATGTGGGCCCAGGCGTTTTATGTGCGCGGTGACTTGCTGAGACTCGATGACGGCACCGCACTCGCGACGAAGCGCACTCGAGCATTCGCTCTCGCGCAAACTCGTGGGTTGAGCGATTTGGCGGACGCGCTCGCGCTGGTTGCCGGCCTCGACCCGTCGCCCATTCCGAGTTCGACGGCAATCGAAACCGACACGGAGCCGAGTCAATCCGTCGAGGAAATCCGAGCCGAGCTAACCCGAGTTCGTGAAGAACTTCAGCGCATCTACGCCAGCCGAAGCTATCGCGCCACGCAACCCTTGCGTAGCTTGCGGTCGCGACTCAGTCGGAAGCGTTCGTAGGCCGCCTCAGTCGTATTAGCCGTGACAGCGCCCGCAAGGGTCGAGTCACGCGCCACGACGTGCTCGTCACCATTGCATCCACGCGCTCGTCGGATTCGCTGAGCGCCAGTTGCGCGTGTGCGAGTTGCGCCTGCAAGCGAGAGATCTCCGCAACCGCCTGCTCTTGACGCTGTTTTTGAACGGCGACTTCAGATTTCAGCGTGTTGACTTCGGCGGGGATGAATCGATCGTGCACGCTGGGCGGAAGACTCAGCTTTGATGCGAGGGCGTCATGTTCGGTCGCCACGTAGAAACGATTCAGGCGATCGTTATAAACCAAGGCGTACCCGGCATCGAGCAGCGTGGGTTCCCACTCGAACGACGTGTCCTCTTCGGTCTCGGGTTTCGTTGATTCCACGACCAAGATCCACGGGCGTCGTTGCCGCCAATCGAAGCCGCGAATGACATCACCCTCGCCGCCCTCCATGTCTATCTTGAGAAAATGCACGTCGGTTCCGGCGGGAACGTGCTCGCGCCAGACCGACTCCAGCGACACTGCCTCAACATCGACAACATCGACAACCTGGTGGTTCGTCGCGTGCGAGTCGACGGTCTCACGGGATGTCGTAGAGAGGGCATCATCCTCAAAGATGGTGAGTTGCACCGTGCCGGGAGCGTTCGCAATCGCAACGCCAAGATTGATGTCGCGCGGACGCGCTGCCGCGATCTGTCGGTGGAGATGCGGATTTGGTTCGACGCTGATGCCAGACCAACCAAGGTCGTAGAACGCCTTGGTGACGGAGTACTTTTCCGGATGAAACGCGCCGATGTCAATGTAGAACCCGCGTTCGACTCCATTCAGCGCGCGGAAAAGGGCGACGTCTTCATAGTTCTGCGCGTGCGATACGAAGACCATTAGCTCTTACCCAACCGCTGAGGGCGAGCCATCGTTATAGGCCGCCGCGATGGCAGCCAAATCAATCTTTTTCATCGTGAGCATTGCCTGCGTTGCGCGGGCTCGACCGGCCGCGTCGGCACCGCCGAGGTACGCCCCCATTCCGTCGGGAACGACCTGCCATGAAATCCCGAACTTGTCTTTCAGCCAGCCGCATTGACTTTCGACGCCGCCATCGGCGGTGAGAACACTCCAGTAGTGGTCGACGTCTGCCTGGTCGGCGCAGGGGATAACAAACGAGACGGCTTCTGAGTGCGCGAACTGCGGCCCACCGTTGAGAGCGATGAACTTTTGGCCGAAGATTTCGAAGTCAACGGTGACTTCCGTTTGTGGAGCATTGCCGGGCGTTTCGACGGGTGTCACCCAATGACTCACCATGCGACTGTTCGGGAAGATGCTGACATAGAACTCGGCAGCCTCCCGCCCGTTGTCGATAAACCACAGGCAAGTGGTCAGTGGGGCGGACTGGTTCACGGCAGCCTTTCTTAGCTCTTCACGAAGCCATTGTCGATGAGGTATTTCGCCGTTTCAACCAGGGTTGTCTCAACGGGGATGAACGTCATCTTGAAGACCTTCTGGGCCTTGCTCGAGTTGATCCCAATGTGCTTGCCCAGCGACGGTAGCACGGCACGAATTTCTCCGTCGAAGATTGCGAGAAAGCGAATCAGTGCACTCGGTGCGCGCGTCGTCGTGAACTTGCGCCCGGGAAAGGCGGCTTTGAGAATCTGCGCAATTTGCATGAAAGTTCGTGCGCCAGAACTCGCGATGAGGCGCTGACCTACGGATGCGGGTGTGGTGATGGAACGCACGTGCATCGCCGCCACGTCTTTGACATCGACGATGGAAAACGAGATGTCGGGCAGCACGGGATCTTTCCTGTTCAGGATGCGCTCCACAACCGACACGGAAGACCCAAAGTGCTCGTCGAGCGGCGCGCCGGCCACAAGAACGGGGTTCACCGTGGTCAGAGAGATTTCCGGCGCGGTCGTTGCGACAAAGTCCCACGCGGCCTTTTCGGCCAAGGTCTTCGATTTGGTGTAAGCGATGCGGCCAACCGGATGGGTGACGTCACTCCATGACGTTTCGTCAAATTCGGTCTTTCCCGACGCAAGCTCGGTGCCGTAAACGGCGGCAACCGACGACGTGAGAATCACCCGCGTGACCCCCGCCGCGTGAGCGGCGCCGAGCGCGCGAAGTGTGCCGTCGACAGCGGGTCGGATGAGGTCATCTTCGTTCTTGGGCGATGCGATTGGAAAAGGTGATGCGCTGTGCATCAGCACGTCAACGCCGGTGAGGGCCTCGCCCCATCCCGCATCGCTTTCGAGGTCGAGCGTGACAAACGACAGGGCGCTATCGAGGTCAAAGTTGGAAGCAAGATGGGCAGCCACGGCCCGACGCACCTCGTTCGCCTTTGATGCCGTTCGAACGGATGCACGCACGTGGTAGCCGTCAGACAGAAGCCGGAGGGTGATGTGCTTTCCGATGTAGCCGCTCGCACCGGTCAGGAGAACTGTGGTCATCTGACGACTCTAATTGTAAGTTTGCTGCGTGCTACTCACCCGTGACCAAATGGCCGACATCGTGGGGGAGCTCTCAGCACGGGATGACCGGTTAGCAAACGTCATACGTCGGCATCCCCTCTGCACGTTGGCTCAGCGGGCACCGGAAACGAGTCATTTTGCGGCCCTCGTCGAATCCGTCATTTCCCAACAACTTTCCGTGAAGGCCGCCGACACCATCTTTGGCCGAGTTCGATCGTTGGTGGACGGAGAGGTAACCCCCGAGCGCATGGTCGTCATCACGCAAGCGCAAATGCGCGAAGCGGGCGTATCCGGTGCGAAGTTCAAGACAATCCACGGACTAGCGGAGGCGGCAATCAGCGAGCGGGTCAATGTCGAACGGCTTCACGAGCTCGATGACGATGCGGTGATTTCACAACAACTCACGAGCTTGTGGGGTGTCGGTCGCTGGACCGTCGACATGTTCATGCTTGGTCAACTCGGTCGACTCGATGTCTGGCCCACGGGCGATGTGGGGGTGCGCCGTGGGTGGGAAAAAATCTATGGACTGACCCAACCCATTTCTGCGGTTGCATTGCAATCAGATGGCGACAAGTTCAGCCCTTACCGCAGCGTCGTCGCCTGGTACTGCTGGCGTGAGGGTGACGCCTAATTCACGAGCAGAATCATGGCGCCTTCACGGCGGGCCCTGTCGACGCAACTGCGGCAATGACGGCCTGGATGCGCTTCTCCTTCGTCTCGTCGCGTTTCGCTTCGGCGACCGAACGCGCCCACTCGCGTCGATGCGAGTAACTCCACTCCTCGAACGTCGATCGAAGGCCGGCCGTCTCCAACGCCGCGGCTAGATCCTCGGGGACCTCGACCGTTCGAACGCCAGTTTCGAGTTGCAGGTGCACGGTGATGAGACCCTCGCTGACACCGGCGAGCTCGCGCTCACGTTGCGGAAACACGACTCGGCATCCCCCGGCTACCCCGACGGCCGTGCTGCGATACGTGTGCGAGTTGATGGTGACAGCGAGTGGCGCACGCTTGTTCGCACCGAGCTCTTCGAGTACCGATTCCGGAATCTCAATCGACGCGTGGTTTCCTTCGCGAATAATGACGGTTTCGAATGAGACGCTCATGAGGGGAGAGTAGCAAGCCGGGCGAACGCGGGCCGGCGAACTAATCCAGAAATGGGCGTAATTCAACCCGTCGCGCACACGCGCGTGCCGCCTGAGAAGCGAGCTGTGCCGCGGATTCGGCATCGTCGCACTCGAGAATCCAGAAACCTGAGACGTATGGATGCGGGGCGGAGCTCGACGCGAAATCCGTTGACGCGCCGACCCGTTCTGGAGTTGGCTCTTCGGAACCGTTCGCATCGAAGACACGAGATTCCTCCGGCGCGGAGAGACCCGCGGCGAGCACAAAGTTTCCCTGATCGCGAACGCCGTTGTTGAACGCGGTGATGTCGGCCATTTCTTGAGACGTTGCGTATCCCGTGCGCGAATCAATCACGTTGAGAAGAAACTTCATGGTCAGCACATTAGCTTTGTCGGCGCCATCGTGAAATCGCGTTGAGTCTGCGCAGCCACGCCGTGATTCGCCACGACCGGCTTCTTTTCAGGGCGTCCAGCTCGGAGCGAACCTGCCTCAGTTCCTGTCGGGCGTCTCGGGATTGCGTGGCGGCGGTGTGTGACCCGTCGTGACCTTTGGCGCGTCGGTGGGCGAGGCGTTCGCGAAGCTGACGCCGATCGGCTTTGACCTCGAGGAGTTCCTGCCGCGTGGCGCGGAGCTTCGATTCGATGCGCATTGTTGTTTCGTGCCTGTCCCGAAGTTCTCGCGTGAGTCGGTTGATTGTGCCGTCGCCGTCGCCGTCGCCGTCGCCGTCGCCGATGGCGTCACCGTGCTCGGCGTCGAGGAGAGACTCGCTCCAGCCCCGCTTCTCCAGCTCGTCGACGATGGTCGTTGCGGACTCCCGAATGAGCGCTGCTTGGGCATCCTTCACGAAAATTCTGGAGTTGGCCTCCCGTGCGCTCACGTGAATGGCTTCGCGCACGCCCGGCCACTGCGCCATGTAGTCATCGCAGAGAACGAGTGAACGTGGATTTGTCGAATCCAGCAGCGCGAGTGCGCGTCGGATGTCACGAAGTGCATTCACGAAGTCATGGGCGGCGTCAACATAGATAACGTCGGCCACGACGTCGTGGCGTTTCAAGAGTTCGAGTCCTTGGGCACTGTCAATCGGGAGAGCGACCGTGTGTTTGCCTAATCCGGCTCGTCGCACGTTGGACGCAAACGTTGTAAAGACGGTCGGGTATCCGTCCGCGATGACCAGCTTTTCGCGAGACCAATCCCCAGATTCCCGCTCCCACATTTCGACCGAACCCAGCCAGGTGTCGACGCAAATCAGTAGCCAATCGTCGCCGCGCGCGGAAAGTTCACGACCCCACATCACCGCCGAACGCCCCTCCCACGACCCAACTTCGATCACTGTCCGGGCATTTACTACGGTCACGATGTCATTGATGGCGGCGGCCGGCCCACCCTGAACGACGTTGCGAGAAGGATCAATCGGGGAATCTCCGAGTGGAGAGAGCCCAATCAACCTCAGGGTGCCGAGAAGCGTAGGCAGATAAGTCACACAGTGAGACTAGAGACTCCCGGGTCCTAGCAGGAGAAAACTCGACGCACGTGAGTTGGCCCAGCTGGCTAATCTGGTTCCGTGCGCCTCACGCCTTACCAAGAGTTCTGGAAGCCGGGCGTCGTCCGGGTGCGCGACGCCGCGAAATCGGCGAGAGAAATCTTCGTTTATCTGCACCTCGCAAAGTCAGGCGGCTCCTCGCTGAGTGACGCCATGGTGCGCACCCACCTCTGGACCTTCGTGCAGTTTCCCGAGCCACACCGTGGTCTCGAGCTTCGATGCGGGTGCGGGAGCACGGATTGCCCGCCCGGCCACGTCTTTGACCTCATGATTCCCGCGTCCTTCGAAGCCGAACTCCCGGGACGGGGCCTGTTTGTCAACACCAGCCACGTCACGTACCGCCTCGCCGAGTGGTTGGCAAAGTCAATCTCGTCTCGCGGTCACCGGGCGAGGATGGTCACGACTGTTCGGCCGGCCAAAGCGCGAGCGGTTTCGTATTTCCGCGACTATTGGGAACAAGTGCACAACGCCGGCTTGCCGATTGAGCAGGTCTATCCCGACATCGACCGACGTCCCGACGCGGCCCGTCTCCAGGCGAACCTCGAGTTTTATCGTGAGGATTCCCTCCACTATCTCGACGCCGACGGCCGAATCGATGGGGCCCTGTGGTTCGATGCGCAGGTACTCCATGCCGCGGGGTTCCCGTTCATGCTGCGCGACGTCTTTGGTGAGCCTTCCGTGCTGGCTCGAGCCCTCGCGTCCGGTCGACTCCTCGCGATTCCCACCGCACAGATTGATGCCAATCTCGAACGCGTGGGGGTCACCGTTCCGAAACGATCTCGCGTCAGTTCACCGATGTCGACCCGGATTCGCGACGCAATCGAGCGGTCCGCCGACGTGCTCGACCGCATCGTCGAAACCGAGGCCTCATTTGATGAGGTTCTTCGCCGCCATCTCGGTGCCGAGAACTTCTCCTGAGAAGCGGAGCCGATTGCGGTGCATGCTCGATCCGCGTATGCCCCGCCACGGTTGGTTTATTTGGATTAGTTTAGAAGCGCTTCATTCAATGCCTACGACGAGGCCAGTGGGAGTTCGCAAGTGACAGACGTTCGTGCCGTGGGCGAAAGCGAGCCTGACGCAGACGCAGTTCGCAAATCCGTCGACGCCGGTCTTGCCTTTCTCGTTGACTCCGCGTTGCCTTCCGGAAGTTGGGATATGACGTGTCGAGTCGAGGGCACGGATCCCGCATCCGCTCACGGCTTGTTTTCCACGAGTGCGGTCTTGCTGTCTGTTGGAGATTGGTTGCCGCGCGATGTCGTGACCCGAGCGACAGATTTTCTCCAATCGTGTCGGAATGAGTCCGGACATTGGTTCTTCGACGCCGAACTGGGTGTTCCCGACGATGCAGACGACACGGCCTGTTCGCTGGCCGCCCTGGCGCGGTATTGCCCTGATGCCACCTCGGCTGCCGACGTCGACCTCTTGCTCTCGTATTGGCGCACACCGAGTGGTCCGTTTCGCACGTGGCATCCGTCGAGTGACGCGCTCGCCGAATTCTGGAGCTTTGCGAGTACGGACGACGCCATTGTCAACTGCAACGTGTTGTTCGCACTGACCGCATTGGGATTCACCCCGACAAGCGACATGGTTAA
>CANGKD010000044.1 GCA_947454495.1 Actinomycetota bacterium
ACGATGGCGAGCAAGCCAATAAGTGCGGGCAATCCCTTGGACATCAATTTGTCGAAGGAATATTTGAGCCGATCGCCCAAGGTTGGCTTCATGGGATTTCCTTATTCGTTGAGTGTCTGCGTGAGCCTCAATTATTGGGTAGTTGCGTTCTTGTGTCGAGGATCGCTCGATTTGCGCCCCACGCATTCGCGCTGAAGTAAGCAAAAACTATTCAATTCGGATACCATTACGTTGTTAGTGTGCGCTTCAGCACACCAAACTTCCCAAAAGCATAAGGAAAATCCATGAAAAAACTGAGCATCGGGTTGGCCTTGGCCACCGTTGTCGGCGCGCTGAGCGTCGGGGTCGCGTCGCCCGCTTTCGCCGCCGGAACCATCACCGCACTCACCGTCGACAAGTCGTCTGTGGCTAGTCTCGAAACCTTCACGATTTCGTCGACCGGCACTGACTGGTCAGGTTGCATTGAGTCGTACAACCCCGGGAGCGTGACGCCGAACATGGCCTACACCGCGAGTGGTGACATCAGTGGAGACCTCGGTACCAAGTCGTTCTGGAACGGTCGTTCAACGACCTCCGGTGCTCCCGATGAATTCCGCCTCAAGCTCTACTCGGACCCCTGCGCCGCACTAACTCCGGTTTCGACCCCGGCGTTCGAGGTCAGCGTGCATGTCTTGCCTCCGCACGGTGCAGGTACCGTCGACGTCACCCTCTATGAAACCTACGATTCAGCAACCTTGGAGGCAACGCCGTACACGTACCCGACCATGACCGGAAGTTTCGACGGGTCTACGTCAGGTTGGTCTGAAGTGACCTACGACGCTGCTGGTCGATGTGGCGCCGGAATTACGGGTCTTCCCGCCGGCGTGACCGTTGACGAAACGTACTCGCCGGGTGGCGGAGTGGCGCCGTTGCTGAAGTTCAAGGGCACGCCGGCAGCAGGCTCGAAGGGCACCTACACAACGTGTCTCGACCTCTACGACGGTGACACGATCTGCGAAGACTCCTACTGGATTGCGACTATCGTCGTTTCCGACCAGGCACCTCCTGCACCCAAGCTCGCCAACACGGGCGTTGACCAGTCGCAGGCAACTGCGACGGGTGTGGTTGCCATGGGCATCCTCGCCCTCGGTGTGGTTCTCGTGATCGCCTACCGCCGCCGACTCGGCGCTGTGGTGACGCGAAAGCAGTAGTTCGCAAACAAAGTAATTCGGCGGGGCGGGAGACGATTCTCCCGCCCCGCTGTGTTTTTTCTGCATATTTTCCGCCGGATGCCCGGTCACGAATCGACTGGAACGACAGTCCAATCATTACCCGGCGCGAAGTTGATGCAGGGGTAGCATGAGGGCAGGGTAAAAGGCTCAAGACGAAAGGGGATTGCCGTGGCACGACGTTCAGCTCGGTTTCCCCTCGACGAGGAATTGGGACCAGAATTCTGGCGTGACCTCTGCGGCGATCCGTCTCCCACGTCGCGCGACAAGTTTCTGTTTCTCACGATTGACGAGTTCGGCCGCGTCGGGCCGGGCGGCTTCAGTCACGCATCCATAGCTCGACGGCTTGGCGTCACAGTGGCGATGATCAATCACTACTTCGGCTCACGAAACGGCCTTATCTCTGAAGCGGCGTACCTTGTCTATTGCAAGTACATGGATGCGATGTCTCTCGCTGTCGAAGAAGCCCCGCGTGACCCGGAGTCCCGCTTGCGTGCCTGGATCACGACACAGATTTCGTTCGCCGTGTCTGTTGCGGGGTGGGCGGTCGTATTGAATTACCCGACACTCGCGCTGGAAGACCCGGTCGAGTTCACGGTGCTCTTTCGGAAGCGGATCACGGCAAAGTTCAACGCGAACATGGCACGACTGTCCCAGTTAGTTTCAGACGTTCAGTCGGGAACAGTTTCGCCGATGCACATCGACGAGGACAACCTCGACGTTGCGACCTACATGACGGATATGAAACTCGTGACACTTTCTTCCACAATCGCGATGTCAACCCTCGGTGCGGCGGTATGGGCGGCCGGTTCTCACGCCCCATCAGCTGAGAGCGACGAAGCAAAGCAACTCGGTGACATGGTTCTTGCTCAGCACGCGAACTACCTAGTCGAGTTGGTCAAGACCTCGGCTAGCGTGTCGACCCTAAACTGACGTTTCGTGAGTAATTTTCTTTACGCCGTCGAACGCGAGTATCCGGTGACCATGGATCGACTGTGGGACGCCTGGGTCGATGCTGATGCGCTCGAAGACTGGTACCACCCCACGGCCCTCGACGTTGTCCCCGGGTCGGTCACCTCGGACCCGTCGGTCAACGGCTGGTGGACCGTTGCGGTGGCCGTTCCTGAATACGGATTCAACGCGTACTTCTTTGGGCGTTACTCCGCTGTCGAGATGCATCGTCAGCTCATCCACACACTTCATTACACGCAGGATGCGGGCGACTTTGCGGCCCGTGACGAAACCACTCCGCATCACCTGATTCAGATTGACTTCGAAAAGCGCGAGTCAGGGGCGTGGGTGCGGTTTACACAGTTTGGTGACATGCCGGAGGAGCAGATTCCGCAAACCAAAGCGGGTATGGAGAGTTACTTCGACTCGCTTGACGAGTACTTGTCCCGCATAGCAAGTTAGAGAAGCTGGATGCCCGACAGGTCGTTGACGCGCGGGTCAGCGGGGTAGTCGCGCACCATGGGTCGCGTCAGCGCGAGCTCAACCTGTCCGGGAACGAGCTTCGTCATCGACGGGTAGATCTCGATTTGCGCAAGTTGGCGCATTCCTTCGCGCGGAGGGGTTCCCTTGTGCACAAGGTTGTTGTCGAACATCAGCACGGTGCCGGCCTTGCCCTCGAGTACCTTGAGGTCGGACGGACGCTCGGCCAGGCGCGTGTTCACCATCTCTTGGTGCTCGGTGCGAAGCTTCTCAGACCATGACTTGAAGCCGGCGGCCAGCAGTTCTTTCGAGACCGGGTAGGTAAAGGCACGGAACGCGCCGTTCGACTCAGCGACGTCATTCCAATAAATGAAGATCTTCATCAGCTGACGGGGGTTGTCGTCGATGTGCCATCCGAAGGATGATGAGGCCTCAACGGTGCCAGGCTGGTTCTGCTGGAGTGAAATCCAGTAGGGCTGGAAGTACGAACCGTAGTAGGCCTCGACAACGGGCGAAACGGTCTCGAGAACGTCATAAATGTCCTTCGCGAAGACTCCGCATTCTTCACGGGGCAGGTACACGCCGGTGCCCGACTGTCCCAGTTTGGTGAACGCCTGAGCGACCTTCTTGCCTGTCGCTGGCTTGCCGTGAATGCCGAGGTTTGCCATACCGAGCTCGTGGATTTCGGCAGCAGTCTTTGCCGCCGTGGGGTCGGCCTTGCCGGCGACGTAGGCGGCTTGACATTCCTGCATGTAGGAATCCCAGGATGCCTGAACACCCTTGCCGAGGCTGTGACCATAAAGCGATGTCGACTTCTTCGAAAGCGACGGAAAGAGCGAAGAGAGCTGAACCATGATGACCTTTCGTGGCGAAAACCTAGCCCTAGAATACCTGTTCTTTTGCACGGAACACGATACGGGTGGCTTGGGGACGCAAAGAACATCCGCGCACCCGGATGTCGCGGGATGGGGCACGGCGAATCTAGTGTGCGAGGCCCGCTTTGTCGGCAATTTTCTTCATCCACCGCGGTGCCCACCAGTTGGCGTCACCGAAGAGTTTCATGAGCGCCGGCACGAGCAATGCGCGCACGACCGTTGCATCCAGCAGAATCGCAAACGCAATGCCGAGCCCGAGCATCTTCACGGTGCTCACACCCGACGTGACGAACGGCAAGAAGTTGGCCGCCAATACCAGGGCAGCAGCGGTGATGATGCGACCGCTGCGTTGCAGACCAATCGCAACGGAGTCGGTGGTGTTCATGCCGAGTTCGTGTTGCTCCTTGATCCGGCTGAGCAGGAAGAGCTCGTAGTCCATCGATAAGCCGAAAGTGACAACGGCGATGAGAATGAACATCGACGCGTCGATCGAGCCCGTGATGGTGAATCCACCGAGCAACTCCCGCCCGTTTCCGTCGAGGAACACCCACGTGAGAAGGCCGAGCGTGGCGAGCAACGAAATGAGGTTGAGGAGCACGGCCTTGATGGGCAGGATGACGCTACCCGTGAACAAGAACAGCAAAATGAAGGTGCTTATCGCAATCCACGCGATAACCCACGGCAGCTTCTCGGCGATGCCGCTGAGGGAGTCCGCGTAGTCAGCGGCGATGCCGCCGACGAGCACAGTGAAGGGCGGGTTGAGAGCCCGCACGTTCTCGGTAAGGGTGACCCCGTCACTCGAGCGTGCCTCGACGTCGTGGATTGCAATGATGCGTTGCGAATCCCCGATGTCGTAGCTCGCGAACATGCTGGCCGGTCGAGGATCGGTTGTGCCGTCAACCGTGATGCCGAGTGCACTCTGCACGCGCACGATGTGATCGACCTTGCTGAGTTTCTCGACATAGGTCGCGAGGTCGGCATCGCGTGCTCCCTCGACAATGATCGAGACGGGCTTCGCTTCTTGACCGTCGAAACGATCGCGCTGAATCTCGCTCGCCACCGCAATCGGTGCCGACGCAGGCAGGATGCGCTCGTCGACCAAACCGAACTTTGCCGAGCTCCCCAATGCAATGAGACCGCCCAGCGCGGCAAGTGTGACAACGAGCACGAGCACCGCGTTCTTCATCACGAACCGCGACACGCGAGCCCACGCACCGTTGTCGGTCTTGGGTTTCGTCACTCGAATGAGGCGCAACGAATTCACTCGGTCACCGAGCAGAGTGAGCACGGCGGGCAGGGCGATGAGTGCGCCAGCGACGGCCATGCCCACGACCGCGATGCCCGCGTAGGCAAATGAGCGCAAGAAATACTGCGGAAAAACAATCATCGACGCCGTGACGACGGCCACCGTCAGGCCGGAGAAGAGGACCGTTCTCCCCGCCGTCGCCATGGTTGCGGCGACCGCATCGTTCACGGGTTTACCGAGCGCGCGTTCCTCGCGGAAGCGATTGACGATCAGGAGTGAGTAGTCGATGCCCAACCCCAGTCCCATTCCGGTGAGCAGGTTCAAGGCAAAGACGGAGACGTCGGTTGAGAGTGTTGCGAGCCAAATAAAGAAGAAACTGCCCAGAATGCCCAGCCCGCCGACGATGAGTGGCAGACCGGCGGCGACAACCGAACCGAAGACGAAGACGAGCAAAATCAGGCTCAGAGGAATCGCAATGCTTTCGGCGAGCGCGAGGTCTTGGCTAATGGATTCGTTCAGGGCGACGGCCATAGCGGCGACTCCCGTGTAATACACATCCACACCGTCAATCTGCGATCCGAGGGTGGTCTCGATCAGCTTCGTCTCGGTGCTGCGCGATGCGGGAGCGGTGTCGACGTAAGTCACGAACACGTAGGCGGCCTCGCCGTCGGTGCTCTTGAGTGAGTCCAGTCGACCCATGGAGTAATAGGTGTCGACATGATCGATTCCGTCGAGAGCCTCGATCTTGCTCACAATGGCTTCCGTCGCGCTCTCGGAGCTCGGGTCATCGACACTGCGATGAAAATCGAGGATGATCGCCAATTCGGCCGGGTGGTCGCCGAAGTCTTCTTTGAGAATGTTGAACGCGCGCGTCGACTCACTGTGCGGATCGTTGTACCCGCTCGACTGCAAGGCGGGAAAAACCTGAAGTCCACCGATAGCAGAGAGTCCGACGAGAGCCAAGAACGTCAGCAGAGTCGCCAAGGGGTGACGAATGATGGACTGAGTAAGTCGTCGCACGGTAAACCTCTTCGCTCGAACGGGAAGATTTCAGACTACGCGCTGGAGTGAGACGCTGGCGTCACGCCCGCAAACCTCGAACTCGGTTTGCCGCCTCGATGAGCGTGCGCGTGGCAACGGCAATATCTTCGTTTGTCGTCGTGTGCGCGAGACTCACGCGCACGGCCGTTCGCGCAACGTCCGGAGTAAAGCCGCACGCGATGAGCACGTGAGACGGTTCATCCTTGCCGGCCGCACAGGCGGCGCCACTCGACACAATCACGCCGTGTGACTCGAGCTCGAGCAGAATCGATTCGCCGTTGATGCCGATGAACGTGAAGCCCGCAATGGACGGCAGGTGTGCTTGAGGGTCACCAGAGATGTGCGCTTCGGGCACCGCGGCACACACATCGCGCACGAGCGCATCGCGCAGAGCCGCAACGCGTGCGCACTCGGCCCCGCGTTCGGGACCCGCCGGAACCGCCCGCGATACGGCCGTCGCCAATGCGACCGCCCACGCGACGTTTTCGGTTCCTGAGCGCCGGTTGTCCTCTTGCCCACCACCGTGCAACAGCGGCTCGATTGCAAGGCCGCGCCGCACAAAGACCGCACCCGAGCCTTTCGGGGCACCGAGTTTGTGTCCCGACACGGTCAACGCGTCCACGTCGAGCACGCTGGGGCGAATGTCCAGCCAGGCCGCCGACTGCACCGCATCGGTGTGCATGAGCGCGCCGACGGCGTGAGCCCGGTGCGCAATCTCGGCAATCGGGTGAATCGTTCCGGTCTCGTTATTGGCGTGCATGAGCGTGACCAGAGTGGTGTCGGCTCGAAGCGCCTGGTCGAGATCAGCCAGATCAATGCGCCCGGATTCGTCAACGGCGAGCCACGTGACGTCAAACCCGTGCACCCGCACGAGAAACTCAATCGACGCCAACGCCGCCTCGTGCTCGGTGCGCGCGCTCACCACGTGTCGCCCACGCGGATGCGCCAACGCGAGACCCACCACGCACAAGTTGTTGCCCTCGGTGCCGCCCGAGGTGAAAACCACCTCGTGCGCCGAGACCTCGAGCCAGGTGGCCAGGGTTCGGCGCGCATCCTGCAATGCGGCGGATGCTCGCAAGCCCAGTTCGTGCGTGCTACTCGGGTTACCGAACTCGGTGGTCAGCCACGGCCACGCCGATTCGAGCGCACCCGGAAAGACAGGCGTGGTTGCCGCGTGGTCGAGGTAGATCATGTTCAGCGCGCGTCAATCACCACGTCGAGACCGAGGTCGAGTGCGCGTGCGCTGTGCGTCAGCGCACCGACCGAGATGACGTCGACACCGGTTTCGGCAATCTGGCGAACCGTTTCGCGATTCACGCCACCGCTGGCTTCAACAAGCGAACGTCCCGCGATGAAGGCCACTCCTGTTTTCAGGTCGCTGATCGAAAAGTTGTCGAGCATCACGATGTCGACGCCCGCGGCCACGACGGGTTCGATTTGATCGAGGCGATCGACCTCGACTTCAAGCTTCATCGTGTGCGGCAGTTCTGCTCGAACTCGGGCGAGTTCGACGGTGAGATCTTTTCCGCCGGCGGTCAGCACCGCGAGGTGGTTGTCTTTTGCCATCACCGCATCCGAGAGGCTGAAGCGGTGATTGTGGCCACCACCGCACGTCACCGCGTGCCGCTCGAACGCGCGCAGGCCGGGAGTGGTCTTGCGTGTATCCGCGATGACCGCGTTCGTACCCGCGATGAGCGCAACATATTCGGACGTCAGCGTTGCGATTCCCGACATTCGTTGCGAGAAGTTGAGCGCAATGCGTTCACCCGTCAGGATGCCCCGCGCCGGCCCGCTCACGCGCGCGAGTTCGTCGCCCGCAGCGAATCGCGCACCCTCAGCTAGACGCCACTCAACTGTGATGCGCGCGTCGGTGAGTCGGAACGCTGCCTCGAACGCGGCGCGACCGGCGAACACTCCGGGTTCACGCGCCGACAGCGTTGCGACGGCAGTGGCATCGGCAGGAATCAGATATTCGCTCGTCACGTCACCCCAGGGTGCGTCTTCACGCAGGGCAGCGCCGACGACGTCGTCAACGAGTGCGGGAGTAAGCATTAGTCACCCTTCTGGACAAGCACGATGGGGCGCGCCGAGCCGGGCGCGGTGTCGGGGAAGTCGAGTCGATAGTGTGCGCCGCGCGATTCTTCACGTGCCAGTGCCGCTTCTGTCACGGCGCGACTGAGTAAGAGCAGGTTGGCGTCTTCCCAGTCGGGGAACATGCGGTGCTTCTTTTTTGCGGGACGCCAACCCGCGATTCGCTCGCGGGCAGCTTGGAGACCGGCGGCGTCTCGCGCGAGTCCCACGTTGTCCCACATGAGAGTCTGCAGTTCGATGCGGTCGACCACCTCGGTCTCGCGCGATTTCTCTTTGCCGGGCTCGGCAATGCGCAGGTGGGCCAGCGGTGGTTGGTCAACCCAGCGCACGCTCGGGGGGTCGCTCGGCCACGGTTCGTCGAGCGCGGCGACGGCGCGATGTGAAAAGACCACGGATTCGAGCAGCGAATTTGAGGCGAGCCGGTTGGCGCCGTGGGTTCCGGTGCAGGCGACTTCTCCCACGGCGAAGAGACCCTCGACCGACGTGCGACCCACGGTGTCGGTCGCGACACCTCCCATCCAGTAGTGAGCGGCGGGCGTGACGGGAATCGGGTTGCGCGCCCAGTCAAGGCCGTATCGTGCGCAGGCGGCGTTGATGCTGGGGAAGCGTTGTGCGAGAAAGTCGGCCCCGAGTGCCGTTGCATCGAGCAACACCGGTTGCCCACCTTGCGCCATCATCTCGCGCTGAATCGCGCGGGCGACGACGTCGCGCGGAGCAAGTTCGGCCCGGTCATCCACCGTCATCATGAAGCGTTCGCCGGCGTCGTTAATGAGAACCGCACCTTCGCCGCGCACGGCCTCCGAGATGAGGAACGAGCCCGGCACTGCGAGCGCGGTGGGGTGAAACTGGTAGAACTCGACGTCGGCGAGCACGGCTCCGGCGCGGAACGCGAGGGCGATACCGTCACCGGTGGTGACGGCCGGGTTGGTCGTGTGGCGATAAAGCTGACCGGCACCGCCTGAGGCCAAGATGACCGCGTCGGCTTCGATGTCGTGGGTCCCCGTCGAACTGAGCAAACGCACTCCGCGCACGATACGTCGATCGGTGTCGGCCACTTCGTCGGTGAGCAGCTTGACGACGAAGTCGTACTCGCGCACGTCGGACACACGGGCCTTCACGGCGGCAACGAGGGCCGCGCTGATTCCGGCACCCGTGGCATCGCCTCCCGCGTGCAAAATGCGCGCGTGCGAGTGTGCCGCCTCGAGGCCGCGAGCAAACTCGCCGGCTGACTGGTCGAAGTCGACACCAAAGCTCACGAGGTCGGCAATGCGTTGGGGGCCCTCGGAACACAGCACCTCGACGGCCGGTGGCCAACACAAACCGTTGCCCGCATCAATCGTGTCGGCGATGTGCGACGCGATGCTGTCGTCGGTCGAGGTCACCGCGGCGATGCCACCCTGGGCATAGTGCGTGTTGCTCTCGCCGAGGGTCGACTTGGTCAGCAGCGTGACCCGATGCGTGCGCGCCGCTTCGACGGCGGCGATGAGTCCGGCGATCCCGCTGCCGATGACGACCACGTGTTTCATTGGCTAGACCGGCTTCGCCGCGAGCATGCGTTCGAGCGCGACGCGGGCCGGCTCGGCCACGTCGGCCGAGACCGAAATCTGGTTGACAACCTCGCCAGCGACGAGGCGCTCGAGGACCCACGCCAGGTAGCCGGGGTGAATTCGATACATCGTCGAGCACGGGCACACCACGGGGTCGAGACAAAAGATGGTGTGTTGCGGATGCTCCGCCGCCAGCCGCGAAACCATGTTGATTTCGGTTCCGATCGCGAACGTGGTCGGCTCGCTCGCGCCCTCAACGGCCTTGCGAATGTAGTCGGTCGATCCGGATTCATCGGCCGCATCGACCACCGGCATCGGGCATTCCGGATGCACAATCACGCGCACACCGGGGAAGTCAACTCGCGCCTTCTCGATCTGGTCAACGGTAAATCTCTTGTGCACTGAGCAAAAACCGTTCCACAAGATGACCTTGGCATCGAGGAGCTCTTGAGTGGTGTTGCCACCGAGGGCCTTGCGCCCATGCCAGAGCGGCATCTCGTCGACCGAGACGCCCATTGCCTTTGCGGTGTTGCGACCGAGGTGCTGGTCGGGAAAAAACAGCACGCGGTGCGCGCGTTCGAAGGCCCAGTCCAACACGGTGGCCGCGTTCGACGACGTGCACACGATGCCGCCGTTCTCTCCGCAGAATCCTTTGAGTGCTGCCGACGAGTTCATGTACGTCACGGGAATCACGGGCACCTTGCCGCTGGCGTCAGGCTCTGTGCCGTAGAGCGCCGTGAGCTCCTCCCAGCATGCGGTGACCGACTCGATGTCGGCCATGTCCGCCATTGAGCATCCGGCCGCCAGATTCGGCAAGATCACCTGCTGGTTCGGGCGCGAGAGAATGTCGGCCGTCTCGGCCATGAAGTGCACGCCACAAAACACGATGTAGTCGGCGTCGGCCCGATCGGCCGCGGCTCGCGCCAATTGAAAAGAGTCACCGAGGTAGTCGGCGTGCTGCACAATCTCGTCACGCTGGTAGAAGTGCCCCAAGATGACGAGCCGGTCACCGAGTGTTTCTTTAGCGGCACGGATGCGCGCGTGCAGCTCCTCATTAGACGCGACCTTGTACTGCTCGGGTAGGCCACCCTGCACCGGGGACCCCGTGGGAATCACGTCTCCCATCGAGGCTCCCGGACCGTACGACGGGGCACCCTTGTCAAACTCCCACGGACCCTTCGCGAGCGACGGGCTGCAGGTTTCTTCGTTCGACGCGCCACTCACGATGAGTTGAATGCGGTCGTTTACTGATGCGGTGGTCATGCGGATTCCTTTGCGGTGAGCACACGGTGCGAGAGCGGGCCAAGGTCAAATTCGTTTGAGGCAGTGGGTTCGGCGTTGTACCGATACAACTGCGGAGGGCGGTGGGGAGTTCCCGTGAGGCGCTCGCCGGTGGCAACCACGGTGCCCGAGGCTTCCATCGTGCGGCGAAAATTACCGGGGTCGATCGGGCGCTGCAGAATGACCTCGTACACCTCGCGCAGTTGGGCGAGAGTAAATGTGTCGCCCAAGAACCCGTGCGCGATGCGGCTGTACTCGAGCTTCGTGCGTAGGCGCCAGAGGGCGTAGTCGACGATGAGGTTGTGATCGAAGGCAAGCTCGGGCAAATCATCCGCTCGAAACCACGCCACGTTCTCGGAATCAAAAACTTGTCCTGCCTCATCGCCACCCACGAGAGCCCAGTAGACAATCGAGACAACGCGCTCGCCGGGGGAGCGCGCGGGGTCGCCGAACGCGTAGAGCTGCTCGAGATAGCGCGGTTCGAGGCCGGTGGTTTCACGCAGCGTGCGACTTGCGGAATCCGCGAGGTCTTCGGTTTGCGCAAGCGGGCCACCCGGCAGCGCCCACAGGTCGGCGAATGGTTCGCGAATTCGTCGAACCAGAGGGATGCGCAACTCCGGCTCGCCGGATTCGTTGGGTTGCAGCGTGAAAATAACCGTGGACACGGCGATGGAGGGACGGTCGTCGAGTGTTGTCATGTCATTCGTCTCCCATCTTCTCGTCGCGACCACGTAAGAGTATTTTTGACTCTAAGTCATGACCATCTTAGTGTCACGATGACACAAACACCACCTCGGACAGGTGGCGCGATGCGCACCGCATGACGATCGTGTTAATTCCTGGACGGAATGGTTTTTCGATGATGACAAACACGCGCCGAGGGGGTTAAGTGGGGCGTGGAGTTTTGCAACGTTGCAAAACTCGAGCCCGTCGGGCTGTCACCACAACGAAAGTGAGAGGCATTTAGTTATGTCGACAACATCCCCACCCGCCGCGAATCTCGCCGGTCAAAAAGGCCTCAAGACGGGAGCGCTTGGCTTGCTCTCGAGCGTCGTCGTCGGCATGGCATCCACTGCGCCGGCGTACTCGCTCGCGGCGGCACTCGGGTTTATCGTTCTTGGCGGCGAGGCACTCGTCGGTTTTCAAGCACCCGGCATCATCATCCTTGCTTTCGTTCCGATGCTCTTTATCTCGGTGGCATACAAAGAGTTGAACCGCGTCGAGCCCGACTGTGGCACCACGTTCACGTGGTCGGCGCGTGCCTTCGGATCGCGCACGGGATGGATGGGCGGATGGGCTCTCATGGCCGCCGACATCGTCGTCATGGCAAACCTCGCCCAGATTGCCGGTTCATATTCGTTCACGTTCGTCGGTGAGCTTTTTGCGAACCCTGACATTTCTGCCATCTCGGGCGACGTTTTCTGGTCGACGACGGCGGGCTTGATTTGGATCGCACTCATGACGTGGATTTGCTACCGCGGCATCGAGATCTCGGCCAAGTTGCAGTACGCGCTGCTCAGCATTGAAATCGTCATTCTGCTGGCGTTCGCCATTGTTGCGTTGGTGCGCGTCTACACGGGCACGGGTGTCGACGGAAGCACGTTGCCAGACTGGAGCTGGTTCAACCCGTTCACGCTTGATTTCTCCACGGCCATAGCGCCCGCGATTCTCACTGCCCTGTTCATCTACTGGGGCTGGGACACCGCGGTGGCCATCAACGAAGAAACCGCTGACCCGGAGAAGACCCCGGGTCGTGCCGCGGTTATCAGCACGCTGCTCCTGCTCGTGACGTACCTGCTCGTCACCGTTGGTTCGGTTGCCTTTGCTGGCGTGGGCGACACGGGCATCGGACTGGGTAACGCCGACAATGCGGGGGACATCTTCGCGGCAATCGGCCCGGCACTCTTCGGCGACAGCATCCTCGGACACATCATGATGATGTTGCTGGCCGCCTCGATTCTGACTTCGGCCGCGGCGTCGACGCAGACCACGATTCTGCCGACCGCGCGCGCCGCACTTTCGATGGCGGCGTTCAAGGCGCTGCCGAGTCACTTCACCAAGATCCACCCGAAGTTCCTCACGCCCACCTGGGCAACTTGGGGCATGGGAATCATCTCCGCGGCGTTCTACCTGCTGTTTACGCTGGTGAGCCCGAACCTCTTGCTCGCATTGATTGGTTCGATCGGTCTGCTGATCGCGGTGTACTACGGCATGACGGGATTCGCGGCGACGTGGTTCTTCCGAAAGACGTTGTTCCGCAGTGCGCGGCACTTCCTCATGCGAGGGCTCATCCCGTTCCTCGGTGGCGTGATGA